>NZ_JBSFTE010000022.1:56729-113731 GCF_053590565.1 Micromonospora sp. NPDC003197 | reverse complement strand
CGCCGGGATCTGGCACAACAACAAGACCGGAGCACCCGTCACCCGATCACTGATCGCTTACGACCACTGACCAGGTTTCGGAACTACTCGTCTAGACGGGCACCCGTCTCACGGGCGCAGCCCGATCGCCGGGAGGATCGCCTGGTCCACGATGTCGGCCAGCTCGTCATCGGTAGGCGGCTGACCGGTGTCCAGGCTTCGCTTCGTCACCAGCGCCTCGCCGATGTCCGCGACGACCGGGGTAATGAGTTTGCCATCGAAATGGCCGCGGGCGGCGTAGTGCCGTAACACGGTGAGCGTGAAGGTGCCGCCGCGCGCGTCGAACACCCGCTCGTACAGCGCCTCGACGAGTTTCGGATTGCGCTGCCGCTCGAAGATGATCGCCACGACTGCGGTGGCGGCCGGAGTGCTCATCCAGTCGACCATCATCTTCAGCGCGCGGATCAGGTCACCGCGCAGGTCGTCGGCGCCCGGTGACGGCTCCTCCTGCGGATACAACTCGTAGAGGGCGTCCAGAAGCACCTCGTTCGGGTTGGACCACCGCCGATACAGCGTGGTCTTGGCGGTCGCCGCCCGACGAGCGATGCCCTCCATGCTGAGCCGACCGAGCCCCACCTCGGTGAGTTCCTCCAGGGCGGCCAGGTGACCCTCGTGGACGGCCGCGCCCTGCCGCTCTTTGCCGCGCTCTTCGGCTACGGCCTGGTCCAGCTGGCCAACCGACGGATGGCCGCCGGGGCCACCTGGCCCGAGACTCGCCGACTGCTCCGCCGCCGTAGCCGGTGGCTGATCGCGTTCGGCTTCGTACACGCCCTGTTGCTGTTCTTCGGGGACATCCTCGCCACGTACGGCCTGGTGGGCTTGATCATGGTTGGCCTGCTGGCCCGCCGGGACCGAGTCGTACTCCGGCACGCCTGGCTGTGGGTGGCCCTGCACACCGTCGTGGCGGCGCTCTTCGGACTGATGAGCGTCAGCGCGAGCAAGGACCAGGCCATGCCGACCGGGGAGGACAATCCGCTGGTCGCCGCGTTCATGCGAGTGTCGATCTGGTCCGGCATGACGCCCACCTGGCTGGCCTTCAGCGTCATCGCCCCCTTCCTGTTCGGCATCTGGGCGGCGCGGCGACGGTTGCTGGAGGAGCCCGGGCAGCACCTGGCGCTGCTCCGCCGGGTGGCGGGCGTCGGCCTCGGTCTCACCGTGGTCGGCGGACTGCCGCTCGCGCTGATCGACGCCCAGGTCTGGTCGGCACCTGCCGACTGGCTGGCGGTGATCATGTACGCGGTGCACAGCGTCACCGGCATCGCCGGCGGACTCGGCTACGCGGCGCTGCTGGGGCTGATCGCGCATCGCTTCACCGCTCGCCCCGGCCCGGTGGCCACCGCGCTCGTCGCGTGCGGCCAGCGGTCACTCACCTGCTACCTGCTCCAGTCGGTGGTCTTCGTCGCGGTCTTCGCCCCATACGCGGGCGGCCTCGGCGAGCACCTGGGAGACGCCGCCGCCTCCGGTATCGCCGTCGCCACCTGGCTCGGCACGGTCGTACTGGCGGAGCTGATGCGGCGCGCCGCCCGGCGCGGACCGGCCGAGGTGCTGCTGCGCCACCTCACCTACCGCAAGGCCTGACCCTGGCTGGTCGCGACCGGTATCAGGCAAGACCCCTTGGCGATCACTGACGACTCCATAGCGATCAGGCGCGACCCCTTGGCGATCACTACCAAATTCGCCAGGATTCGTGCGTGGACTCGAACCTGTTCGCCGCGTTCGCGGTCGTCGCGCTGGTCAGCGCGCTCGGCGCCGCGCTCTTCGCCGTCGTACGGCTGCGCGGGCGGCGGGGCATCGCCACCGCGACCCAACGGGCCACGTACGAAGTCCTGCACACCGCCGGGCTCGCCGCCGAACCGCTACGCGCCGGCCTGACCCAGACGGGCGCCACAAAGGCCGTACGCCATTTGCGGACGCTCGTCGGGGCGGCCGGCCTGGCCCTGGTCGACGCCGACCAGGTGCTGGCGATCGACGGGCGGGGCAGTCACCACGGCGAGCAGTTGGTGCTGGCCGCGCGGCGGGCCATCGCCGCCGGCCGGTCGACGGTGCTCGGTGACGCGGAACTGCCGTGCGACCGGGTCGACTGTCCGGTCCGGGGTGCGGTCGTCGCGCCGCTGACCGGGCCGGGCGGTCGAGCCACCGGGGCACTGGTGGCGATCGCCGACGGTCAGCCGGCACCGGGTCTGGTGCAGGCCACCCTGGAGACCGCCGACTGGGCCGGGGCACAACTCGCCCTGGCCGAGCTGGACTCGTCCCGGGAGCGACTGGCCCGTGCCGAGGTACGCGCGCTGCGCGCCCAGATCAGCCCGCACTTCATCTACAACGCGCTGACCGCCATCGCCTCGTTCGTGCGTACCGACCCGGAACAGGCTCGCGAGCTGATCCTCGAATTCGCCGAGTTCACCCGGTACTCGTTCCGGGCACACGGCGAGTTCACCACGCTGGCCGAGGAGCTGCGGTCGATCGACCGCTACCTCACCATCGAGCGGGCCCGGTTCGGTGACCGACTCCAGGTACGCCTCCAGATCGCCCCGGAGGTGCTGCCGGTCAGTGTGCCGTTCCTCTGCCTGCAACCACTGGTCGAGAACGCCGTACAACATGGCTTGTCGCGCAAGCCCGGCACCGGCATGGTCAGCATCGAGGCGCGCGACGCCGGGACGGAATGCCACATCACGGTGGAGGACGACGGAGTGGGCATGGACCCGGAACTGCTGACCGTAGGAATCGCCGAGTTGGCGGCCACCGACCCGAACGACGACGCCGGGCAACACGTTGGTTTGTCCAATGTGGATGAGCGACTACGGTCGGTCTTCGGCGACCAGTTCGGCCTGGTCGTGGAGACCGGCCTCGGTTCCGGTACGAAGGTGAGCATGCGGGTGCCGAAGTTCCACCGTCACGTACGGGCGAACCCATGATCCGGGGCGAACATAACGGCACCGAGCGCAGCGAGGAGATGACGTGACGGGTTTCCTGCGGGTGCTCGCGGTGGACGACGAACCACCGGCGCTGGACGAGTTGGCCTACCACCTGCGCGCCGACCCGCGGGTCGCCCGGTTGTACACCGCCGCCGACGCCACCGAGGCGCTGCGGGTACTGCGGGACACCGACGTTGACGCGGTCTTCCTGGACATCCGGATGCCCGGACTGGATGGCATGGAACTGGCCCGGGTGCTGCGCCGGTTTGCCCGACCACCGGCAATCGTCTTCGTCACCGCGTACGACGACGGGGCGGTGGACGCGTTCGACCTCGGCGTCACCGACTACGTCCGCAAACCCGTACGCGCCGAGCGCATCGCCGAGTCGCTACGTCGGGTGGTCAGCTCCCGGGTCGTACCGTCACACCCGGCCGCGCTGGCCCGCGCCGAGGAGGATCCGACCATCCCGGTCGAACTGGCCGGTACGACCCGGATGCTGCCCCGCTCGTCGGTGCGCTGGGTGGAGGCGCAGGGCGACTACGCACGGCTGCACACCTCGGAGGGCTCACACCTGGTCCGGGTGTCGCTGGCAACCCTCGCCGACCGCTGGGCGGACGCGGGTTTCGTCCGGATCCACCGTTCCTATCTGGTGCAGATCAGGCTCATCGCCGAGCTTCGGTTGGCCAACTCCGGCTACGTCGTGGTCATCGACGGCAGCGAACTGCCGGTCAGCCGCCGGCACACCCGAGAATTGAAGGACAAACTCGTACGCGCCGCCAAGCAGGACTGGAACCGCTGACCCGCCAGCTCGCCAGTCTGGCGCTGAAGCCGGCTGCGCGCCGACGGCTTCCGCGTCGGTGGAACACCACGTACCTCATTCCGCCGCAATGACGTACGTGGTGTTCCAGTCAGGCTAGACAGACACCTATTCGCCGCCCGGCCGCTCAGCAACGAAGACTCCTCGACCGGGTGATCCGATGACAACACCACGGTCTCGGAGCAATGCGACCGCACGCGCCGCTGTCGAGAAGGAAACCGAGTAAAGATCGGCAAGCTGCGTGTACGAGGGCAACTTTGAACCCGGTTCGTACTCGCCGGCCTCGATTCTGGCTGTGAGGTCTGCGGCGATGTTGACGTAACTCAGCGGAATCGCAGGCACGGTGGGTCCTTTCGGGTTGGCACCCCGATTCGATCATGCTCACCCTGTGCACTCAAAGCACACGGTTGACCTATGTCACCTATTGGCATAGGCTTCGGTCGACCTGCTCGGGTTGGCACTAGAGCTGGTTCCCCCGGGTGGACACCCGGATGTTTGTTGGGGCAGCGCCGCCCTCTGGTTGGTTCGGCAAGCTGGTTGGTTGGCTGTGGCGCTGCCCCAACACTCCTAGCCCAAAGGTGAGGAAGCCCGGATGGCCGAGGCTGAGCCAGACCCCGTACAGGTGATCAGGGATGCCGCGTGGAGCGCGAGTCACGCGGTCGATGAGCTGCGAGAGGCGTATTTCGTCATGGGCGCGGCGGTGGATCGCCTGGCCCGGGCCGCCGCCGGCTCGTCGCATCCACTACCGACGCGGGCGACCCGATGCTGGGGCGACGCGCTCGCCCTAACCAACGATGTGATCAAGGCGCTGACTGCCGGCATCGGTCGAGTACTCCAAGTGCCGGAAGTCAGCTCGCCCGGCAGCACCGGGGACGTGGTCGACGCCGTGGACGCGGCACAGGCCAGCATGCGCGGAGTCGCCAACGCCCTCGCTGGACTTCGGGACCGGGTAGATCGAACCCGAGCGCATCTGCTCGTAAGCGGGATCGACACTCCGAATATCCATGCGGCGGATCAACAGTGGCAGGTCGCGGCAGATCGACTGGACACGCTGCTGGCACGGTTACAGGTCGGTGGCGCGGCGGCAACGGCGTACACCGAGGGGTTGTCCGGTGTCGACCTGGCGCAGCGCGGTCAGATCCGGCTGGCCAGGCTGGTACCGCTGGTCCGGGGCTCGGCCGACACGGTGCTGGCCGGCGCATTGACCGCCGGTCGACTGATCGCTATGGCGCAGTTCGACCAGCGGACCTGTCCGGCACCAGTGACAAGGCTGCCGGTCTGGCGGCAGCGACTTACCTGGTTTGCCGACAATCAGGGCTGGCGAGCAGCGGTCCGACGGTCGAATCATCTGAACCAGGATGGCGTTGACGGGTTGGCCTGCGCCAAGACTCTGTTCCGCCTGTGCGAGGGGGACATCCGAGGCTACCGGCGCTGGTTGGACCTCCTTGTCCGGCGTAAACGCAGCCACCGCTACGCCGAGTTCCTCGCCGCCGCGTTCGTGCTCGCTGTCGACCGCCGGTTTCCGGCACGTCGGGATCCCGCCACGCTGGACCGCTTCCTGACCCGGGTGCGGCAACGCTACTCGGGCGCGTGGATCGATCCGTTCGTCGCGGATGACCTCATCCGGACCGCGCTCGGCGACCGGCGGATGCGTCCGATCGATGCAGCCCAGTCGATAGCCGTGGTGACGGTACTGGTGATCGCCCTGCTGGCCGACGAGGGCGGCGACCGCCGAGCGGTGGACGATTTTCTGGCTGAGGCGGGCCGCATGCTGCCCGGCGGAGACCTCAACGTCACCGCCTGACCGGTCGCAGTAGAGCCGGTCAGGACGGGCAGATGTGTGCAGCTGGCAACTCGCGGTGCGCCATGGTTATCCACAGACTCTGAAAGTTATCCACAGGAAAACGGAGTTCTCCACAGGTTATTCACAACGTGCGCTATGGCTCTCCACGACTGCTGCCTAGAGTCCTGCTCCATGAAGGAACGTCGCGTCCTGGTCGTGGAGGACGAGCGCACCATCGCCGAATCAGTGGCGGCCCGGCTCCGGGCAGAGGGCTTCATCGTCACCATCGCCGGGGACGGTCCGAGCGCGGTGGAAACCGTCCGCACCTGGCAGCCGGATCTCGTCGTGCTGGATGTGATGCTGCCGGGCTTCGACGGCCTGGAGGTGTGCCGGCGAATCCAGGCCGACCGGCCGGTGCCGGTGCTGATGCTGACCGCCCGGGACGATGAGACCGACCTGCTGGTCGGTCTGGCCGTCGGGGCCGACGACTATCTGACCAAGCCGTTCTCGCTGCGGGAACTGGCCGCTCGGGTACACGCCCTGCTGCGCCGGGTGGACCGGGCGGCCGCCACCCCGACCCCGGCCTCGACCCCGGCCACGCTGCGGATCGGCGACCTGGAGATCAACCAGGCCGAGCGGCGGGTACGGCGGGCCGGCGTAGAGGCCCACCTCACCCCCACCGAGTTCGATCTGCTGGTGCACCTGGCTGGCCGGCCGCGCACCGTACTGCCCCGGGAGCGGCTGCTGGCCGACGTCTGGGGCTGGCCGGAAGGGTCCGGTACCCGTACGGTCGACAGCCACGTCAAGGCGCTACGCCGCAAGCTCGGGGCGGACCTTATTCGTACCGTGCACGGGGTCGGCTACGCCCTGGACGTACGCCCGTGAGCAGGTTCTGGGACCGGATCAACCGGGCGCTGGACCTGCTGCCCCGCCCGCTGGACCCGGTCCGCTCGATCAAGCTGAAGCTGGGCATCCTGCTGGTCACCGCTGGCGCGGTCGGCATGGGCGTCTTCATCATCGGGATCGGCTGGGTGCCACCCAAGACGTTGATCGTCGCCATCACCGTCGCCCTGCTGGCCTCACAGGTGATGGCGCACGGCATGACCTCACCACTGCGGGAGATGACCGCAGCGGCCCGGGCGATGGCCCGGGGCGACTACACCCGCCGGGTCCGGGCCACCTCCCGGGACGAGGTCGGCGAACTCGCCACCGCCTTCAACCAGATGGCGGCGGATCTGTCCGAGTCCGACCGGCGGCGGCGCGAGCTGATCGCCAACGTCTCGCACGAGTTGCGTACGCCGATCACCGCCCTTCAGGGCGTACTGGAGAACATCGTCGACGGGGTGGCCGAGCCGGAACCCGCCACGCTCCGGGTGGCGCTGGCCCAGACCGAACGGCTCGGGCACCTGGTCAGCGAACTGCTCGACCTGTCCCGGCTGGACGCCGGGGTGGTGCCGCTACGGCCGGTCCGGCTGGATGTGGCCGACTTCCTGTACGACGCGGTACGGCAGGCCGAGGTGACCGCTGCCGGTGCCGGCCGGGCGGTGCACTTCGAGGTACGCCAGCCAGCCACCGACCTGACCATCGAGGCCGACCCATGGCGGCTGCACCAGGTCTTCGCCAACCTGCTCGACAACGCGGCCCGGCACAGTCCACCCGGTGGAACCGTCCTCGTCACCGCCGAGCCGCAGGCCGGGCAAGTGCGGTTCGAGGTGATCGACGAGGGCGACGGGATTCCGATCGAGGAACGTTCGCGGGTGTTCGAACGATTCACCCGAGGCGATCGCACCAGCGGTGGCGGTACCGGCCTCGGCCTGGCCATCGCGCATTGGGCGGTGGAACTGCACGGCGGTTCCATCACCGTCACGGACCCACCGGCGGCACCCTCGGGCCGGACCCGCACCGGATGCCGCATTCAGGTAACCCTTCCGCTGACCGCCATCCGATCGGAGGCAGCTTGACCAGCAACCCGCCCGAGGCGTCCGGTTCGACCCCCGAACCGCCGGTACCGCCTGCGGCCGACCCGTCATCAGCTGCCCCGGCAGCGGATTCGACAGCGAAGCCGGAGTCGCCGGCAAAACCAAAGTCGACAACACCGGCAACACCGCCAGCAACACCGGCAACACCGCCAGCAGCACCGGCAGTACAAGCGCCCGCAGCCGTCGCGTCGCAGCCGGGCGGTCCGCCGGGCCTCCGGACAGTACTGCCGCCTCCGCCGCCGGGACAGTACTGGAATCCCCCTAAACCGCTGTTCCCACCTATCCAGCCGTCACCGATGTACCGACGCTGGCCGGGGCCGGCGAGCGGAATCCATCGGCCGGTACTTGGCGCGGTGGCCGCAGCCGCAGCGATCGGAGCGGTGAGCATTCCGCTGAACCGGCCAGGTGTCGGCTGGCTGGTCGGCGTCGTCGCCGGCACAGCAGCACTGACCACGGCTGCGGTGATCGGTCGGTCCCGGGACAACGCCCGGGACGAGGTCCGGAACAACTCCCGGGACGAGGTCCGGCCCGAGGGCACGGGGGTGCCGGACCAGACCAGAACGGACAAAAATAGGACCGAACCGGCCAAGACGGACCAGGCCCCGCCAGGACAGCAACCGTCGGCAGCCCAACCGGTGGTACGCCGTACCCGGATCGGCCTGGACCGGGTGGTCTGGGCGGCGGCGACCGTGGCCCTGATCGGAGTCGGCACGGTACGGGCAGCCGGCTGGCTCTTCGTACTCTGTGTCCTGACCGCCGGGGTGACCGCGTGCCTGGCGGTGACCGGCGGACGCTCACTGGGCGGAATGCTGTACGGGGCCTGGTTGCCGGTCGTGGCCGTGTTCCGGGCGATGCCCTGGACGGCGCGCGGCATGAACCGCACCGGACCCCGGACCAGGGGTTACTCCGTGGGACGGCTCCTCGCCACCGTGGCCGTCTCGGTCGGCCTGCTCGTCGTCTTCGGTGCTCTGTTCGCCTCCGCTGACGCCGCCTTCGCTGACCTGCTCAGCGGGCTGCTTCCCACCCTGTCCGTGGACGACCTCGGCCGCTGGTTCTTCCTCTTCCCGATCATGCTCGTCGCGCTGCTCGGGGCGGCTCACCTGCTCACTGCTCCGCCCGACCTGACCGGCCTGGAGGGGCAGCCGGCCCGGGTTCGCCGGCTGGAGTGGGCCCTACCGGTGGCCCTGCTCGACCTGCTCTTCGCCGCGTTCGTGCTGGTGCAGATCACCGTGCTCTTCGGCGGCTCGCGGCACGTGCTGGCCGAGGCCGGACCGACCTACGCCGAGTACGCCCGGGGCGGCTTCTGGCAGCTGCTGATCGTTTCCGGGCTCACCCTGCTGGTCATCGCCGGAGCCACCCGATGGGCCCCTCGGAACACCCGGGCCGACCGGATCGTGCTGCGCCTGCTGCTCGGCGTGCTCGCCCTGCTCAGCCTGGTCATCGTGGCCTCCGCGCTCTACCGCATGAACGTCTACACCCAGGCATACGGCGCAACCCGGCTACGACTGCTGGTGTTCGCCTGCGAACTCTGGCTCGGCGTCATCTTCGTACTCGTTCTGCTGGCCGGCATCCGGCTGCGCGCCACCTGGTTGCCCCGGCTGGTGCTGGGCACGGCGGTACTAACCCTGCTCGGGCTCGCCGGGCTCAACCCGGACCGGTTCATCGCCGAGCAGAACATCGACCGGTACGAGCGGACCGGCAACCTCGACGTGTACTACCTGTCCCAGCTCTCCGCCGACGCTGTGCCAGCCCTCGAACGGCTGCCGAACGAGATCCGCAGCTGCGTGGTCGACTCAGTCGCGGCCCGGTTGCGTTACGAACCGGACGACTGGCGCAGGGCGAACCTCGGCAGATCCCGGGCCCGGGATCTGCTCCCGAATGAACCAGTCGTCTACGATCCCGCCGACTGCTGGCAGATGCCGCGACGCTGACCGAACCCTTGACATTCGGTGGTGGGCGGCGAGACTGCCGAAGTGGCCGCCCCCGCCGAACCATCCCGTGAGCGAGCAGCACCGCCGACCGCCAGCCGGACCCGCATCGTGCTGTCCGAAGTGGCGGCACGGCATACCGGGGCGGACCGGACCCGCGCCGAACTGACCCAGCAGACCCGGGTCGGTGAGGCGCTGGTCCGGGGCCTGGTCCGAGCCCAACTCGCCCTCGCCGTACGGATGGCACTGGTCGTCGTCATCGGGCTGGGCGGACTGCCGCTGCTGTTCGCGATCGCCCCGGCGGTGGGAACGGTGAAACTGTTCGGGATCAACCTGCCCTGGCTGCTGCTCGGGGCGGTCTCGTTCCCGTTCCTGGTCGCGGTCGGGTGGGCGTACGTCTATCTGGCGGAACGCAACGAGCAGGACTTCACCGACCTGGTCCAGCGGCCGGAACGGTGAACATGGACCACGCCTTCGTCGTACCGGCGATCGTCGCGGTCACCCTGGCCACCGTCGCGATCGGGTTCTACGGGCTGCGGATGGCCCGCACCACCTCCGACTTCCTGGTCGCCTCCCGGATGGTCAGCCCCACCTGGAACGCCGCCGCGATCGGGGGCGAATACCTGTCGGCCGCCTCCTTCCTGGGCATCGCCGGGCTGATCCTCCGGGACGGCGTCGACATGCTCTGGTATCCGGTCGGTTTCGCCGCCGGCTACCTGGCGCTGCTGCTCTTCGTGGCCGCGCCGCTGCGCCGGTCGGGGGCTTTCACCCTGCCCGACTTCTGCGAGCTGCGGCTCGGGTCACGGCGGCTCCGCAAACTCGCCACCCTCTTCGTCGTCTTCATCGGCTGGCTCTACCTCGTACCGCAGTTGCAGGGGGCCGGGCTCACCCTGACCACGGTCACCGGGGCCCCGTACGAGGTGGGTGCGCTGCTGGTCGGTGCGGTGGTCACCGCCAACGTGGCGCTGGGCGGGATGCGGGCGGTCACCTTCGTGCAGGCGTTCCAGTACTGGCTGAAGCTGACCGCGCTCGCCGTACCGGTGATCTTCCTGGTGCTGCACTGGCAGGCCGACGGTCGGCCGGCGGTAACCCCGCCGGAGGGGCCAACCTTCCGGACCGCCACCACCGTCGTGGTCGAGGAGGCCGCGACCCTCACCCTGGCCGACGGCACGACCCACGCGGTACGCCCCGGCGACGAACTCTCCTTCGCCGCCGGTGACCCGGTGCCGGAGGTCTCCGGCGTGACCGTGGCGAACGGGCTGGACTGGCTGCTGCCCAGTGCGGCGGGCAGCGACGACCGGGGGCTGTTCGCCACGTACTCGCTGATCCTGGCGACCTTCCTCGGCACCATGGGACTGCCGCACGTGCTGGTGCGGTTCTACACCAATCCCGACGGGGCGGCGGCCCGCCGGACCACCCTGGTCGTGCTAGCCCTGGTCGGCGCGTTCTACCTGCTGCCCACCCTGTACGGCGTACTCGGCCGGATCTACACCCCGCAGTTGCTGGTCACCGGGCAGACCGACGCGGTGGTGGTGCTGCTGCCCGGGGCCGCACTCGGGGACGGTCTGACCGGACGGCTGCTGGCCGCCCTGGTCGCCGCCGGGGCGTTCGCGGCCTTCCTCTCCACCTCCTCCGGCCTGCTCACCAGCGTCGCCGGAGTGATCTCCACGGACGTGCTGGGGCACGGGTCGGTCCGCGACTTCCGGCTGGCGACGCTCTTCGCCGGGCTGGTGCCGGTGGTACTCGCGCTCAACGTCTCCGGCCTGGACGTCTCACAGGTGGTCGGGTTGGCCTTCGCGGTCGCCGCGTCCAGCTTCTGCCCACTGCTGGTGCTCGGCAGCTGGTGGCGTGGGCTGACCGACGTCGGCGCGGCGGCCGGCATCCTGGCCGGAGGCGGGGCGGCTGCGCTGGCCGTACTGCTCACCGTCGTCGGTCCACCGCTGAGCGGCTGGCCGGCGACCCTGATCGCCCAGCCCGCCGCGTGGTCCGTACCGCTGGCCTTCACCGTGATGGTGGCGGTGTCGATGCTCACCCGGCACCGCGTACCCGCCGAAGTCGGTGCCACCATGCTCCGGCTGCACGCCCCGGAGACGCTCCGGCTCTGATTCGCGGCCGGGACGCCCCGGTGGGTCCGTCCATCGGCCGGTGGAGGTGTGGTCCCGCTGGAAGGGGAGGCGCAGTTCATACCCAGGCCCGAGCTATGCCGTGCGAGCAGCGGATACGGTCGGTGACATGAATGGTCCCGCGCCCGCTGCCCTGGCCCTCCATGGATTGGTCAAGCGCTTCGACACCAAGATCGCCGTGTCCGGCGTCGACCTCGACGTGCCGGCCGGCTCGTTCTACGGGCTACTCGGCCCCAACGGCGCGGGCAAGACCACCACCCTCTCCATGGCGGTGGGGCTACTCCGCCCCGACGCCGGGGGCGCGTGGGTACTCGGTCACGACGTGTGGGCCAGCCCGATCCAGGCCAAGCAGTTGCTCGGGGTCATGCCGGACGGCGTACGACTCTTCGACCGGCTCAACGGGGCGGAACTGCTGGCGTACCACGGTCTGCTGCGGGGCATGGACCCGGCGGTGGTCGACCAGCGGGCCCGGGAGCTGCTCGACGTACTGGCCCTGGCCGACGCGGGACGGACCCTGGTCGTCGACTACTCCGCCGGCATGAAGAAGAAGATCGGCCTGGCCTGCGCCCTGCTGCACGGCCCTCGACTGCTGGTGCTCGACGAGCCGTTCGAGGCCGTCGACCCGGTCTCCGCCGCGCTGATCCGGGACATCCTGCACCGGTACGTCACCAACGGCGGCACGGTGATCTTCTCCAGTCACGTGATGGAAGTGGTGGAGCGGATCTGTAGCCACGTGGCGATCCTCGCCGGCGGCATGATCAAGCGGGTCGGCACCATCGACGAGGTACGCGCCGGCCGCTCCCTGGAGGACGTCTTCGTCGAGGTGGTGGGCGGTCGTACCGCCACGGGCGAGGAGCTGGCGTGGCTTTGAGCGCGAAAAGCGAGCGTTCCGGGGTGGCTCGCGTGGGACGCGGCCGGGCCGGAATGCGAGTTGAGCTTGCGAGCCCCGCAGTCGCGAACGTGAGGTGGAAACTGTGAACGTCGCCGCTCCGGTGGCCCACGACGAGGTCGCCCAGGCCCGACCGGTCCGCGCCCGACACTTCGTACGCCTCAAGCTACGAATCCTCGGGAACAACTTCCGGGGCCAGGGCTGGCGGATCGCGCTCTTCATCCTCGGTGTGCTCGCCGGGCTCTGGTTCGCCGCCATGGGCTTCCTGCTCTTCGCCCTCCCCGGTCTGGCCAACAATTTGGGCGTGGCCATGACCGTGGCCGGCCTCGGCGGCGGCCTGCTGGTCCTCGGCTGGCTGTTCCTGCCGCTGGTGTTCTTCGGCGTGGACGAGTCGCTCGACCCGGCCCGCTTCGCGCTGCTGCCGCTGTCCCGACGCACGCTGGTCACCGGCCTGTTCGCCGCCGCGCTGATCGGTATTCCGGCCGTTGCCACGTTGATCGCCACCCTCGGCCTGGTGGTCACGGCTGGCGCGTTGGGTGGCTGGTCGGCCGCTGTGGTCGCCCTGCTCGGCACCGCCGCCGGGTTCCTCATCTGTGTCGCGGTCAGCCGGGCGGTGACCAGCGCCTTCGCCACCATGTTGCGGTCCCGTCGGGTACGGGACCTGGCTGCGGTGCTGCTGGCGGTGCTCGCCGCGTTGATCGCCCCGTTGCAGATCGCGCTCGCCAGCTCTGCTGGTCGGGTCGACCTCGACCAACTGGAAAAGGTGGCGCGAATCGTCGGCTGGACGCCGCTGGGTGCCCCCTTCACAGCCGGTATCGACGTCGCCGAGGGCCGCGCCTGGGCTGCCCTGGTCAAGCTGCTGATCGCGGTGGTAACCATCGTGGCGCTGCTCTGGTGGTGGTCCCGGTCGCTGGAGTCGGCGATGGTGGGAGCGGCCAGCAGCGGTCCCGCCGCCACCGGCAAGCCCTTACCGGGTGGTGCCGTGGCACAGCTCTTCCCTCGGGTCCTGTCCTGGCTCCCCCGGGACCGGTACGGCGCGCTGGTGGCCCGGGAGGCCCGCTACTGGTGGCGGGACGCCCGTCGCCGCTCCAACCTGATCACCATTGCCGTGATCGGTGTCTTCGTACCGGTGATGGTGAACGTGGGCAGCCGAGGGATGCTCGACGTGGATGGCCAGGAGATGATCCAGGGGGCCGACTTCGACGCGTCGCCGACGATGCTCAGCCTGTCGATGCTCTTCGTCGGCATCCTCGCGGCGATCACGCTGGCCAACCAGTTCGGCTTCGACGGCAGCGCGTACGCGGCCAACGTGATCGCCGGGGTCTCCGGGCGGACGGAACTGCGCGCCCGGGTGGTCGCCTTCTCCCTATACATCGTGCCGCTGCTGGTCGTGATCTCCGTCGTGCTGCCGTTCTTCCTACGGGAACCGGGCTGGTTCGGCGTCGCGGCGGGTACCCTGTTCGCGTCGTACGGGGCCGGCTTGGCGGTCACCCTCTACACGTCGATCCTCGGGGCGTACGCGCTGCCGGAGACGAGCAACCCGTTCGCCATCAACACCGGCGCCGGAATCGCCAAGAGCCTGTTGAGTTTCGTGGCGATGCTGGCCGCCGCCACGCTGGGCGTCCCGGCCGTGCTGGCGACGGCTCTGCTCGGTGACGTCTGGTTGTGGCTGGCGTTGCCGGTTGGTGCGGCGTACGGCGTCGGCGCGGTGCTGCTCGGCACCTACCTGGCCGGCGACGTACTCGACCGCCGGATGCCCGAACTGCTGGCCACGGTCACCCCACGCCGCTGACAGGTTGCTGCCGCCACCGACAATGGGCCGATGCCTGTCGTCGAGGCGGTGACCACCGTTTCCGTACCCCCGGAGCTGGCCTTCGCGGTCTCCCAGACCACCGCGCCGATCAGGTACCGGTGGGATCGGTTCGTCCGGGAACAGCACTTCACTGACGGCGCAACCCGCCCCGGCAAGGGGGTACGCACCTTCACCCGCTCCCGGCACGGCCTGAGCATGGTCAGCGAGTACGTCTCCTACGCGCCACCGAGCCACGTCGGCATGAAGATGGTGCGCGGACCGTGGTTCTTCGAGATCTTCGCCGGCGGCTGGCGGTTCGCGCCAGCCGCCGAACCAGGGCACACCATCGCCACCTGGCGGTACAGCTTCCGCTGCCGGCCGGGATTCATCCGCCCGATCGCCGACCGGATCGGCGTCTGGCTGCTACGCCGGGACATCCACCGTCGCATCGCCGGGTACGCCGAGGGCTGCACCGACCCGGTGGTACTCGACGCCGCCCGGCAGTCACTCGCCACCGACCCCGACGCTGGCCCATCCGCCCCGCTGTGAGCAGGGCGGACGGGCCAGAATGTTTCACGTGAATCCAGAACCGGGTGCCCAGATCCACCACACCGATCCGTTCGCCACACCGGTAGACGAGCGTTCCCCCGTACGCCGGTTGCGGGGTCGGTTGGCCGCGTCGGTGACCCTCTGGACGGCTCCGGGACCGGCGGGTCTCACCGTCTCCTCCACGGTAGTTGCCGACGGCGAGCCGGCCCGGCTACTCGGTCTGATCGACGAGGAGTCGGACTTCTGGGCGGCAGCATCGGCCAGCGGCCGGTTCGCGGTCGCCACACTGCATCCCGGGCACCGGCAGCTTGCCGACCGGTTCGCCGGGCTCTTTCCCGCGCCGGGCGGCCTCTTCGCCACCGGTTCCTGGACCTCCACCGAGTACGGCCCGGTGCCGGCCGACGCCGCCGCCTGGGCCGGCTGCCGGCTGGACAGCAGCCGGGAGTACGGCTGGAACCTGCTGGTCGAGGCGACGATCGAGGCGGTCGAGCTGGTCGGCGACCTGCCGCCGCTACTGCACCACCGGGGCCGATACCGCGAGCTGGCGAACTGACCGAGCAGAATTATGAATGGCCCTATGCGTTCGCTTGCCGACGCGACCTCGGTGCGGTTGCTGCACATGGCGCTGAACTGGCTGATCGTCGAGCGCCTCACGCTGCCAGAGGTGTACTCCGAACAGGAGGCCGACGACCTCGTCGCCCGCGCAGTAGAGCGGCTCGTCTAGGGCCCGTTCTGAAACAGGCGCTAGCCGCCTGGGCCGACTGTCGGCTGGACAGCAGCCGGAGCTGTCCGACTGATCGTTCCGGCCGACCGTCACCTTGGAACTGTCAGATCGATTTCAACTCCAGTCGTCCGTAACGCACTTCGGCCCCGGCTCCCGATAATGGCCGAGTCGCAGGTGCAGACCGGGCTCTCCGCGAGGTCCGTGGTCCATCGGCACCAGAACCAGCACCGTCCCGGCGAGGATCTGGTCCGGCCGGAGCCGGGCCACATTGGCCCTGCCCTCGTCCAACGTGGCGATGGCCCGACTCGTCGAGTTCGCCGAAGCCAGTCCGACCAGCACTGGCGTTCCCCGGTCCGCGACCGGACACGATTCAGCCGGCTTGGGCAGCATCACGATGGCACGTACACCGGCCTCGCGCAGCGACCGATTGACCTCGGCGGGGTCGGCGATGTGGTTGAAGGTGACGGTGACCGTGCCGTCCGACTGCGTCGTCACCGCGTACGCCGGGGTGGTGGGTGCACCGATCGTGAACCACCCGGCGACAACGGCGAGTACGGCCAGGCCGCCGACGGCGAGCACCAGCCCTCGACCGCGCCTGGGTGCGGGGGCGGGGTCGGGTGCCGCCGCAGGCTGGCTGGATGGGTCGGTGACCCTGGTCATCAGTTCATCGAGCAGTGCCTGGCGGAACTGAGTCATGCGGTTCCCTCCTGAGGGTCCAGTGTCGTGCGCAGCCTTGCCCTGGCTCGGAAGAGCCGGACCCGGGCAGTCCCCGGTAGCAGCCCCATCGCCTTCGCGGCCTCCCGCGGCGTCAGCCCACCAAGATCAACCAGTTCGACCAGCTCACGATCAGTGGCAGACAACTCGCGTAGGAGACCCTTGGCCTGACAAGCCCGCTGCTCGGCGTCGATTTGCTCCTCGATGCGAACGATGTCCTCCGGGTCGAGCAGCCGACGCCCGGCAAAGCGGCCCACCGCCTTACGGTCCGCTTCCCGTTGCCGGTAGAAGTGGCGCAGCGAGTTGTGGGCGATGCCCAGCAGCCAGGCCAGCGGACGTCCGCGCCGTGAATCGAACCGCGCGGCGGTGTCGATCGCCGCGAGGAACGTGTCCGCCACGAGATCGGCAACGTCGTGCGGGTCGCGCAGTCGCCGGGTGAAGTACTGGAGCACTGCGGGGTAGTACTCGGTGTAGAAGATTTCGAGCGCCGCCCGGTCCCGGCCGATGCGACGGATCAGTTCCGGTTCCGCTGCGACGAGATCACTGGGTCTCAGGTCCGGCTCCTCAATGTCGTCTGCTGGTTCTGCCGCCTTCTCTCTCACATCCGCTATTGCCTTCAGCCAGCTCTCCCGTTACACGCGCCCCCCACCCAGCTGTCGCCGCAACCCGTCACCTGCCCGCTGACCGGACGATCACAGCAACCCGTCACCTGCCCACCGATCGGACGATCACGGCAGCGCGCCGAACGGCGTGACGCAGGTCACTCGGCGCACGTACCGGCCCGTTCGGCGCAGCCGCCGACCACCGTCCGGCTTACCGCTTCCGGGGTAGCGACCCGGCTCCCTACCGTGCGCGAAACTTTCCCCCACACCTGCCAAGGTGGTGATTCGCGCATGTCAACGGATACTCCCGCACCGGCCACCGTCCCCACGGGCGACCGGTACGTCGAGGTACAGCGGTCCGAAGAGTTCATCGGTCTGCGAAACGCCCTGCGTCGGTTCGTCTTCCCGATGACAGTGGCGTTCTTCCTCTGGTACGCCCTCTACGTGATCCTGTCCGCGTACGCGCGCGACTTCATGGGCGCCAAACTGGTCGGCAACATCAACGTCGCGCTCGTCTTCGGGCTGCTCCAGTTCGTCTCCACGTTCCTGATCGCCTGGCTCTACTCCCGGTACGCCAGCCGCCGGATCGACCCGGTCGCTGACCGGATCCGGGCGGAACTGGAAGACGGGGAGGAGGCGCGATGAACGACATTCTGGCTGCGGCGACCAACAACGGCACCGCCCGTACCCTGACGATCGTCCTGTTCCTGGTCCTGGTGGCGGTGACCCTGGGCATCACGATCTGGGCCAGCAGACAGACCCGGACGGCGAACGACTTCTACGCCGGTGGCCGGTCGTTCTCCGGTTTCCAGAACGGTCTGGCCATCGGCGGCGACTACATGTCGGCCGCGTCGTTCCTGGGCATCGCCGGCATGATCGCCCTGTACGGCTACGACGGCTTCCTCTACTCGATCGGCTTCCTGGTGGCCTGGCTGGTCGCCTTGCTGCTGGTGGCAGAGCTGCTGCGCAACTCGGGCCGCTACACGATGGCCGACGTGCTGGCGTTCCGGATGCGGCAGAAGCCGGTGCGTACCGCCGCCGCCGTTTCCACCATCACCGTCTCGATCTTCTACCTGCTGGCGCAGATGGTCGGCGCTGGCGCGCTGGTGGCGCTGCTGTTGGGCATCCGGCCCGGCACCACGTTCCTCGGCATGGGGGCGGAGACCGCGAAGGTCGCCACCATCATCCTGGTCGGCGCCCTGATGATCATCTACGTCACGGTGGGCGGCATGAAGGGCACCACCTACGTACAGATCATCAAGGCCGTGCTGCTGATGGGCGGCACCCTGGTGATGACGGTGATGGTGCTGGCGCACTACAAGTTCAACCTGTCCGCCCTGCTCGGCGACGCTGCCGCAGCCTCCGGCAAGGGGGATGCCTTCCTCGAACCCGGGCTACGGTACGGCGTCGAGGTGGCCGGCAACGCGACACAGACCTTCTACAACAAGGTGGACCTGTTGTCGCTCGGCATCGCCCTAGTGCTCGGTACGGCCGGCCTGCCACACATCCTGATCCGCTTCTACACGGTGCCGACCGCCAAGGCAGCCCGCAAGAGCGTGCTCTGGGCGATCGGCATCATCGGCACCTTCTACCTGTTCACCCTGGCCCTGGGCTTCGGTGCGGCAGCCCTGGTCGGCAGCAAGGCCATCACCGAGCAGGACAAGGCCGGCAACACGGCGGCTCCGCAGTTGGCCCAGGCGCTTGGCATCGACTTTCTCGGTGGCGAGATCGGCGGCGCGGCGATGCTGGCGATCATCGCGGCGGTGGCCTTCGCCACCATCCTGGCCGTGGTCGCCGGTCTCACCCTGGCCTCCTCGTCCAGCCTCGCCCACGACTTCTACGCCAACGTGGTCAAGGGCGGCCAGGCATCGGAACGGCAGGAGGTCAACGTCGCCCGGATCTCGGCGTTCGTCATCGGCGCGATCTCCATCGTGCTGTCGATCTACGCGCAGAGCCTCAACGTGGCCTTCCTGGTGGCGCTGGCCTTCGCGGTGGCCGCCTCGGGCAACCTGCCGGCGATCATCTACAGCCTGTTCTGGAAGCGGTTCAACACCTCGGGAGCGGTCTGGGCGATCTACGGCGGCCTCATCTCCGCCGTACTGCTGGTGTTCTTCTCGCCGGTGGTCTCCGGAGCACCCACCTCGATGTTCCCCAACGCGGACTGGCAGTGGTTCCCACTGTCCAACCCGGGCATCGTCTCGATTCCGATCGGTTTCCTGTGTGGCTGGATCGGCACACTGATTTCGAAGGAGACCGATGACGAGAAGTACGCCGAGTTGGAGGTCCGCGCCCTGACCGGCGCCGGAGCACACTGACCAGCACGGCAGCACTCGCTGACCGCCGCACCGCTGCGCGGTTAGGAAGGGCCCCTTTCTATCGCTTTTTGCATAGGAAGGGGCCCTTCCTAACCTGGCCCACACGGCCCGAAGATCAGCTATTTGAGTAGGCTGAGAGGCATGGTGGTTGCGCAGCGCTTCGGACCGGGTCATCGCGTCCTCGTCACCGGTGGGGCCGGCTTCGTCCCGTCGCACCTGGTCGACGCCCTCATCGAACGGGGCTGCACGGTCGTCGCCGTCGACAACTTCGTGACCGGGTCGAAGGAGAACGTCGCCCACCTCGCCGACCACCCGAGGTTCACCCTGGTGGAGGCGGACGTCTCGGACGGACTGCCGCACCACCATCCGGCCATCGCCGAGCGCTTCGATGCGATCATGCACATGGCCTCGCCGGCCAGCCCCAAGGACTTCGCCACCCTGCCGATCGAGATCCTCCGGGTCGGCTCGCTGGCCACCCTGCACCTGCTCGATCGGGCGGTCACCGACGGCGCCCGGTTCCTCATGGCCTCCACCTCCGAGGCGTACGGTGATCCGCAGGTGCACCCGCAGGTCGAGACGTACTGGGGCAACGTCAACCCGATCGGCATCCGTAGCGTCTACGACGAGGCGAAGCGCTTCGCCGAGGCGGCCACGATGGCCTACCACCGGTACCGGGGCCTCGACGCCGGCATCGTTCGGATCTTCAACACGTACGGCCCCCGGATGCGGCCGGACGACGGCCGGGCCATCCCGACCTTCATCACCCAGGCGCTGCGTAACGAGCCGATCACCGTGCACGGTACGGGGGCACAGACCCGGTCCATCTGCTACGTGGACGATCTGGTCCGAGGCATCCTGCTGCTGCTCGATTCCACCGAGACCGGGCCGATCAACTGCGGCACCGAGCACGAGGTCTCGATGCGGGAACTGGCCGAGTTGATCGTGTCGCTGACCGACAGCAGCTCCGAGGTGACGTATCTCACGCGTACCGCCGACGACCCGGAAAAGCGGCGCCCCGACCTGACGCTGGCCCGGGAACGACTCGGTTACGAGCCGACGGTTAGCCCGCACGAGGGCCTAAGCAGGACGATCGAGCACTTCACTCAGCGCCTGGCCTGACCGGGCCTAACGCGCTAAGACAGCGCCGCGCGGGCGGGGCAGAAGCCATTTTTGGTCCCGCTACGTACCCTGAATTACATGTCGACGTCCATGCCTGCTGGCTCACTGCCCGCCAACGCCTATCACCGAGGGGGGCAATACCCCTCCTCAGGACGGGCGTCCGTGCCGGGCATGGCCGGTGGCGAACAGGTCTCCGGCCGGGCCCGTGTCGGCGGACCGCCGCGCCAGCACCAGCCAACCCGCTCGACGTACGGCGATGTGCCCGGCAACTACGGTGGCGGCCCTGGTGGCCCCGGCGGACCCGGCGGTCCGGGCCGACCTGGTGGGCCGGGCGGGCTGGGCGGTTCGGGCCGTCGTCGGCCCCGTCCGCGCTGGGGACGGATCGCGCTGGTCCTCGGTGCGGTGGTGCTCGTCCTGGCCCTGGTCGGCGGTATCGGCGCCTGGGTCTACGCCAGCCGGCTGGACGACGACCTGGCCCGTACCGATCCGTTCTCCGAGATCACCGGCGGTCGACCGCCCAAGACGGTCAGCGGTGCCATGAACATCCTGCTGGTGGGGACCGACTCTCGGGACCCGGACGCGCCGCTGGACAAGGCCGGCGAGTGGCGCGCCGACACGGTCATCGTCATGCATATCCCGGCCAGCCAGGATCGGGCTTACCTCGTCTCGATCCCCCGTGACCTGTACGTCCCGGTTCCGGAGAACGCGAGCGCAGGCTGCGACACCGGCCAGCGCGCGAAGATCAACGCCGCTTTCGCCTGGGGCGGCCTCCCCCTTGCCGTCCGTACCGTCGAATGCTTCACCGACGTCCGGCTCGACCATGTGCTGGCGATCGACTTTGGCGGGTTCAAGGAGGTGACCGACGCCCTGGGCGGGGTCGACCTGAAGGTGGAGCGGAGCATCACCTCGATCCACAAGCCCTTCCGGAAGTTCACCAAGGGCACGCAGCACATGAACGGTGCCGAGGCGCTGGACTGGATTCGGCAGCGCAAGCAGTTCCCGGACGGCGACTTCGCCCGGATGCGGCACCAGCAGGAGTTCCTGCGCGCGCTGATGGACAAGGCGGTGAGTTCCGGCACGCTGGCCAACCCCACCAAGCTGAACGCCTTCCTGAAGTCGGCCACCAACGCGATCACCGCCGACCAGGACTTCTCCCTGATCGACATGGGCATCCAGTTCCGCAACCTGCGCGGCGAGAACCTGGAATTCGTCACCAGCCCGCACAAGGGCAGCGAAACGATCAACGGCGAATCGGTGGTTGTCTCCGACCGGGAGAAGGCGCTGGCGATGTATCAGGCAATCGCCGCCGACAAGATGAGCGAGTGGGTGCAGGCAAACACCTCTCCGTCGCAGCAACCGAACGGCAACTGAGCCGGGGCCCGGCCGACCCGGTCAACCGGTCAGAGCCAGTCGACCGGGCTCAACTGGCCAGAGCCGGCCGGTCAAAGCCGGTCGACCAGGACAAATGATGGCAGCGGCTGGGCTGCCGGCGCTCTCGGCGCGCGGCGACAGGGTTCGATACAGGGAACTTTGAGGAAGGGAAACTCGCAGGATCGGTTCGGTGTCCGTAAAGTGGTCTAGCCCCCTGACACATGACCTGGAGCAGGCATGCCGGTTCAGACCCGCCATCGTCCATCGTCTCCGGAACCGAACGGCGCGCCCCCGCGCGGCACCTACGGCGTCCGAACCCCAGTGCAAGAGGCTAGGAACGGTAAAACCAAAAAAGGCGGCAAAAACGGCAAGGCAACCAAACGCAGCCGCCGGAAGGACCCGCTCTGGGCCCGACTCGTCGTAATCACGGGTGCCCTGCTGATGTTCACCAGCGGCGCGGGCATCGTCGGTGTCGAGGCGATGAGTAACCAGATCAACAACAGCATCGATCAGGACAACCTCATCGGCGACGCCGGCAAGTCCGACGCCGAGGGTGGCAAGGACCTCGACGGTCCGATCGACCTGCTGCTGCTCGGGGTGGACGCCCGCGCCCGCTGGGACGTCAACGACACCCGGGCCGACACGATCATCGTGCTGCACATCCCGGCCACGCACGACCAGGCGTACCTGATCTCGATCCCCCGGGACACCGAGGTGCAGGTGCCGGCCTTCAAGAAGAGCAACTACCCGGGTGGTACCACCAAGGCGACCGAGGCGTTCTTCCACGGCGCGCAGAACGGTGGCGGCTGGGCGGGCGGCGCGCAGCTGATGGCACAGACCATCAAGAAGTTGACCGGGGTCAGCTTCGATGGTGCCGCGATCATCGACTTCAACGGCTTCAAGGGCGTGATCGACGCACTCGGCAATATCCCGATGTGCGTCAGCCAGGAGGTCGAGTCGCACCACATGACGCTGGTGGACGGCAAGCCGCACTGGAACGCGGACGCCAAGAAGATGAGCGGCACCAAGAAGAAGGTGGTGCACAAGAAGGGCTGCCGGCAGATGGCTGGTTGGGAGGCACTGGACTACTCCCGTCAGCGGTACGGCCTGACGAACGGCGACTACGACCGTCAGCAGAACCAGCAGCAGCTGATCAAGGGAATCGCCAAGAAGGCGATCGACAGCGGTGCGATGACCAATCCCGCAAAGCTCAACGAGCTGATGAAGGCGGCTGGTCAGGCGTTCGTGCTGGACACCGGCAAGACCCCGCTGATGGACTTCGTCTTCACCCTGCGCGGCGTCACCGCCAACGAGATGGTGATGCTCCGCACCAACGACGGCACCTTCCATGGCAACGAGAGCGGCCGGGAGACACTCGCGCCAATCAGCCTGGAGATGTTCAAGGCGGCGAAGAACGACCAGCTCGCCGACTTCATCCTCAACAACCCGGGCGTGATCGCCGGCAAAAAGTAGTGGCACCCAAAGCCGCAAAAGCCATGAGCGGCGCGAATCGGACCCGTAGCCTGACGTGAGGGAGTCTCAGGCTACGGAGTCCGGGAGGCGTCACGTCCAGATCGCAGTGGGCAGATCCGAGCCAACCGGGTCGCCCAGACCAGAATCCCGGTGATGGAACGTCGCCGGGAAGAGCGAGGCCCGACACCGATCCGACCCGGCACCGGTCCCCTCGCTGGGCTCGAATCTGCATCGGCCTCGGGTTGGCGCTGTTGTTGCTGTCCGGAGTCACCGGATTCGGACTGCGAGCGCTGATCGACCGGTACGACCAGAGCATCGCCAAGGACAACCTGCTCGATCCGGCCGCCCGGCGACATCATGCCGCCGTCACCGGACCGCTCAACTATCTGCTGGTCGGCTCAGACCGCCGCCCGACCAGCCCGGACAGCGAGCAGCGCGCCGACACGATCATGATCGCCCACATCCCGGCCAGCCTGGATCGGGCGTACCTGGTCTCCATCCCCCGAGACCTGCTGGTCACGATCCCGCAGTCGACGGTAACCGGCTACGAGGGCGGCTCCGACAAGATCAACGCGGCGTTCCAGCATGGCGGCGGTGGTCAGGGCGGCACCCAACTGCTCTCCGCCACTCTGACCCACCTCACCGGCCTACGCTTCGACGGGGCCGCCCTGATCGACTTCACCGGCTTCCAACGGGTCATCGACCTCGTCGGAGGGATACGCATGTGTGTCGACACGCCGGTCCGGTCGATTCACACCAAGCGGCAGTTCGACCCGGGCTGCCAGCAGATGGACGGCGCGCAGGCGCTCGACTTCGCCCGTCAGCGTTACGACCTGCCCAACGGCGACTACGACCGGCAGCGCCACCAGCAGCAACTACTCAAGGCGATCCTCGACAAGATCTCCACAGACAACCTGCTGACCAATCCGGTCAAGCTCGATCAGGTCCTCCGGGCGATCGGCTCCTCGGTCACCATGGACACCAACGGGGTCGCCATCGAGGATCTCCTCTTCGGCCTCCGGGGTATGCGCTCCGACGCGTTGACCGGCATCCGGGTGCCGGCGTACTCGGAGATGCTGGATGACACCTCGTTCGAGATGCTCGATGAGGGCGCGGCAGACCTCTTCCAGTCGTTGGGCGGTCGGCACGTGGACGACTGGGTGAGCGGCAACCCGAAATGGATCAACCAGATCTAGTGGCGACGACCGCCAGCAGCCAATCAGGCTCTAGGCTGGGTAACCGTGTTCGGACCTGAGATCCCCGCCGTGACCCCGACCGAGGTGCCCGAGGGTGCCTACCTGATCGACGTACGAGAGCCGGACGAGTGGTCGGCTGGCCACGCGCCCGGCGCCCATCACCTACCGATGATGGAGATCCCGTCCCGGATGGCCGAGGTGCCCAACGACGGTGAGGTCGTGGTGGTCTGCCGCTCCGGTGGGCGATCGTCACAGGTGGTGGGCTACCTGATGAACAACGGGTGGGACAACGTCCGCAACCTGACCGGTGGGATGCGAGCGTGGGCCGCGGCCAACCAGCCCATGGTCAGCGAGGACGGAAACCCCGCCCGAGTCATTTAGAGCGCCGATCGTAACGAAGCCATCACTCAAGGGCGCTGGGGTCGCGTTTGTCCGTCGTCGACCGTGGAAACATCTACGGCATGGCGATCGATGACAGCATGACGTCCACCGACGAACAGTCTCGACGTACCAGCGGTGCCCGGCCCTGGATCGTGCTGCTCGGCTTCGTGGCGGCGGTCGCGATCGCCGCCGCCATCGGCGGACTGGGGGTGCAGGGCACCACCGAGACTTACCAGGCCCTCCGGCAACCATCCTGGGCTCCGCCGTCGTGGCTGTTTGGCCCGGTCTGGTCGATCCTGTACCTGCTGATCGCGCTCGCTGGCTGGCTGGTCTGGCGGCGGGTCGGCTTCGGGCCGGCGCTCGCCGTGTACGCGGCACAACTCGTGCTCAACGCGATCTGGACCCCGCTCTTCTTCGGCGTCGGCCGGTACGGCCTGGCCTTCGCCGACCTCGTCGTGCTCTGGTTCCTGATCGGCGCGACGATCGTGGCCTTCTGGCGGATCTCCCGGCCGGCCGCTGCGCTGCTCCTGCCCTACTGGGCGTGGGTGACCTTCGCTGGCGCGCTCAACTTTGCCGTCTGGCAGCTCAACTCCTGACCGATGCCCACGGATGCGCTCAGTGGTCAGGTTCTAGGCTTGGTAACCGTGTTCGGACCTGAGATCCCCTTCCCTGACCGCGTCCGAGTAGTGGTCTGACGCCATGCCAACCCCATTGGTATTCGCGCACCGTGGCTCCTCGGCGGCCCTGCCGGAACACACTCTGGCCGCATACCTCCGCGCGCTCGACGAGGGTGCGGACGGTCTGGAATGCGACGTACGACTGACCCGCGACGGGCACCTCGTCTGCGTACACGACCGGCGGCTGGACCGGACCAGCAACGGCCGGGGCCTGGTCAGTGCGCACACCCTGGCCGAGCTGGACGCGCTCGACTTCGGCTCCTGGCACCCGGGGGAGCCCAGCGACGACCTGGGCGACGTACCGGCGGATCCGGACCGTACCCGGCTGCTGACCCTGGACCGGCTGCTCCAGGCGGTCCGGGACGCCGGCCGACCGGTCCAGCTGCTGATCGAAACGAAACACCCGTCCCGGTACGGCTCGACCGTCGAGCGCCGGCTGATCGCGCTGCTACGGCAGCACGGCCTGACCGAACCGAAGCCGGACGATCCGGTACGGGTCACCGTCATGTCCTTCTCCCCACTGGCCGTACGTCTGCTCCGGGGCCTCGCCCCGAGGCTTCCCACCGTGCTGCTGCTGGAGGTCGCCCCGAGGTGGCCCCGGATGACCCGGCTACCGTTCGGGGCGCAGATCGCCGGGCCGGGGATCAGCCTCGTACGCGCCCGCCCCCGGCTGATAACCGCCCTGCGGGACGCCGGGCATCCGGTCTATGTCTGGACCGTCAACGAACCCACCGATCTGGATTTGGTGCTCGCCGCTGGTGTCGACGGCATCATCACCGACCGACCCGCCATGGTCCTCGACCGCCTGGGTCGGTAAGCCGAGGCAGCCGCCCAGCTCGGTGACCCGAGGCAGCTACCCAGGCGGCTGGCCGGAGCCACCGGCTGGGCACCGCACCGACCCGCACTGCCCAATGCCGACCGGAGGAGGCAGACTCGGAGCATGCCGGAGCGCCTTGACTACGCCGCTCTCCTCGCCGGCCACACCGCCGCCCTAGAAATGATCAACTCCGGCGACGCCGGGTTGCCGATCCTGAACCAGGTAATTCGGGTCGCGCAGCGGTCCATTGGCGCGGCCGGCATGGTGTTCGTGGAATACAGCCCAACCGGGGGACGCATCGTCGCGGCTTCCGGCGCGACCCGGTGGACGGTGGGCCGTCCGCTCTCCACTGCCGATCCGGCAATCGGCAATCTGCTGACCGGGCCTCGCATCCAGGAACTCCGCGTCGACGCGTTACCCGCCGACCTGGCCCAGCAACTGCTCGGCCGGGGCATGCGCCACATGCTCACCGCCCGAGCCGAGATCGGCGGACTGACGGTCGGCAGCCTGCACGCCTTCTTCGCAAAGACTGGCACCGGCTGCGACACCGAGCACCGGATTGTCCTCACCTATCTGGCTGCCTGCATCGCGCACCTGTACGGCGACCAGACCGGCCTGCCGATGCACGGCGATGGCCCGGTGGTCGCCGCGCTCGCGGACGGACTGGCCATCGTCGACCAGGACGCCTTCGTCCGACTGTGGAACCCGGCCGCCGAGCGGATCACCGGTCGCCCGGCAGCGCAACTGCTCAACCTCCCGCTGCCGTTTCCCGTACCGCCGTCCGGGCAGGTGCTCGACCACCGCCTCCCCGACGGACGATGGATCAAGATCACCTCTGGTGAGCTGCCGGGTACGGCGGCACACCGGGTGGTCACCTTCCGGGACGTGACCGACCAGCACCGGCGCAACCCGGACCACGACCTGTTCGTCGCGGTCACCAGCCACGAGCTCCGCACCCCGGTCACCGTCATCAAGGGGTACGCGGACACCCTCAGCGACCACTGGGATTCCCTCTCCGAACCGCAGCGCCAGCAGGCGGCTCGGGTGATCGGGCAACGCGCGGACGAACTGGCCCGGTTGGTCGACCGACTGCTCGCCGCCACCAACGACGCCGGAACGGTGGGTGACGCGCCGGTCGTACCCTTTGATTTTGGTGAAGCACTCCGCACCGCGGCGGCCGACCTGCCCGCGGACCTGCGCCACCGGCTGGTCCTCGACCTGCCCCTCGACCTACCCAAGGCCCTCGGCGACCGGGCCAGCCTGGCGACGATGCTGACCGAGTTGGCCACCAATGCCGGCAAGTACTCGGAGCCGGGAACCCCAGTGGAGATCATCGCCCGCGCCGACCAACGGATGGTGAGCTTCCGGGTCAGCGACCGGGGAATCGGTATCCGACCCGAGCACGTCGAGCGCGCGTTCGAACGGTTCTGGCAGGGCGAGTCGGGTGACCGACGTCGCTATCCGGGGGCCGGGCTCGGTCTCTATCTGGTTCGACGGATCGTCGAACGACAAAATGGATGGGTATCCCTCCGCCCACGGGAAGGGGGCGGTACGGTCGCAGAAGTGCGACTTCCCCGAGGGTGAGCCGCAGCGACTGATCCACTGCGGGGTCCAAGGAGGCACGTCGTGTCGACGGCAATGGCGGAGCGTTCATGGTGTGTGGTCGTGCCACACCATGCCCAGGGGGCGCGGCTGGCCCGCCACCGGCTCACCGCCGAGCTGTCCGACGTGGTCGACCCGCAACTGCTGGCAGATGTGATCTCAGTCGTCGGTGAACTGGTCGGCAATGCGGTACGGCACGCCGACCCGCTTCCCGGCGACGTGATCCGGTTGGCCTGGCGCTTTCGCTCCGGCCCTGAGGGCGACGTGGTCGGGGTACGGGTGACCGATGGTGGTTCGGCCGCCGCACCACAGATGCGCCTCGTCGGTCCGGAGGCGCTCGACGGTCGCGGTCTGCACATCGTGGCTGCCCTGACCACCCGCTGGGGGGTCGAACGCGACGGGCTCGGCCAGAGCGTCTGGGCGGAACTGTGCGTACCTGCGGAACAGGGGATCGCTGCGGCACCGCAATAGGCGGGATGCGGTCCGGGCCGACGATGCCCCGCTCCGGGGAATAGGCTGTCTCGCCGTGAGCAAGCGTCGAAAACAAACTCGGTCCACCACCGAAGCGACCCCTAAGCGGCAGAAGTTGCGGGACGTGTTCGTACCGCGCCCCTTCGAGGGCCTGGTCGATGAACCCGAGTGGATCGCCCTCCGTGAGCTGGTACCCGCCGCCACCGCACCGTTGCGGCTCACTCCCGACCTCGTGAAGAAGTACGGCGACCGCCCGGTGACCCTGGCCACCGTGTTGCCGATGGCCGCCCCCGCGATCACCAAGCCGGACGGGCGGATCATGCTGGGCCTGCAACGGCACGTCCAGTCCGGCGACGTCTCCCGGGATCTCGCCGTCGCCGTGCTGTGCGCCCTTGAGACGACGCCCGGCGGGACCGTTTCCGTACCCGCGTTGCCCGGCGAAGGGCCCCGTCTCCAGGACATCCTGGTGGACGGGCCGCTCGACATCACCATGCACGACGGCTTCGAGTTCTGGCTGGACGAGGGCGCCACCGACGACCCGAACGTGCGGGCCTCGCTCGAACGCGCCGACGCCTCGATCTACCCCACCGTACGGCTGGCCGCCGCGCCGGCCGCCTACTGGTGCCAGGTGCCGGAGAAGGCGCACGTCCGCTGGGTCCTGCCGGACAGTGAGGACGCCGCCCTCGACGCGCTGTCCCGGCTCAGCGCCGCTGGCGAGCTGCTGCTCGGCGACGGTACGAAGTTCGCCGGCATGTTCCGGGCACACGGTCGACTGGTGCCGGTGTGGGATCTTCCCCGTGACCTGGAAGCCGGCGAGTGGGAGACCCCGCTGGCCGAGTTCGCCAAGCGGTACGCCGAGGCGCTGGCCGACCCGACCCCGCTGGACGCCGCCGCCCGCCGCTCCCGGCAGGGCCTGCTCGGTCGCCAACTGACGCTTCGCTAGGGGTTAGCGGTTAGGTGTTAGCGGTTAGGAAGGGCCCCTTGTTATCGCTTTCTGCATAGGAAGGGGCCCTTCCTAACCGCAAAGCGGCGGAGCGACGGCGTCCTCCCAACAGCGTCCACCGGCGATCCCTACAGCGTCCCCGGCCGCCCTTACAGCGTCCCTGCGGCTGTCCTCTCGTCCGTTGCTCCGTCCGTACCCCCGTCCCGGACCAGAGGGCAGGAGAGGCAGCGCGGGCCGCCCCGACCCGAGCCCAACTCGGAGCCGGCGATCCGGATCACCTCGATGCCCGCTCGTTCCAGGAGCCGGTTGGTCTCCACGTTGCGCTCGTACGCCACACAGAGCCGAGGCGCGATGGCGAGGGTGTTGTTGCCGTCGTCCCACTGCTCGCGCTCGGCGGTGACCGGGTCGAGGCCGGTGTCGATGACCCGCAACGTGTCGAGGTCCATCGCGTCCGCCGCCGCCCGCAGAAACGGTGCCGGACCGTCGATCTGCAGCTCGCCGTCGGCGTCGGCGACCACCGTGTACGCCGACAGCGAGTCGGCGAGGTTCGGGTACATCAGCACCGCATCGACGTCGACCATCGTGCAGACGGTGTCCAGATGCATGGTGGCCCGCCGCTGGGCCACCGGCACCACCAGGATGGTGTGCGCCAACCCGGCGGCGAAGATCTGTCGACCCAACCGTTCCGCCCCGGCGGGGGTGGTGCGTTCCCCGACCCCGACGGCGACCACGCCGGGGGCGAGCAGCAGCACGTCACCGCCTTCGACGTGTTCGAAGTCCGGGCGGTAGACGAACTGGGTGTTACCGAATCGGGGGTGATGCCGGTAGATCGCATCGGTCAGGCTGGTCTCCCGGCGGCGGGCTGGCATGGCCAGGCTCATCACCGCCGCCCGGTCCTGGATCCACACCGACTGGTCCCGAGTGAAGATCAAGTTAGGCAGTGGATCGATGACGAAGTCGTGCCGGTCCATCAGCGTGTAGACCAGCCCGCCGGGCCGGTCCCAGCTGATCCGCAGCTCCTCGTGCGCGAGGCCGGAGATAAGTACGTCGGCCAGCGCCACCGGGTCGAGATAGGTCAGATGGTCGGCGACCCGGCGGCGCAGGGTGCCGCCCAGCCGGGGGTCGCGCAGCACCCAGTCGGTCAGCTCTGTCCGGGCTTCGTCGATGGCGAGCGTCTCGGCGAGCAGGGTGCCGAGGTAGAGCACTTCCACGCCATGCTCGCGCAGCGCGGCGGCAAAGGCGTCGTGCTCTTCCTGGGCCCTACCGACCCAGGGGATGGCGTCGAAGAGCAGTGAGTCATTGTTGCGTGGGGTCAGCCGGGCGAGCTCTGGTCCGGGCCGGTGCAGCAGGACCGTAGTGAGTCGCGCCACTTCGCTGTCAGCGTAATGACTCATTCTCGCAGCGTAAGGCAGCGGTTGACGCCATCCGGGAAATAGGGCTCTCCGTGAATGTGGCATTCATCCGGACTCACTCCGGCGCTTCGACTTGCCGAACCACGGGTGTCACCACGTACTGTAGTGGAAGGATAACTTCGAGGACCTTTTGCCGGAGGTCACGATGACTGTATTTCCCGCGCGTAGAGCGGTGCCCTCCCCCCGGGCGCTGCCCTCCACCACCGCACGGACCGCCACCGACTCGCCCGGGATGCTCGAACCGCTTCGCCCCAATCCGATGGACTGGGCTCGGCGACGCCGGGCCGAACGCGATGCCCGTCGGGTAGAGGCAGCCGGTGCCCGGGCGCTCAACCAACTCGACCACTTGGGACCGTCCTGGCACGTGATCGACTGGCCACGTACCGACGTACCCGAGGCGCACCCGCTCGACCTGGGTCGTGGCGCCCAGGATGAGCGTGCCGGTTTCCTCGCCATCGGCCCCAGCGGGCTCTTCGCCGTCACCATCGCCGACCACGGTCGGTCCCGGGTGATGGTCGCTGGAGACGTTGTGCAGATCAACGGCAAGCGCCCGGCGTACGTGGCCGAGGCACGCCGGGAGGCCAAGCGGGCAAGCAAGGCGCTGAGCAAGGCGGTCGGCCTGAGCGTGCCGGTCACCCCGGTGCTGACCTTCGTCGGCTCGGGCGTCATCAGCGTCTACGGCCTGCCCAAGGAATGCCTCGTCGCCACCCACCGAGAGTTGGATCGGCTGCTCATCGCTGGTGGCAGCCGAATCAGTGCCGCCACGGCGGAGAAGCTCGCTCGGGTTGCGCAGGCACCCAGCACCTGGCAAAGCTCGTCATATCGACCAGGAGCCGACTACCGGTGGTACGAGGACGGCCGAACGGCCGCTGACAAGCGGGCGGCCCACCGGTAACGTCACCAACCGGTGCCACCCTGCCGGGGCGAACACCTAGTGCCGCTTCCGTGACGTGGCGAGGCCTATCGAGGCCGCGCCACGCCACGCTGATCGGTTCCACGTCGCGGCAGGCGTCGGCGTTCCGGTCTGAACCGGCTTAGCGTGGGTGAGCCGGCGGGGTGCATAGGAGGCGCGGTGGCGCACGTCGAACTCTCACTCTCGGAAGCACCTCTGCCCCACACCAACACCCGGACCGGGACAGATCCCGACGACAGCTTCACCCGATGGTCCGTCACGGTCTCCGAAGCGGCCGAACCCTGCCTGCTCATCGACTTCCAGATGATCATCGCGGCGGTCTCCGACTCCTGCTGTCAACTGCTTGGCCTCGGTCGGCCGGTGGATGTGGTCGGCCGGCCACTACTCGGCGAAGGGCTGCGTCTGCTCGACTTCACCGCCGCCCGCGCCGAGTTGACCGACCAGGAAATAGACAAGATTCCACCGCTGCTTGCGCTGGCCTCCGGCCGACTCGCCCGGGGCCTGCTCCGGGTCCGCCCGAATACCTCCGCTGGCGATGCGGACGCCACAGTCGACGCCATCAGCACCCCGATCCTGGAAGAGGGCCTGGTAGCTGGCTCGCTCACCTTCTTTGCCAAGATCTGACGATTTTCCCGTTACGCCACCCGACGGTTACCGATACGCCACCCGACGGTTCTCAGGCCGTTAGTCCGAGGTAACCATCCGCAATAGCTGGCGACGAACGCCGAGGACATTGTGGCGATCGCCGCACCGTACGGAGTTGGGACATGGCCCCACTCACGGTTAGGTTCCCATCATGTTGGATATCGCTCTGCTGCCGGAGGAATACGCCGTGTGCCGGCTTCCCGCCGGTTCGTCGGTACCACCCGGTCTGCTGAGTGCTCCCACCGATACGGGGATCGTCTCGGTTACCTGGACTGCCGACGAGGTGTCGATCATCTGCCCGGCGGACCGGGTCCCGGCCGAGGCCACCATCGAGACGCCATGGCGCTGCCTCCAGGTCGCCGGACCGATGGACCTGGCGCTGACCGGCATCCTCGCCTCGCTGGTCGTACCGCTGGCCGACGCCCGAGTCAACATCGTGGCCTTCTCGACCTACGACACCGACTACCTCCTGGTGCCCTCGGTACGGCTCGCCGAGGCGCTGGCCAGTCTCACCCACGCCGGGCACCGCATCAGCACCTGAGCACCCGCTGACGACCGGCAAGCTCTACCATTGGGCGCGACAACCGACACAACGGCGCACGCCTATGTTTCAAGGAGTCGGCTCGTGGTCCACGTACCGACCCGTAGCACCAGGGCGACCCGGCTGCTGGGCGCCACCAGCCTGCTCGCCGGGGCCATGCTGCTGACCGCGTGCGGTGTCCCGCCTGAGCTGGAACCACCGCGAAGCACGCTGCCCACCCTGGTCAGCCCGACCGTCAGCGGGCCGGCGACGCCCACCCCGCCGCCGTCGGTCGCCCCAACCGTGACCTCCTCGCCGACCGCACGCTTCCCTGAGTCGACGGCGACGGACTGTCAGGGCAGTCCGAGCCGGGCCCAGCTGACCGCCCTGCTCCGCCGCGAGGCGGGGCTGCTGCCGGCCGGCACCCAGGTCACCGTAACGACCGGTCCGCTCTGCTCTGGCGACTGGCAGTACAGCGTGGTCCAGGTCCCCAACCGGGAACCACTACAGGTCGTGACCAAGGGAGCGCCGAACGCCCTGACCCTGGTCGCCGCCGGCACCGATGTATGCAGCATCCCGGTCCGGGTCGGTGCGCCCACCGGAATCCGGTTCATCGCCTGTGAGCGGACGGTAGTGCCTGCCCCAGGTGGCTAGGCTGAATGCCATGCCAGGCACCCCACCCACTCGTTTCGTCTACCTCGGCCCCGAGGGCACCTTCGCCGAGCAGGCACTGCGCACCATCTCCGCCGCCGAGCACGGCAACCGTACGCCGGCCCGGAGCGTGCCGGAGGCGCTGGATGCCGTACGGGTTGGGGATGCCGACGCGGCCCTGGTGCCGCTGGAGAACTCCATTGGCGGTGCGGTCGGCGTGACGCTGGACGAGATCGTGGCCGGTGCGCCACTGGTGATCACCAGGGAGATCGTTCTGCCGGTCGAGTTCGTGCTCGCCGCACGTACCGGGACGGTCCAGGAGGGCATCCGTACGGTGGCCGCCCACCCACAGGCCTCGACCCAGTGCCGGGGCTGGTTGAGCAGCCACCTGCCGGACGCGGTGGTGGTCGACGTGCTCTCCAACGGGGCTGCTGCCGCCGCTGCCGCCAGTGGCGAGTACGACGCGGCCATCTGCGCGCCGATCGGGGCCACCCGGCATCGGCTGACCGTCCTGGCCGACCGGATCGCCGACCACAAGGATGCGGTGACCCGGTTCGTCCTGCTGTCCCGGCCCGGCCCGGCCCTGCCGCCCAGCGGCGACGACGTGACCTCCCTGGCCGTCTACATCGCCCACGACCGGGTCGGTGCCCTGCTGAACGTGCTGATGGAGTTGGCCGTACGCGGCGTCAACCTCACCCGCATCGAGTCTCGTCCGACTGGTGAGGCCCTGGGCCGGTACGTCTTCTTCCTCGACTGCACCGGCCACGTCTGCGACGAGCGGCTCGGCGAGGCGCTCCGTGGCCTGCGGCAGGTCTGTGCCGACGTGCGCTTCCTCGGGTCGTACCCGAGACATCGCTGGGGCGGCGCGACGGGTGACCGTCCGCCGGCCCCCGCCGACGGACGGTCTGACGTCGACTACGCCGACGCGACGGCGTGGCTGGCCCGACTGCGCACCGGCGACCTCACCTGACCAGCGACGTACCCTGCCCGGCTCTGCGCGTCGGCGACCTCACCTGACCCGCACCGCCCGAGCGCGAGTGGCGCGCCTCGGCTCAGTCCATCAAGCCGCCGAGCAGACCGCCACCGCCACCGCCACCCTGCTGACCGCTGCCGGCGATCGGCGGCTCCTCGGACGGCTGGACGATCACGAAGCCCTGGCCGGCGAAACTCATGGTGAACGCCTCACCGGTACGCCGACCGATCAGCGTGCCCAGGCCCAACTGCTCGGCCCGGTGGTAGCCGGTCTGGAGGCTGGCCGACCAGCAGACCGCAGCCTGCGGGTCGACGTAGGTCGGCTGGTCGACGTTGAGCACCACCGGGGTGCCCTTGGTGGTGATGGCGATCCGGCCGTAGCCGGTGAAGACGCAGTTGAACAGGCCGGAGGAGGACATCATCCCGGCCCCGCCGACCATCTTGACGTCGTACTGCAGGGTGGAGTCGAAGGCCAGCACGCTGGAACCGTTGATCGACAGCGCGTCTCCCGGCTCCAGGTCGATCAGGTGTACGTCGGAGGCGTTGTCGGCGAGGAAGACATCACCCCGACCGGTCATCTTCATCAGCGGCACGCCCTCACCGGTGAGCTTCTGCTTGAGAAACTTGCCGATCCCGCCGGAGCCAAGCGCCTGGAACTGCACCTGCCCCTGGTAGGCGACCATCGAGCCGGTCCGGGCCATGGCCTCGCCGTTGAGCTCGATCTTCAGCATCTTGTGGTTCTGCAGCCGCATGCCGGGCTGGGCAGATTCCTTCTCCATGTTCTCCGGGGAGAACAGCGCGCTGCGCATCTGACGGTTCCTCCTGATCTGGCTGGTCGCCCTGAGCCTAGGCACCTGCTGCAAGAGCCATGCAACCGCAGTTCGAGAAGGTGATTCAGCCCCAACCCAGCTCGTGTAGCCGGTCGTCGTCGATGCCGAAGTGATGGGCGATCTCGTGTACGACGGTGACCGCGACCTCATCGACGACGTCGTCATCGCTGTCGCAGATTCGCAGGATCGGGTTGCGATAGATGAAGATCCGATCCGGCAGCACGCCGGAGTAGTCCCAGCCCCGGTCGGTCAGCGCGTGGCCCTCGTAGAGACCGAGAAGTTCCGGCTCGTCCGCGGGTGAGTCGTCCTCGACCAGGATCACCACGTTGCTCATCAAACCGAGCAATTCCTCCGGCACCTCATCGAGAGCCTCGGCGACCAACTCCTCGAAGTGTTCGCGACTCATCTCCACCGACACGTACACCATTGTGCCGGACCGAAACGATCCGGGTGATCAGCCAGTAGGGCCGGAGCCGCTCGCGACAGCCAACGGTCCGGCCACTAATCAACCGGTGATCACCCGGATCAACTGGTCGGATCAGGCGAGGCGGGCGGTCAGGGTGATTTCCGCACCCGGCGCGAGGAGCCGGGAGATCGGGCAGTTCTCCTTCGCCCCCTCGGCGAACTTGGCGAACGCCGCCCCGTCGAGGCCCGGCACCTCGGCGACGGTATCCAGGTCGATCCGGGTCACGGTCATTCCCGCATCGGTCTTGTCGAGGTGCACCCGGGCGGTCGTCTCCACAGAGGTGACCGGGGAGCCGGCGTCGGCCAGCGCCTTGGACAGGGCCATCGAGAAGCAGCCGGCGTGCGCCGCACCGATCAGCTCCTCCGGGTTGGTGCCCTCACCCTCCTCGAAGCGTGACTTGAACGAGTAGTTCCCCTCATAGCCGCCCTTGCCGGTGCGGATCGTGCCGGAACCCTCGGTGAGATTGCCCTGCCAGCGGGCGGAAGCGGTACGGATAGGCATGTGATCGACGCTAGCTCAAAGCCGGCGTTCCCGCCGCGTTCCACCGTCTAACCCGGACCGCTGTGCCATGATGCGGCAAGGCCGGGCCATCGACGAAAGGGCGTCCGGATGTCTGACGATCGACTCGTTCCCCGGCAGGACACCCGCCCCGACGCTCCGGCGATGATCGAGTGGGGAAACGACGCACCGGCCCGCCCGTCCCGATTCGTCGGTGGTCTCCTCCAAGACCGTCGGCTCGTGGTCGTGGTCGTGGTCGCTGGTCTCGGTGTGGTGGCCGTTCTCGCCTCGCTGGTAGGTGAGTGGTCAGTCACCACGTTGGCGAACCAGGAGCCGACCGGGGAACCGTCCAGCGTCCGCGTACCAGCCGGGTTGGCCGAGGTGGGCACCTTCGGCGTCGGCTACCTGGTCGGGCTGCTCGGCATCGTCAGCACCCTGGCCTTGGCGCTCGTCGGGGCCGCCCCGACGGTCCGGCACGACGCTCGGGTGGTCGGGCTGGTGCTCAGCGGTGGCCTGCTCGGCATGCTGACCGCGATGACCGCGTCTCTCGGCGACGAACGCCGCGGCCTGCCACTGTCGGATGACGGATTCCGGGTCGAACCCGGTCGCGGTCTGGTGATGGCCTTCGTCGGGACCGTTCTCTTCGGGTTGGCGCTCTACCTGGCTGGTCGCACCACGAACAGCTCCGACGAAGCTGCGCCACGTCGGCACCGGCCCATGCGAGCAGTCGAGCCCAGTGCGGAACCGGCCGGAGAAGAGCCGGCCGGACCAGCCGACCTGACGGTCACCCCGGCCACGCCGTTCGTCCGGCCGGACCAGCTCACCTGACCGGTATCGCAGTGTCCCCCCGATCCTGCCCCCGGTAGGATCGGATTTCGTGATTGACCTGCGCCTGATCCGCGATGATCCGGAAACCGTCCGTGCCAGCCAGCGAGCCCGGCGCGAGTCCGAGTCCGTCGTCGACGATCTGCTGCGCGCAGACGAGGAGCGCCGTGCGGCGGTCCAGCGCTTCGAGGCGCTACGCGCCGAGCAGAAGCAGCTGAGCAAGCAGATGCCCAAGGCGACCGGGGCGGAACGCGACGACCTGCTGCGGCGTACCAAGGAACTTTCGACCGAGGTCAAGGCGGCGGAGGCGGCGGCCGGCGAGGCCGACGCGGCGCTGCGGCGAGCGCAGTACGCCATCCCCAACGTGGTCGAGGAGGGTGCGCCCCCCGGGGGCGAGGACGACTTCGTCGTGCTCCGTGAGGTACGCCCCACCGGCGAGGCGCCGCTCGGCTCGGCGGAGAACCCGGCCGACTTCCCGATCCGCGACCACCTGGACCTGGGCGAACGGTTCGGCGCGATCGACGTCGAACGGGGTGCCAAGGTCTCCGGCAGCCGGTTCTACTACCTCACCGGGGTCGGCGCGCTGCTGCAACTCGGCCTGCTGCAACTGGCGATGGCCCAGGCGGTGGAGAACGGCATCATCCCCACCATCCCCCCGGTGTTGGTCAAGCCCGAGACGATGGAGGGCACCGGCTTCCTCGGCGCACACGCCAGCGAGGTCTACCGGCTCGAAGCCGACGACCTCTTCCTGGTCGGCACCAGCGAGGTGCCGCTGGCCGGCCTCCACTCCGGCGAGATCCTGCCGTTGAACTCGCCGATCCGCTACGCCGGCTGGTCGTCGTGCTTCCGGCGCGAGGCCGGGTCGTACGGCAAGGACGTCCGGGGCATCCTGCGGGTGCACCAGTTCGACAAGGTCGAGATGTTCTCCTACTGCCGGCCGGAGGAGGCACACGCCGAGCACCTGCGGCTGCTGGCCTGGGAAGAGGAGATGCTGGCCAAGGTCGAGGTGCCCTACCGGGTGATCGACGTGGCCGCCGGTGACCTCGGCACCAGCGCCGCCCGCAAGTACGACTGCGAGGCGTGGGTGCCGTCGCAGGGGCGCTACCGCGAAGTGACCTCCTCCTCCAACTGCACGACGTTCCAGGCTCGGCGGCTGAACATCCGTTACCGGGACGAAAACGGCAAGACGCAGACCGCGGCCACCCTGAACGGCACCCTCGCCACCACCCGCTGGCTGATTCCGATCCTGGAGAACCACCAGCAGCCGGACGGGTCGGTACGGGTGCCGAAGGCGCTCCAGCCGTACCTCGGCGGACGGGACGTGCTCGAACCTTCACGTTGACGCGTCGGATTCACCGGAAAGCCGGCTGACCGCTGGACCACGCGAGGTACGGTTGCTCCCCGTCGTCATAGGCGGATGCCTGGACGGCCGGCTTGTCGAAACCCGGGTTTATCGGAACCCAGGTTCCGGGGAGCCGGTCGGCTCCGACGGCGGGGAGAAGGAGGAGACATGCCCCGCCCCGGACTGCCGAAGCTGATCGCCACCGACCTGGACGGCACCCTCGTACGCAGCGACAACACCGTCTCGGCGTACACCCATCAGGTGCTCGACCGGGTCCGGGCCGCCGGAATCCCGGTGGTCGGCGCGACCGGCCGTGGCCCCCGACTGACCGAGCTGACCCGCAACGACATCCGGGCGGCCGACTTCCTGGTGATGGCCGGTGGTGGCCGGGTGGTGGACCAGACCGACCCGGCCGGACCGGTGGTGTTGCGCGACGAACGGCTGCGCAGCGAGGTCCTGACCGAGTTGCTGGCCACGCTGGAGGCCGAGGTCGGCCCGCTGACCGTGATGGTCGAGGCGTCGGACGGACACGACGCCCCGCTCTGGGGCGACTTCGATCCGAGCTGGCCCTACCCGGACCTGTTCGAGGCCCGCAGTCGTACGGACTGCCTGGCCGCCGACGTGATCAAGGCATTCGCCCGGACCGCCGACCACGACGTGGACGTACTGCTCGCCACCGCTCGCCGAATCATCTCCCCGAAGGTGGCCTCGCTCACCCAGGCCGGGCTCGGCTACGTCGAGATCTCCCCGTCGGGTGTTGACAAGGGCACCGGGCTCGAGGTGGTCACCCAGGCCCTCGGCGTCGACCCGGCTGAGGTGCTCGTCTTCGGGGACATGCCCAACGACCTGCCGATGTTCGAGTGGGCAGGTTGGGGACGAGTGGCGGTGGCCAACGCCCACCCCACCGTACGGGCGTTGGCGGACGAGGTCACGCTGCGCAACGACGATGACGGGGTAGCGATCTTCCTCGATCAACTACTGTCGCGCTGATGGAACAACCACCTCGTCTGGTCGCCACGGATCTCGACGGCACCCTGCTCCGCTCCGACCGGTCCATCAGCCCCCGTACCGCCGAGGTGATGGACCGGATCGTCGCAGCCGGCGGCCAGGTAGTGCTGGTCACCGGGCGGCCGATCCGGTGGATGGCCCACGTGTACGACCACCTGGGCATCCAGGTGCCGGCGATCTGCGCCAACGGGGCGGTGGTCTACGACCCGATCGAGGACACCGTGCTGCGGGCCGACCCGCTCGCCCCCGAACTGCTCGCCGAGGTGGCCCGGCGACTGCGGGCCGAAGTGCCCGACGTCCGGTTCGCGGTGGAGATCCTCGACGGACGCGAGATGCGCCACGAAATCGGCTACCCCACCCACCAGTACGAACTGCCGGAGACCCTCCGGGTCATCGACGCCCCGGAGGAACTGCTCTCCGCCCCGGCGGTCAAACTGCTGGCCCGGGCGGGTGTCCAGGACCCGGACGCGTTCGTACAGGTGGTGGCCGGGGCGCTCGAAGGGCTCGCCGAGGCCACCCACTCGTCCCGCTCCGGCCTGGTGGAGATCTCCGCATCCGGGGTGACCAAGGCCGCCGGGCTCGCCTGGTTCTGCACCCGGCACGGCATCACCGCCGACGAGGCGGTCGCCTTTGGCGACATGCCCAACGACGTGCCGATGCTGACCTGGGCCGGTCGGTCGATCGCGGTGGCCAACGCCCACCCCGACGTGCTGCGGATCGCCGACGAGGTGACGCTCACCAACGAAGAGGACGGCGTGGCCGCGTACCTGGAGAAGTTCTTCCCGGCGGAGTGACCCACCGGTCGGCCGGCGGACCCGCAGACCGAGCCGCCCGGCGACGGACCCGGTGGCTAGAGGTACTGGCCGGTGCCGCCCTCGGCGGGATGCGGATGCGCGTGGCCGACACCCCCCGGCATGCTGGGCACGATGCCCGCCCCGGCGGGCCCCATCGGCAGCGCCTGGCGTCCCCCCGTACGCATCTGTTCCAACTGCAACCGGGCAGCCATCTGCTGCGCCACCAGCGCGGCCTGGATGCCGTGGAACAGCCCTTCCAACCAGCCGACCAGCTGCGCCTGGGCGATCCGCAGCTCGCTCTCGCTCGGCGTGCTGCCCTCGTCGAACGGCAGGGAGATCCGGGCCAACTCGTCCCGTAGTTCCGGGGCGAGCCCGTCCTCCAGTTCGACGATCGACCGCTGGTGGATCTCCCGCAGCCGGTGCCGGCTGGCGTCGTCGAGCGGCGCGGACTTCACCTCTTCGAGCAACTGCTTGATCATGCTGCCGATCCGCATCACCTTCGCTGGCTGCTCGATCAGCCGCGCCGGATCGTCGCCAGCCGACTCGTTGTCAGCGTGCGCCGTGCCGACCGGTCGGCCGTCCGGGCCCACCACCAGAACAGTGCCGGGACGGGCGGCACCACCGGCGCGCTTCGGCTCGTCGTTCTCTTCGGGGGAGCGTGGGGCTTCGGTCATGCCGTCCATCTTCCCGCAAACCGAGGGCAGCAGTCCGACCGGGACCGCGTTAGCGTCTCGCCCATGGTCGCCGACCCGAGATCCGTACTCACCCGGCCCGCGCCCGCCCCCGACGTCACGGTCCGCTACGGGGACCATCCGGAACAGCTCGCCGATCTACGCCGACCAGTGACCCCGGCCGAAGTGCCTCTGCCGCTCGTGGTGGTGATCCACGGCGGCTTCTGGCGGTCCGAGTACGACCGTACGTACACCGGTCCGCTCGCGGTCGACCTCGCCGCCCAGGGCTATCCGGTGGCCCAACTGGAATACCGACGTACCGGACAGTCAGGCGGGGGCTGGCCAGGGACGATGGCGGACGTGATCGCCGGGGTTGCCGCACTGCCGGCCCGCTACGGCACGGCGCTGCCGGAGGTGGCAGTGGCACCCGGCGGAGCGATCCTGCTCGGCCACTCCGCCGGTGGTCACCTCGCGCTGTACTGCGCCGCGAGCGCACCGGAACACGTACGCGGAGTCGTGGCGGTGGCCCCCGTCGCCGACCTCGCCGAGGCGTACCGTCTCGACCTGGACGGTGGCGCGGTCGCGGCCCTGCTCGGCGGCGGGCCGGACGAGCTGCCCGACCGGTACGCGGAGGCCGACCCGGTCCGCCGACTACCCGTCCAGCCCCCGACGGTGCTGGTGCACGGCACCCGGGACCGGCAGGTGCCGATCGAGATGAGTCGCCGGTACGTCGACCTCGCCCGATCGGCCGGCGGCGATGTGCGACTGGTCGAACTTGCCGACTGTGAGCACTACGGCCCCGTCGACCCCACCTCGCCGGCCTGGTCACACGTGTCGATGGCAATACAGTCGTTGTCGCATCGCCGGTAGGGGCATTGACGTGGTTGCGCGTACTCGGTAAAACGCCGGTGGACCCGTTCCTGTCCGTACTCGGAAGGGAAGATCCTTGTCTCAGATAAGCCGCCGGCAGGCACTCAGCCTCCTGGCCGCGCTCGGCGCGACCGGGATAACCGGGGCAACCACGGCGTGCGGCACCGACAGCGATTCCCAAACTGACCGCCAACTCAGCGACGATCCGGTCCGGATCGGCCTGGTCGCCCCACGGGACGGTGGCGACAAGCCAATCGGCGACGAGATCGTCAACGGATTCCGGCTCTTCCTCGAACTCAACGAACAGCGACTGGGTGGGCACCCGGTGAACCTGGTGACCGCCGACGAGGGGGAGACCGCCGCGACCGGCACAGCAGCCGTCGACGACCTACTCAAACAGGGTGTGCTCGCGCTGACCGGGGTAGCCAACTCCGCAGTCATGCTCGGCATCCGAGACACCATCGAGCAGGCTCAGGTGCCGCTGGTCGGCTCGAACGCCTCGCCGACCGGCCTGGCGAAGGTCGACTACATCTGGCGTACCTCGTTCCGGGACGACGAGCCCGGCCGGGCCCTCGGGGCGTACGTCGCCAGCCGGCTGGCTCCGGACGGAAAAATGGTGATCATCGCACCGGACCACCCTGCCGGCCGCGACGCGGTCGCCGGGTTCCGGGAGAGCTTCGGCGGAACCGACACCCGCCTCACCGAACCGATCATTTGGACCGACGCCACCAGCAGCCCCACCCCCAGCACGTACCGGTCGAAGATCGCCCAGTTGACCGCTGCGGAACCGGACGCGATCTTCTGCCCGTACGGCGGGACGGCGGCGATCGCATTCCTGCGACAGCTACGCGCCGCCGGCTACCGCAACCAGGTCTACGGCCCGGGTTTCCTCACCGAGGGCAGCGTGCTCGACGAATTCAAGCCAGTCGAGATCGAGGGCATCATGACCGCCCTGAACTACTCGGCCGACCTGACCAACGCGGTCAACCGCAGGTTCGCCTCGGCCTACCGGAAACAGCACGGCAGTTCACCGACCACGTACGCGGTGGCCTCGTACGACGCCGCCCAGGTGCTGGACAAGGCGATCCGGATCGCCGGAGTAAGTCCGAGCCCACAGCAGGTCAACGTGGCGCTCGGCAAGGTGGGGCGGATCGACAGCCCACGCGGGGACTGGCAGTTCAACGACCCGCAGACTCCGCTACAGAAGTGGTACCTACGCAACGTCCAGCGCGACGGGCAACTGTTGGCCAACGTACTGGTCAACGAACTGGCGACGCTGGGCTAACCGCTTTGGTGTTAGGAAGGGCCCCTTCTTATCGCTTTTTGTATAAGAAGGGGCCCTTCCTAACACCACACCCGGGCGGGCGCTGCTCAGTGCCGTAGCTCGGCTCAGTGCCGCTGCTCAGTGCCGTAACTCAGCTCAGTGCCGTAACTCAGCTCAGTGCCGTAGCTCGGCGACGCAGCACTTGACGCTGCCGCCGCCCTTGAGTAGCTCCGTCAACTCGACCGGGACCGGGGTGTAACCGGCCGCTTCGAGCTTGGCTGCCATCCCCGTCGCCATGCTGTTGAGTACGACGTTCCTACCGTCGCTGACCAGGTTCAGCCCGAAGGCGAACGCGTCGACCTCGTCGGCGACCACCGCGTCGGGGAAGAGCTGTGCGAGCACCTGTTGGGCGGTGTGGGAGAACGCCCCCGGGAAGTAGGCGATGGTGCGGTCGTCGAGAACGGTCAGTGCGGTGTCCAGGTGGTAGAAGCGCGGGTCGACCAGGCGCAGGGACAGCACTGGTCGCCCCAACATCTCCTGCGCCTCGGCGTGCGCGACCGGCTCGGTACGGAAGCCGTACCCGGCCAGGATCAGTCCGCCATATGCCTCGGGCAGGTAGGCGAAGTCGCCCTCCCCCTCGTTGGTTTCCGCCGCAGCGACGTGCCGCCAGCCGTGCGTCTCGTAGAACGCCTGGTGAGCAAGGGCCTCGGCGGCCCGCTGCTGGTGTTTGAAGCGGGCACCGTAGGCGGTGCCGTCGACCACGAACGCCCCGTTGGCCGCGTAGACCATGTCCGGCAGACCCACCTCGGGAGTGAGTAGGTGGACGGTGTGCCCGAGGCCCACCAGGGTCTCGCGTAGCCGTTCCCACTGTTGGACCGCCAACTCCCGATCGACCGCGACCGCTGGGTCCATCCACGGATTGATCGCGTACGTCACGTCGAAGTACTCCGGCGAACACATGAGATATGTCCGCTTTCTGCGGATCTGCTGGTGGCTCACGGACACCAAGAGTAGGTAGGCTGAACTTTCGATAACAGCCGTAAGCATTGCTTCCGAGAGGTGAAACGTTGCAGATCGACGAGGTAGATCAGCGAATCATTGCGCTACTGGTCGCCGATGCGCGTTCCTCGTACGCGGACATCGGCGCCCGGGTGTCACTCTCCGCGCCGGCGGTCAAGCGTCGGGTCGACCGACTCCGGTCGGCCGGCGTCATCCGCGGATTCACCGCCGTCGTCGACCCGGCTGCGGTCGGCTGGAACACGGAGGCGTTCGTCGAGTTGTTCTGCACCGGCCGGACCACCCCGGCACAGATCGCGGTCGCCACCCGGCGGCATCCGGAGGTGGTCGGCTCCTACACCGTCTCCGGCGAGGCTGACGCCCTGGTCCACCTGCGGGCCGCCGACATCGGCCACCTGGAGCAGGCGCTGGAACGTCTGCGGGCTGAACCTTTCGTCACCTCGACCCGGAGCATGATCGTCTTGTCCCGGCTCGTCGAGTCGCCCACGGTCGTACCGGCACCCAGCTGAATCAATCATCGACTGGGGGGAACCTGTTCGGCTCCCGCTCCGTCGAAAGGCCCGTGAACCGCATCCGGGACTTTCGATCAACCGACCGTCGCCAACCTCGGCCGGTTCGCGCCAGTATCGCCCTAGCCGCAGGGCTCGTACTGGTCACAGGTTGTGCGGCGGAGCCGACCCGGGTCTCCCCGACCGCGCCTGTCCGACCAGCACCCAACGAATTCGACCTCGTCGCCTTCGACTCCTGCACCGAGGCTCTGAAAGGACTCCGGTCGGCGATGAAGGCGAACGCCCGGTCCTGGATTACCCGCCCCATTTTGATCTTCGATCAGGGAGATCCCAATCTCGCCCAGCGGGCACTGGAGGCTCCCGCCGGCTCGACCACTTCGGCCCACTCCAGCACCAACACCCACGAGTCCGGGGTCGACGAGCCTGACCTGGTCAAGACCGACGGCCGGCGGATCGTCACGGTGCATCAGGGCAAGCTACGGGTAACCGATCCTGCTGCCCGGCGCGTGACCGGCGAACTTGACCTGATGCCCGGTGCCGACCGCACGTCGTTGGGCGAGATCAATCTGCTGCTGCACGGAGACCGGGCACTGGTCCTGATCCAGCCGAACGCCCACGTGGTCCACAGCTCGTCGTACCGGGTCGAGCCAACGCTCGAACCGGGTCGGCCGCTCGAAGACCAGCGCACACCCCGGCTGGTCCTGGTCGATCTCTCCGGCGCGCCGAAGATCGTCGAGCATTACCGGACGAATGGACGCCTGCTCGACGCGCGGCAGGTTGGCAACACCGCCCGGATCGTCGTCCGCTCCACCCCTCGTGTGGATCTGTCGGTCAACGTACGGGACAACGAAGCGAAGCGCCTCGCGAAGATCCACAAGGCCATCGACAGCGCACCCCTGACAGCCTGGCTGCCCCAATACGAAACAATTTCCGCCGATGGCAAGATCCACACGGGGCAAGCTGGCTGTGACCGGTTGAGCCGCTCACCGACGTACTCCGGCATGTCGATGATCACGATACTCAGTTTCGACCTCGGCTCCGGCCAGCTCGGTGACGGCGATCCGGTGACCGTAGCCGCCGATGGCGACACCGTGTACAGCAACGGCTCCCACCTGTATCTCGCTGCTAGTCAACGGTGGGCGATGCCAGCCCGATCAGCTCGGCAGCCGGTGGAAGAGAAGACCCAGATCTACCAGTTCGACATCTCGAAACCGGGCCGGGCCCGCTACCGTACCGCCGCGTCCGTACCCGGTTGGCTAATCAACCAGTACGCCATGTCGGAATGGAACGGGCACCTACGGGTGGCCACCACCATCGGCACGGCCCAGGCTGTACAGCCCAGATCCAGTGGGACGACCAAGGATGTCCGGCCCACGTCCAGTTCCACCGTGTACGTCCTACGTGCCAACGACGGCGGCCTCACGGAGACCGGCCGGGTCACCGGGCTCGGTCTGGGTGAGCAGATCTACGGAGTACGTTTCGTCGGCGGCACCGGGTACGTGGTGACGTTCCGGCAGGTCGACCCGCTGTACACAGTGGACCTTCGTGATCCTGCCTCGCCGAAGGTGACCGGAGAACTGAAGATCACCGGGTACTCGGCGTACCTGCACCCGGTCGGGGACGGCCGGCTGCTCGGGGTCGGCCAGGAGGCGACCAGCCAGGGCCGCCGGCTGGGCACCCACGTCTCGCTCTTCGACGTATCCGATCCGGCAAGACCGAACCGGCTGGCACAACACCACGTCCGACAGAGCCACTCGACGACCGAGTACGACGCGCACGCGTTCCTCTACTGGCCGGCGGCAAACCTGGTGGTACTGCCGATCACGACGTACGGCGCCCGTACGAAGGCGCAGCCCGGCGCTGGGGCGCTGGTGCTCAGGGCGACCGACGGTGGGTTCACCGAGGTCGGCGTGATCGACCACCCGTCAACGAGCAGCGCCGGAAGCAAGGCGGGCATCCGCCGCTCGCTGGTCGCGGGCGGCGTGCTCTGGACTGTTTCGGATGCCGGTCTCCGGGCCAATGACTTGTCGACGATGGCCCCGCTCAGCTGGCTACCCATGACGTGACTCCTCCCCTGAAGGAGGTGGGGCCCGGTCTCGGGTTCCGGGCCCCACCTCCCCCTCCTGGAGTCAGAGGTACATCCCGGTCCGGTGCTCGCCGGAATCCCGCCGGCCGGGCTTGTCGCCCTCGCCGAAGAACCGCTTGCCACCGAACTCGCCGTGCAGCCGGTCGTCCAACTCGTCGGCGAGGCCGGTCATCACCTGAACGGCGAGCATCAGGTGGCTGGCTTGGAAGTTACGACCGAAGACCGGGATCGAGGCCCAGACGGTGTCGTCGGCGCAGTAGAGCCGACCGATCGGCATCCGATTGGTCAACTCGGAAAGCTTGACGTAGAGCTGCTCGGTCGGCTCGACCTCGGTCAACACCGGGGAGAAGACGTCGACCAGCGGCGGATTGTCCCGAACCCGTACGAACACCATGGCGGAGCCGGCTCGGATGTTGATGTCGCCATCGGAATCGACCTGGAGTTGTTCCGACGACGACTTGAGCATGGCGGAGACCACCGTACGAACCTGCTCGGGCAGCGGCAGCGTCTCCTCCACCGCGGCCTGGGTCGACTCCGACGCCTCGTCGAGAGCCAGGGCGAGGGTCTGGTCCGCTGCCACCTCGGGACGGGCGGTGCCGAGCGGCTCGACGGCGATCGGCTCGTCGGACTCGTCGTGCACCAGGTAGACGAGGAATGCGGGATGTGGTGCGCCGTAGACGTCCCGCAACGTACGGGAGACCGTGGTGGCGAGGCGGGTCGCGGAATTGACCTCGGCGCTCAGCCCGAAGTGCTCGCCGGAGCCAGCCACCACCCCGGGTGGCGACCAGCCGAGCGCAATCATGTCGGCGACGGCCGCACGATCCAACCGATAGCCCTGCGGCAACACCGAATTGCCGACTGCCCGGGCACCGACCCGCCCTTCGCCGGCCGCCTCGATGCTCACCGAGTAGATGGCATCGTCGGTGCCCGAGGCGGTGGGGTCGAGGGTCACGTCGATCCGCGCCCCGGCTGGCAGACTCCGTACGCAGGCCGCTAGGGCGCGAGCGAACTCCTGCCACGCTTCGGTCACCTTGAACCGCAGGTCGGCGGTGGTGGGCTCGTCGAGCAGGACCGAGTCGTGGTGAGCGGAAAAATGGTCTTCGGCCGCGTTTTTCTCGGTCACTGGGGGGTGGTTTGCCATCACGATCGCCTCCGTCCGTCTGGCCCTCACACCCTATCCAGAGGGTGACCGGCGGGGCACAGCCCGGACCCCGATCGGACGCCAGCCATGGCATTCAACGAGGCCGGAGCCCGCAATCCCGCCCCGACCATCACCCGAATCCGCACGCACTGTCAAGATTTGATCACCGTTCGAAACCACGCGGGTGCGGGTCACCGACGACGCCACGTGCCGCGTCGGATTCCGGTCACCGATCGGAGCCGCGCACCTCGTCCGGCTCGGCGTCCGGCCAGTCCCGGGCCAGTTCGGTGAGACGCGCCGCCGCCTCGGCCGGGTCCGCGCCGCGCCCGACCGCAACGCCGAGCAGGTACGCCGCCACGGGCGCCCCCGGGCGCAGCACCTTGTGCGCAACGTCGCGGGTGAGGTCGAGTACGACCCGTACCTCCACCTCGGCCGGATCGAGGCCCAGTTCGGCGCAGGCGGCCGACACCCAGTTGTCCATGACCGTCATCGGGTCCACTCCTCTGCCCGGCGTACGTCGTCGTCAGTGTCGCAGTCGAACCACGGGGGCGGCCCCGGATCCGCCCAGGAAACCTCGGCCACCCGCAGCCCGGACATCAGGGCCCGCATCGACGCGCCGGCCAGGCTGTGCCCCTCCGCAGCGCGCTCGGCATGCAGCCGGTCGATGGCTACCCGTAGCGCCTCGGTACGCCACACCCCGCAGAGCAGCTGCCGGCGGCCGGTGTCATCCAGGTAGACCACGCCGTCCGCATCCGACGCGGCCAGCCTCTCCGCCAGGTGCCGGATCGCCTCAGCGGTGAGCATCGGCAAATCGCCGGCGAGCAGGGCCGTGGTGGTCACCGTCGGGTCAATCAGAGCCAGTCCGGCGGCGGTTGCGGCGACCGGCCCACCCCCCGGCGGATCTTCCCGGGTGACCTGGACGTCGGCCGGCAGGTCGGGACCAACACCGGAGGTACGTACCGGGCCCACCACGATCCGGGGCACACACCCGGCGACGGCGGCGAGCACCCGATCCCGCATCGGTCGGCCGCCCACCGGCACCGCCGGTTTGTCGGCACCGCCCATCCGGCGGGCAGCGCCCCCGGTCAGCACCACCGCCGCGAAGCCCGTCATCCCGCCACCGTAGCCCGCTCCGGTCGAACGTTCCCGGGCAGTCCACCCACCTCGCCGCCTGACCGTGGAGGATGGGGCCATGGGCCGTGCCACTGATCGTCGTACCGTGCTGCGCATCGACCTCTCCGACTCGGCCGCCGATACGCGAGCGGCGGTACGCCGGCAGGACAACCTGGCCGCCGAGGAACCGTTGGAGATCCGGGCCGGGGTGGCCGGACCGGGTCGACGGCCGCCGCTCGCGGTGACGATGCGTACGCCTGGGCACGACCTGGATCTGGCCATCGGTTTCCTGTTCACCGAAGGACTCATTCGATCCGCCGAGGACGTGGTGACCGCCCAGTTGTGTGCTGGCGCGGAGACACCGAACACGTACAACGTGGTCGACGTCGTGCTCGCCGACGACGTACCGGCCCCGCAGGTCGATCCTGCCCGGAACTTCTACACCACCAGTTCGTGTGGGGTATGCGGAAAGGCGAGTATCGACGCGGTACGCACCCGGTCTCGCTACGACGTCGCAGCCGACCCGCTCACCGTGCCCGCCGCTGTCCTGGCCGCGTTGCCCGACCGGCTGCGCGCCGCCCAACGCGGATTCGACCGTACCGGCGGGCTGCACGCTGCCGGACTCTTCACCGTCGACGGGGATCTGGTGGCGCTTCGGGAGGATGTCGGCCGACACAACGCGGTGGACAAGGTGATCGGCTGGGCGGCACGCGAACGACGGCTGCCGTTGCGCGGACAGGTGCTGCTGGTCTCCGGCCGGGCCAGCTTCGAGTTGACCCAGAAGGCGTGGATGGCTGGGCTGCCGTTGTTGGCTGCCGTCTCCGCGCCCAGCACGCTCGCCGCTGACCTGGCCGAGGAGGCCGGGATGACGCTGGTCGGCTTCCTGCGCGGCAGCACGATGAACGTCTACACGGCGCCGGCCCGGGTCACCGTCTGAACGACGGCCGATCGTGTGGGCTTCAACTGCCCGCAGGCGTGCGGCCGATCGTGGGGACTTCAACTGACCGCGGGCCTGCTCCGACGCCGACCGGCCCGGTTCCGACCGGCCCGGTGGCGGGTGTCCCGATTCCGGGCGTCCCGGGGCGGTCGGTGCCTACCCGGTCTCCTCCGGTACGACTTCGGCTCGGTCCCGGGATCGCCCACCGGCCCGGCCGCCGGCCAACCGTCCAGCGTCGACGGTTGCACGCCGTTGTGGAGGATCTCGCCCAGTAGCAACGCCAAGGAGTAGTCGGACTGGTCCTGTAGGGCCCGTTCGACCGCGACAGCGGCCAGTGCCCCGTCCCCCGAGCGCCAGGCGGCGAAGGCCAGCAGGCTGGCCGGGGCGGCGGCGAGGCCCGGCTCGGCGCGTCGGGTCAGGTCGAGCCAGAGTGCCTGGTGCCAGTTGACGCCATCCGTCCGTTCCCAGGCGTGGTCGCGTACCGGCAGGTGGGTGAGGAGGACGCTGAGCCAGGCCGCCTCGTCGTCGGTGAGCCGACCTCCGGTGCGCTGCCGGTCCATCGCCGTCCGGATCGCCGCTTCGCCGGCCTGACCCAGTGCCTGCCCGCCGAACAGGTCCGCCGACGGGGCCGCGCCAACCAGGGCGTCGGCGCGACTTTGGGCACGTCGGGTGGCCTGGCGCATCGACTCGCGTACTGGGCCGTCGACGGGGGCGACCTGCCGGACGAGGGCGGCCCGATCGGGTAACGCCACCTTGCCGGCGAAGGTCGCGGCGGCGGCGATCGGGCTGGCCGTCGGGTCGTACCGGTTGCCTTCCGGCGGACAGCATTCCGGCGTGACGCAGAAGTAGGACCAGTAGCGGCCATCAGTCACGCGCAGAGCGTCGAGCACCAGCAGTCCGGCGATCTCCAGGGCGGGGCGTACCGCGTCGACGGCTGGGGTGACTCGCTCGGCAGGGCCGTAGCCGACCACGACCACCGCGTCGGCGTCCTGTCGGATGACGACCTCGGTGATGTATCTGGCAATCTCCCGCGCCGCTGCGCTGATCCCGGAGAGGACACCTCCTCCGCTCGGCTCTCCTGGCCTCGCCGAATCGGGAGGAACAGGAAGGTCGGTGTCGGGAGGGGCAGGAAGGTCAGGCATGAAGGGGCGGACTGATCCGTCGGGTAGGTCGGCCCGCGCGGCGAAGACCACCCGCTTCTCCCGGAGGGCAACCACCACCAGGCTGTCGGCGGGGTGGAAGCCCAGCAGGTAGGGCACGGCGGCGAGCAGGTCAGCCGGAGAGCGTACGGAGAGCAGGGGCAGATCGGCAGAGTCCATGCGGGCAGCGTGCTATCGACGCCCGATGATCGGAAGACCACCTACGAAACCTGTGGACGACACGCACTCTGTCCACAGGCACGCAGGGTAGTCACCCTGGTCAGAATATATATTCACAATAATCAAAATAGAGCTAGCGCCCGCCGTTCGGGGAAAGCGGATACCTTGCCCTGATGGACCTGGCGTACCTCCGGGCGCACCCGCAGCATCTCCCCACCTTCCTCACCCACCAACGGATCCGCGAGACGCCGGTCTCCGGCGGCAGCATCTGCGCCGCCGCCCGACTCACCCTCGACGACGGCAACTCCCTGTTCGCCAAGACCTGGCCGGAAAGTAGCGGGCCGGGAAGTGGCGGGCCGGGAAGTGGCGGGCCCACAGGTGGCGGGCCGGACGCCAGCAACCCGGACGCCACCGGCCCGAAGGCTGACGGGCCGGACGCCAACACCACGGCACCGGAGGGGTTCTTCGCCGCTGAGGCGGCGGGTCTCGACTGGCTGCGAGTGGCCGGAGCGGTGCCCGTACCGGAAGTGATCGTGGCGCTGCCAGGGCTGCTGGCCCTGGAGTGGATCGAGCCGGGGACGGCGACGCCCGAGGCGGCGACCCGACTCGGGCGGGACCTGGCCGCACTGCACCGCGCCGGGGCACCCGCCTTCGGCGCCGACTGGCCCGGCTTCATCGGCCGGTTGCCGCAGGACAACACACCCTCGGCCGGCCCCTGGCCGACCTGGTTCGCCGAGCACCGGCTGCTGCCGTACCTGCGGCTTTCGGTCGACAACGGCGCACTCACCGCAACCGAGGTCGCCCCGGTCGAGCAAGTCATCGCCCAGATCGACCAGTACGGCGGTGCCGAGCCACCCGCCCGGATCCACGGCGACCTGTGGCCGGGAAATGTGCTGTGGGCAACAGACGGCCGGGCCTGGCTGGTCGACCCGGCCGCGCACGGTGGCCACCGGGAGACCGATCTCGCCCAACTCGCCCTCTTCGGCGGCGCACCGCACCTGGACCGGATACTGGCCGCCTACCAGGAGGTGTGGCCGCTCGCGGAGGGCTGGCCAAACCGGGTACCGGTGCATCAACTACACCTGCTGTTGGTGCACACGGCGTTGTTCGGGGCCAGCTATCGGGAGGCGGTACGCGCCACGGCGACCAGCGCGCTCCGGGCCTGACGCGCTACGGTCGAACGGTGATCGCCCCCGAGCCGACCGTCGAACCCCTCGTCGACCGGTACGGCCGTGTCGCGACCGACCTGCGGGTCTCCCTCACGGACCGGTGCAACCTGCGGTGCACGTACTGCATGCCGGCGGAGGGTCTGCCCTGGCTGCCCCACGCGGAGGTGCTCACCGACGACGAGGTGGTCCGGCTGATCCAGGTGGCGGTGCACCGGCTCGGCGTGACCGAGGTCCGGTTCACCGGGGGCGAACCACTGCTGCGCCCCGGGTTGCCGGCCATCGTCGCCGCTGCTGCCGCGCTCGCCCCACGGCCGGAGCTTTCGCTGACCACCAACGGCATCGGGCTCGAACGACTGGCCGAGCCATTGCGGGCGGCCGGGCTCGACCGGGTCAACGTGTCCCTGGACACCCTCGATCCGGAACGGTTCGCACAACTGGCCCGCCGACGCCGGCTGCCCGACGTGCTGGCCGGGCTCAACGCCGCCACGGCCGCCGGGCTGACCCCTGTGAAGATCAATACGGTGCTGATGCGCGACGTCAACTCCGACGAGGCACCCGCACTGCTCCGGTTCGCTCTGGAACACGGCTACGAGCTGCGGTTCATCGAGCAGATGCCGCTGGATGCCCAGCACGCCTGGAACCGGGAAACCATGGTCACCGCCGAGGAGATCCTGGCTGCGTTGCGTACCGAATTCGCGCTGCGGCCCGACCCTGCGGAACGGGGCGGCGCTCCCGCCGAAACCTGGCTGGTCGACGGCTACGCCAACAGCATCGGGCAGCCGGCCCGGGTCGGCGTCATCGGCAGCGTCACCCGGCCGTTCTGTGGTGACTGCGACCGGACCCGACTCACCGCCGACGGGCAGGTTCGGTCCTGCCTGTTCGCCACCGAGGAGTCCGACCTGCGCGGCGCGCTGCGGGCCGGCGCGGACGACGCCGAGTTGGCCCGCCGCTGGCGTACGGCGATGTGGGGCAAGCGCGCCGGACATGGCATCGACGACCCGACCTTCCTGCAGCCGAACCGCCCGATGTCAGCGATCGGCGGCTGACCCGTGGCAGACAGCCTGACCGGAGTTGACCGGCTGACGACGCGAGATGGTCTGACCATCCGATACTTCGCTGGTGCCCGCGCCGCTGCCGGGGTTGGTGAGGAGATCGTGCCGCTCAGCCCCAGCCTCGATCGGCTGGCCGAGACCCTGGTCGGTCGGCACGGCCCACAACTCGCCACGGTGTTGGCCGTTGCCAGCTATCTGGTGGACGGTGTCGCCTGGCATGATCGTCAAGCGCCGCTCCCGCAGGGAGCCACGATCGACGTGCTGCCGCCCTTCGCTGGCGGCTGAGAAAGGCGAACAGGTTAGCCATAATGGCATTCGTCGCGGCAGTCACAGTGATCACCGGCCTGATCCATCTTTACCTGTGGAAACGGCTGGTCCAGGACACCACTCGGCGGGGCCGCGGGCGTCGCATCGGCGCCTTCGTCATAGTCACGCTCGGCCTGCTCATCCTGGCCACCCTCGTCGGCACCCGGATGGGACTGCACTGGTTGGCCTGGCCCGGTTACCTCTGGCTAGCCATCATGTTCTACCTGCTGGTGCTGCTGGCCGTGCTGGAAGTGCCGATGCTCGTGGCGAAACTGGTGCTGCGGCGGCGGACGGCCACCCGTACCCCGGCTGTTCAGCCGGCCGCCGAACCGGTTGCCGAACCGGCCGCCGCTCTGGCCGAGGAGCCGGCGCTCGAACCCGCACTGGTCGGCGGCACCGGTGGGACTGCCGCCGCCGTACCGCCGCCACCGCCGGCCCCCGTCGAAGCGCCGCCCGCCGACCATGATCCGAGCCGGCGGTTGCTGCTGGCCCGGGGCGCGGCCATCTTCGCCGGGCTCACCGCCGCCGGAATCACCGGGTACGGCGTACGAACCGCGCTCGCCCCACCCCAGGTCGACCGGGTGCAGATTCCCCTCGCCAAACTGCCCCGGAGCATGGACGGTCTGCGCATCGCCACCGTCTCCGACATCCACATCGGCCCGTTGGCTGGTCGGGCACACACCGAGCGGATCGTCTCGGTCATCAACCGGCTCGACGCGGACATCGTGGCGGTCGTCGGCGACCTGGTCGACGGCACCGTCGCCGAGTTGGGCGGCGCGGCGGCACCCCTGCGGGACCTGCGCGCCAAGCACGGCAGCTACTTCGTCACCGGCAACCACGAGTACTACTCCGGCGTCGAGGAGTGGGTCGTCGAGGTGGACCGGCTCGGTCTGCGGGTGTTGCAGAACGAGCGGCAGGAGATCCAGGCTCGGGGCGGTGTGCTCGACCTGGCCGGCGTGAACGACCCGGCCGGCGAGGGCCTGGGCTTCGCCGCAGGTCCGGACTTCGCCGCCGCGCTCGGCGACCGGGACACGATCCGGCCGGTCGTACTCCTGGCCCACCAGCCGATCCAGGTGCATGAGGCGGCGAAACACGGTGTCGATCTGCAACTGTCCGGGCACACCCACGGTGGGCAGATGATGCCGTTCAACCTGCTCGTCGGGCTCCAGCAGCCGGTGACCGCCGGCCACGCCACCATCGACGGCACCCAGGTGTACGTCACCAACGGCGCTGGCTTCTGGGGGCCGCCGGTACGGGTCGGGGCACCCCCGCAGGTGACCCTGGTCGAACTCCGCTCCGCCTGAGTCACCGAATTCCGTTCGGTCCCCCAGTTTTCCAGGGCCAAAACGGCAGGGTCACCTGGCTGAAACTGCGCTCTATAGGCCTTGGACGCTGAAACGGGCGTTGCCTCGGTTTCCCCCAGCCAGGGCTTACCTAACGGAAGCCCTGGCTACAGAATTAGATCGAAGTCGTGATCTGAACACCACGCACCTTATCCGAGTTAAAAATGACACAACTGGTGTTCAGGTAAGCGTTCGACGGTTGGCCTGTCCCGACTTGCGGGGCGCCCTCGATGCTTCCGCTGTCTCGAAAATCGCGCAGGTGTTCGACTATCCGGGGCCCGCATATACCTTGGCTCGCTTCGGACGATCCAGACTGCCGATGACCGCAATGCTCAACACTCCGCATTTGCTGCTCTGCTCGTAGCAGCGCTTTCGGCTGCCCTGAAGCTTTGAGCGAATACGGGGCAGGCAACCTAGACAGTTCGAGGCAGGATCTCTACTCAGCACCACGATCGAGATTTTGGTCGATCTGCAAGGTTGTCTGCCCCGCTAGCCGACCCCGGACAGTCCACTCAGTTCGACGTCTGCTCTTGGTATCGCATCCCGGCCTGTCCTGGCACTTATCGTTCCTCAAACGTGGCGGTAACGCCCTGTCCGGGATTGTCCCGAACGCTGTCCTCGTTGCCGGGACAAAGGGCGAACAGGTGCGATAGGAACCGCGATGGTGCGGCAGCATCGCCGAGCAACCCGCACGACCGATCGCTGCTGTCGTCCCGGAAAGTCCCCACCGACAGAATCCTGCATACGAGGAGCGAGCCAATGAATATCGACCGGAATGAGCCACGCAGAAGCAGGGAAGTTGTCCAGCGGTGGCTTACCAGTGTGATCCGGCACTGGCCCCTGCTAATTATGGTTGCCGTGGCGGCCGCGATTGGCTTTGTGCTGGCCGGCCCGACTGCCGCAGCGTCGGCCGCACCTCCCCCCACCAATTCCACGCCTGATTCCGATTCCGACGAGCCGAGCCGCGCACAGAAGTTCGTAAGGAAGGTAAACGGCATCCTTTATGAAATCTCTTACGACGGAACGGTGGACCCGAATGACCCCCACTTCAAGAAGAAGGTAGCTGCGCGGATCATCGTCAAGCGGCTGACGAACCGAGTAGGTGGCGGCAATGTAGGGGTACCCTCGGTCTCCGAGATTCCGGGGTTGCTGGACGACATCGTCGAGTACGCCACGAAGTCGAGTAAGACCGTCGATGGGCTCAAGAAGCGGGTTAGCAAGACGCAGGGCGACATCGAACAGCTAAAGAAGAAGGTAGTCGATGCCGAGACTCCGCGGGATCGGGCAAGGGCGGAGAAAGATCTGCGCGATGCGCAGGCACGGTACAACCGCTTGTTTCGGGATTACCAAAAGGCCAAAAAGCAGGCCCAGCCTTTCGACTGGAAAGCCGAGGTAAATCGTCTCGGCAACCGGGTCCGAGATCTTGAGCGGGCAGCTAAGAACCCTCGATTGACCGAGGCAGGACGCAAGCAGGCACAGAAGCAACTCGACAACGCACGGCAGGAACTTGCCAAGGCACAGACCGAGCGCGATCGGCTCCAGGGGCCAGATGACGAATCCGGTGGAACACGGCCGGTCAAGCGTGGCCCGACGCAGCCGCCAAAGGGGCCGACGTTGGACAGCAAGAAGGTCCCGGGTCCAACCAAGGTCGCGTCGAAGGGGACCATCCCAAAGATGGGGCAACGCGGTCGGGGTACCGGCACCTCGGCCGTCATCGGGGATCTGTTCGGCCAAGCCTACATGGAACATCTGAGCAAAGAGAACGCGCAACTGATGGAAGATGCGGTAAAGGACCCCGCACTGCGTAAGCGAATTATTGACGACTACAACCAGATGAAGAATGCCGACCAACTCGAAGTACTCAAGCGTGGCTTCGACACCTCGAAGGGTTTTACCCAGGGCGCCTCGCGCGAGATCGGTCCAAAGCTAGTCGAATATCAGAAGATGCTCGACAGCACCAAGGCGAAGGCCGATAAGTCCAACGCCGACCCGCTCTACCAGCAAGCCCGACGAGAGTGCGGCGGCTACGACACCTGCGTACGCGAACGAGTCAAGAAACTAAGAGACCAAAACGCCCGCGACATCGCCAAATCCACGGAAAATGCCCGCAAAT
>NZ_JBSFTE010000022.1:56285-56633 GCF_053590565.1 Micromonospora sp. NPDC003197 | reverse complement strand
AACTCCAACGCCGACCCGCTCTACCAGCAAGCCCGACGGGAATGCGGCGGCTACGACACCTGCGTACGCGAACGAGTCAAGAAACTAAGAGACCAAAACGCCCACGACATCGCCAAATCCACGGAAAATGCCCGCAAATCCAACGCCGACCCGCTCTACCAGCAAGCCCGACGGGAATGCGGCGGCTACGACACCTGCGTACGCGAACGAGTCAAGAAACTAAGAGACCAAAAGGCCACTTCAGCCAGGAAGACCACGTCGACGAAGAAAACCGACCCAACCCTCGCCAAGAAGCAATACGACGAGGCCATGAAGGTCTGCGGCGGCTACGACACCTGCGTCAAGGAC
>NZ_JBSFTE010000022.1:0-56186 GCF_053590565.1 Micromonospora sp. NPDC003197 | reverse complement strand
CCGCCTCAACAAGGTGCGCAACACCAACAAGACATCCACAACCAACACCAAGACCACCAAGACCACCAAGACCAGCTCAACCAAGACCACCAAGAGCACCAAGAGCACCAAGTCGACGAAGAAAACCAACCCAACCCTCGCCAAGAAGCAATACGACGAGGCCATGAAGGTCTGCGGCGGCTACGACACCTGCGTCAAGGACCGCCTCAACAAGGTGCGCAACACCAACAAGACATCCACAACCAACACCAAGACCACCAAGACCACCAAGACCAGCTCAACCAAGACCACCAAGACCACCAAGAAGACCACCGTGCCCAAGGGAGCGTCGGTGCTGTGATTCGCCCCCGACGACCGTGGTCAGGTCACCAAGGTTCAGCCCAGCAAAGTATCGAGTCCAGTCACCACCAAAACCGGGGCGGCATCAGAACTTGCCCCGGCGGGCGTGGATCGGATGACGATACCGGTCACAGCGTCGGGGCCAGTGTCCTGGCCAGTATCGACACTGATAGTGGCGGCTGTCATCGGGGCACCCGAGCGGCACACGGCGTCTCATGCTCGGCCCGCAGCACGCAGCGTCGTCCCTCGTCGAGCAGCCGATCGCAGAAGACCCGATACCGTACGCCCTGGTTGTCCTCTTCGGAGACGGTCACCTCGCCGGGGTCTATGGCGATCAGGAACGCCAGGGTACGGGTGGCGGTCCGGGCCATGATCCGGGCTCGCGCCAGGTTGAGCACGGTGATCGGCAGGTGGATTACGAAGCGGCTCGGGTCGGCTGTCGTCGGCGGATGTTGCCGGCTCTCGTTCATCAACGGAGGCTGTCGGCGTTCGCTCATCGGCGGGCCAACTCGCGCATACTCGGGGCCTGCCGGGACTGCCACTGTCGCAACGCGTCCTTCACTCGCATTGTCTCGTCCTGGCTGCGGGCCAGTTCGGTGTAAAGATGGGCCAGGTCGTCGGCGACCCAGTCCAGGTAGGCGGTCACCTCCCCGGCGTCCAACCCACGCCGGGCCGTGGAGAACCTCCGGCCCCGCACCTGCCAGGGCTGCAACGGCAGGTACGCCCTGGAGCGGTACGCCCGGCCCGCCTGGTGCCTCGGCCCACGCCTAGCAGACTGGTCTCGCCTAGCGGGCCGATCAGGCCGGACCGGTCGGCCGAAAAGGCGTCGAAGTGAAGCCCACACGATTGGTTCGTCCTCTCTTCGAGGCAAGTAGTCAGGGCTTACCGAGTCCGAGCCCGAGTGCAGTCAGGGCGATGGTGGCGGTACGGGCGCTGACCAGGTGTCGTAGCCCGTCGGACTCGTGGACGTACAGCTGGCAGCCGGTGTGGTGGTAGCGGATGCTGACCGGGTTGCCGGCGTGGTGCTGGGCGAGGCGTCGAATCAGCGGCACCGGGTCTTCGACGGGTGGGGCGGGCTGCGGGGTCTGCGGGACGGGGATGCCCTGCCGGGGGTCGGCGGGTACGGCGTTGTAGACGGTGTTTTCCAGGTATTCGAGGAAGTACGCGGCGGCGGCTTCGACCGTTGGCTGGCAGGGCCACAGGTTCGAGTCGACCGCCCGCTCAGGGGCGATCATCTCGATGTTCCAGCCTTCGCCGTGGATCCAGCGGGCATCCGACTCGTTTTGGCTGTGGTCTTCGAGGGTGAGTAGCAGGGTCAGGTGCAGCCCGAGGGCCAGCCGGATCAGCTCCAACACGGGCACGGTCGCTGGTGGGGCGGCGTTGATCAGCAGCCGGCCGGCGGGCTGACCACGGTTGGCGTCGGCTATGTACTGGGCGAGCGGCGTGCCTCGGTTGGGGTCTACGGTGACGACACCTTCGCGGAGGTCCTGCCCGACGTGGTGCCCACCGTCGAGGTAGGAGAGGTCGGCGGGTCGGGCTCCGATGAACTGCGCCCAGTGCCGAAGTTGATAGCCGACGGGTAGTTGGCAGACCGGTTTGCCGCCAGGCTGGGTGGCGACCTGGGGCGCGTCGACCGGCTGGTCCGTGGCGTACCAGTTGAGGTGCATGGTGCTCTGGTCCAGGTCGGTGAGGGTGACGACCGTGCCGTGGTAGACCCGGTGGGTGTCCCGGCAGGTGCTACAGCGCCCAGCGGTGGGGGCGGCACCGGCACCCGAGCAGCCGGGGCAGTTCGGGTCGGGCGGCTGGTTGCCGAGGGTGCAGAGGCAGGGGCGGAGCCGATGCGCGGGGTCGCAGTCGGGGCACGGGCCGTACGGGATGGGGTCGCCCAGCCAGCCGGGGGCCGGCGGTTCCCAGGCGCGATCCAGCAGTGTCACGGTGTGGCGTACGACCTGGCCGGTGCTTTGCGTGGCCAATACCTCGATGGTCTCGGCAGGCTGGAGGCGGGTGTGCTGCCATTTCCCGTCCCGCCAGATCGCCTGCGCGCCGGGTGCCTGCCCGCCGAGGCCGTCCAGATCGGCGTAGATGCGCCGTTCCAGCTGGTCAAGATCTACGACGAGCGAGTCGGACGGCTCGGCACAGTACGGCGACCGTAGATAGTGGGCGGGGGCGGTTGCCGACCGTTTCACCAGGTCGAACATCGCGTCGTCGACACTGCTGACGGCGACGGCCTTCGACAGATCATCGGGCCAGCCACGATTCTCGGCGGGCACCTCACTGCCGGGAATCTCGTACCGGATGTCCCAACGCAGGCCGCCACGGTCACCGCGTCGCGCCTCCACCACCAGGTCCAGGCAGAGCAGATCGGCCAGGTGGCAGAGGCTGGCCAGCTCGGCGGCCAGATCCCGGGTGGGCGCAAGCATAGGCGTGCTGTGCGCGTAGTAGAGCCGCCACGGGTGCCAGCAGTGTCGGGCGATCGCCTCACCTTCCAGGCGCTGCCGCTCGGCCGCAGGCAGGTCGGGCGACCATGCGGTGGGGAGCAAAATCGAGAAGTTACCGACGTTGTCCGTACCGTAGGCGGCTCGACATTCGACGGCCCCGACCTCGCCAGCGAGGGCGGCGAGGATCGGCGACAGGGCCAGCTCCCACCGCCCGCCGACGTTGCGGCGTGGTTCCACCCCGCCGGGTACGACGTTCGCCGAGCGTACGACCCCGGTGTCCCGGTTGACCACGGTGAGCACCAGCTGCGCTCGACGTTTGCCGGTACGTCGGCACTGCCCACAGTCGTAGCCGACGTAGCCGCTGCCCAGGCACATCTCACAGTCACGGTAGACCTGCCCGTCCCCAGGCTGGTCCTCGTCCGCGTCAATCAAAAACCGGTCGCCCCACCGTACGCATCGACACAGGTGAAGGGCGCGACCCTGCCCTTCGCAGTGGTCACACACCATTACCGGCGGCGTGAAGGTCTCCAGAGTCACGACCGCTGCCCGCCCCGGGGCTGGCACGACCCGTCATGACCGACCCGCCGCTCACAGTGTCGCCCGTTGGCGACCGGCAGGTCGCAGAAGACCCGCTGCTGGTCGCCCTGCTCGTCGGCGTTCGAGACGGTGGCCTCACCACCGTTCAGCTCGTCCAGGAATGCCAACGACCGCACCAACGTACGCGTGAAGATCAGCGCCGAACTCATGTCGCTCGCCGTAAACGGCAGATGCGCCACGTACCGCGCCGACTCAACCGGCGCGACCCTACGAACCTCACTCACGAGACAACCCAGCCCTTCCGGAAGCCACGCTGTTGAATGGGGACGCAGCCGCGACCTGGGTCCGGTGCTGACGAGTTCGTCTCACGCTGCGCCCTGCACACCAACACCGCATCATCTGACACTGTGTCGGCGAACACCGTGTCAGGTTGCCACTGCGTCCATCAATGTCACAAGAGGTACAGGGAGATTTGCAGATCGTGAACACAACAAAGGCCGGCACCATGCTGGTGCCGGCCTCGTTGAAGCAGTCGGAATCAGGCCTTGAAGGTCTTCACCGCCCCGATGAACGCGGCCCACTGGTGAGCGTCGAATGCCAGGAACGGCCCGGCCGAGTCCTTGCTGTCGCGAACTCGAGCAGCGGCGCCGTCAGCGGCGGTGGCGACCTCGACGCAGTTCTGCCCGCCGTCAGATCGGCGGGACTTCCGGAACGGGTTGAAGGCTGGCTCAACCATGCGGGCGACCTCCCGGTCAGATGTCGGCGGCGAGCTTCTTCACCGCCTGCTGGATGAGTTCCGCACTCTCCTCGGGGGACAGTGCAGCGTTACGCAGTTCGCAGTACATCTGCGCGTAGCCGGCCGTGTCACCCGGCGTGGTCAGCACCAGATCGGTGGACACCGTGTCGACGGCGACCAGCGTCAGGTCGTCGTCGGCGTAGTCGTACACGGCGAACGGGTTGCGGGGCACCCAGCCATCTCCGAGTTGGGCGTCGACGGGCAAGATCCGAACGGTGATGTTCGCCGCGTCGGTCGCGAGCTTGTACAGGTGTTGCAACTGTTCGTGCATCACATCTGGAGGCACCGGTCGCCGCCAGATAGCCTGTGGCTCCAGCACTACGTCATAGCTCGTCGCGGTTGGGCCGAGGACCTGTTGCTGCCGGCGCATCCGGCCGCGCGTGGTCGCGTCCAGGTTGAAGTCCGCCCCCTTGGCAAGTACTACCAGGCCGCGATGCCGGGTGTACGTCTCGGTCTGGAGCAGCCCAGGCAGCATGCTTGTCTGGTACTCGCGAATCGTTGCTCCGCACTCCAGGTCGGCAGTGCGGGCCTGCCGGTCGCCCATCCGCTCGTACTTGGCGTCCTGCCACCAGCCACGTTCCAAGCCGTCACGGGCGACGGCAAGCAATTCCTGATACTCGCGGCCGCCGCGTTGGATGGGCAGGGCATCGAGGATGCGAAGGATGGTGTCGAGGCTGGCTCGCCGTTCGCCGGATTCCACCTTGGAGATGACAGTGCGGTCCAGCCGCGCCTTGCGTGCGATCTCGGTGGAGGTGCTCTCGCCGCGCAACGCTCTGATCTCGGCACCGAGGCGGATGCGGCGGGCAAGTGGGCTGACCACCGCATAGGAGCTGGGCACGACGCCGACACCTCCATATGTCGTCACAGTGTCAGAGTGACACGGGTAACCTCGATCAGCGTACGCGGAGCCGACGACAGTCGATAGATCCGGCCAGCGCGAGGCTGCACTCTCTTCGCAAACCGGACACAATGCAGGCCCAGTCAACGGGCTAGTAGCACAATGCGCTTGATGAACAGCACCACGGCGCGATCAAATCGATGGGCCGCCAAGCAGGGAGTTCGCCATGCCCATCGAGCCCATTTACACCCGAATTGTCGCTGATATTCGAGCGAAGGTCACCTCTGGCGAGCTCAAGCCCGGCGACAAGCTGCCCTCCATGACTCAGCTACGCACCCAATACAACGCCAGCAACACCGCCATCCGGAACGCGATGTTGGTGTTGCGCGAGGCTGGCTTGGTCGAGGGCCACCAAGGTAAGGGTGTCTACGTACGCGCGCCTGAGGCATGAGTGAGCCTGACCCGGTTTGACAGACAAAGACTTCGAACTTGCTGGAGCTGCGGTACCGGGATGGGTCAAGCAGGCCGAAGCAGCTCGGAGCAGGCCTTGTACCCGGGCACGACAGCGGCCGCAGTGACGCGAGCAGGACTCGGGCTCCGATGCCGGCACACCACCACAACTGTGATCGCAGCGGCTGCAGGAGCAACGATCCCCGCTTCGAAGTGCGAGACTCCCGAGGGGCGCCGCGTCCGGTCGACCTACGACCACGTCAACGCTCAATCATCTTTTGGACACCGACCACTTGCTGCCGAGGATCGAACGTGACCTCATGAATGACGAAGGCTGAGGAGCTCAGATGCCTGCGCCGAAGTGGGAGAGGCTCGCTGAGCACATCCGCAACCAAATCAAGTCCGGAGAGTTGAAGCCCGGCGACAAGCTGCCGTCTAGCGCGCAGCTCAAGGCAAAACACAACATCTCAGACTCGGTCGTCCGCTACGCCATGCACGCCCTCCGCACGGAAGGACTCGTCGAGAGCACCCAGGGCCTCGGGGTGTTCGTCGCGGAGCCGAAGTAGCGCGTCGGAGACGCGAGCGACTACCACTACAAACATGAGGCGAATCTCAGACCGTCAACGCATCGCCCAAGACATCCGCGATCGGATCGCCTCCGGCGAGTACCCGCCCGGAGCAAAGCTGCCCTCTCTCCGGGAGTTGATCGAGCACTACGGCGTGTCCGCCGAGCCCGTGCGTTCAGCACTGCTAATCCTTCAAGCCGAGGGGCTTGTAGAGGGACACCAAGGCAAGGGTGTCTACGTGCTGGAACAGAGCTGAGCCACTACTAGCGAGCCCTTTAGGTTCGTCGTGGTCTATGACGGCACGATCGATTCCGTTAGTGTTTGGCTGACCACGCAGAGATGGCGATGAGCGTGTCGCCGTTCCTTCGCACGCCGCCCGTCCCTCTCGAGGGGCAATGAGCAGGGGATCGCATGGCCAGCATCGAGGAAGTCAAAGCCGCGCTCGCCCAGGCCGCCGAACAGGGCAACGCCACTCTCAGGCAAATCCAGGCCGCTGCCGACAACGCTGAGCAGGTGCTGACCCGTTTGCACGCGGTGTCGGCTGGCACAGGTCATCCGAAGATCGCCGAGGCCATCGCACGCGCCGGCCAGTCCAAGCAACAGTTGGCTGAGGCAGCCGCCTTGATTCAGGGCAGCTCACATGCCACCCGCGAGTACATCGGCCTCCTTGGCTGACCTGACCCATGAGCGTCAACGACGTCAAGGCGACATTCCGCGAAGGCAATCGACTAGCTAGCCAAGGCATGGAAACCCTTATCAGGGCTGCTGACCAGGCAGTCGAAGCGGCAACCCTTGTCCAGCACACCATTCACGACAGTCGGGACCGGGACGCAGAGGCAGTCGCCGAGAAGCTCAGGGATGTCGCCAGGGAGGTTGAGGTCGCCATAAGACGCTTCGACGCGGCTGTGGAAAATGTTGAAGATTACATAAAGGCGCTCGGATGACCGGCCTACTAGAAGAGGTTGTCGCCAAGCTGCTAGCCGCCCATGACCAAATCGCCGAATCAGCAGTTACCGCAATGCGAGCCGAGACTGACGCCGTCGCCGCGAAAGCTCTTTACGAGAAGGCAGCGAAGGGTTCCGAACATCCGAAGATTTGCGCAGCCATCACGGATATCCGGACTGCGAGTGAAAAGTCGGCCAAAATTGGTCGCCTACTAGAAGAAGCAAGAAGTGACCTTGCAGCCTACGTCAACCGGATCGCTCCCGGTTCGATTACGGAGCAGCAACCCGATCAGGCAGGGCTGCCAACCGGCGAGAAAATCCTTGACGAAGCAAGTCGCCGGGCCAGAAGAGCCGATATGGCCTGGCGTAAACAATTAGAGAAAGCCGGCGACTATCAAGACTCTCTGAAGCAGGCGGAGAAGGGAGCCAAGGCCACATTTGACTTTTTCAAAAGCTCACCACCTCCGGGTTCTACAAGCATCAGACGAGAGCCCTCACAGCCAGCGTTCGAGCAAAGCCGGCCATCGCAGCTAGACAGCCCGATCACCGCAGCGATAATGACAACCGGAGCTCTTGCACTAGTTGCGAAGGCTACATGGGATAGTATCAGAGCGCGACGAGAGAGAAAGCAGGACGATGACAAAAATCAGCCCTCACCTTCCTGACTATATTCGCACACTGGTCCGTGGCGAAAACGAAGCCAACGAGAGGGTTCAGGCCCAGCTCGACTCGGAGGGATGGGACGGATTTCCTAAATTCTTGGCAACGGTATTCTTCCTAGCCGTCGATAGACGCTTTGGAGAGGAAGCGACAAGGGCAGAAGTCATTCGGTTTGTAGCCGAACTGCGCGCCGACCTAAGCCACGGCGGCCCGGAACTCAGTGCCGAGGCAGCCGAGTCGCTAATAGCGGCCACGATCGACCCTGCGCTCGACTACGACATCGAACCAAACATGATCGGCAGAATTCAGGCCTCGACTGTCTACAAGATTCTTTCGGAGGAAAATATGACAGACGAAGACCTTAACGCACTTCTTGCCGAGTCAATGCAGCTAGCAAGTCGCCCCTAGACAAAACCAGCAGCGAGGGCGTCAGCAATCCTGCGCGCCTGCACACAGTACGGGCCTCGGTGTGGGCCCTGGCTGGTCTTGGACGGTGCCGGTAGTGGTACGGCTCGTACGGTTGACAGCAATCAACTCGTCGAGGGAGTCCCGGGTCTGGGCAAGGTGAGCGATATAGGCGGTGAGCTTGTCGCGTTCCTCGGCCATGCGGACGAATGCGGCTTCGCTGGTTTCGTCGCTCGGTGCATCCATGCAGGGAAGCAGCGCGTGGATGGTCTTGCTCGACAGTCCTGCCGTGTACAGCCGCTGTAAGGATCCGACCCGCTCGACTTCGTGTTCGGTGTAGTGGCGCTGACCACCAGCGCTGCGAGTGCTGGCCAGCAGCCCCTGCTCCTCGTAGTAACGCAGCGAGCGGATGCTCACGCCGGTTCGCGCCGACAGTTCTCCGATCCGCATCAACGCCTCCTATGCCGTACGTCACGAGACTTGCAGCTCACATGCATGTCAGGTTTTAGCGTACCGCCATGACAACTCCGACCGAGTCAACAAGCCTGTTCACGCCCTTCAAGCTGGGCGAACTGACCCTGCCCAATCGGATCGTGATGGCACCGATGACCCGGGTACGGGCGGCGGCCGGTGGCCTGGCCACCCCGTCGATGGCGGCCTACTACGCGCAGCGGGCCAGCGCCGGGCTGATCATCACCGAGGGGGTGCAACCGAGCCTGATCGGCCAGTCCAACCCTGGCACGCCGGGCCTGCACACCGACGCGCAGACCGAGTCGTGGCGGCAGGTCACCGGCGCGGTACACGCCAACGGTGGGCGAATCTTCGCGCAGCTGATGCACGGCGGTCGTGTCTCCCACCCGGAGACCACCGGGCACCGGCCGGTCGGCCCTTCCGAGGTCGCCGCGCCGGGCGAGGTCTTCACCCCGAGTGGTCCGCAGCCGGCCCCGCTGCCGTACGCCCTGAACACCGCCGAAGTGCCGGAGCATGCGCAGTCCTACGCGGACGCGGCATGGCGGGCGATTGCGGCCGGCTTCGACGGTGTCGAACTGCACGGGGCGAACGGTTACCTGATATCCCAGTTCCTCTCCAGCAACGCCAACCTACGCACCGATCGCTACGGAGGCTCGATCCTGGGCCGGATCCGCTTCGCGGTCGAGGCGGTCACCGCGACCGTCGACGCGATCGGCGCATCCCGGGTCGGGATCCGCCTCTCCCCGAACTCCGGCATTTGGGGTGTCGAGGAGACTGATGCTCCCGAGCTGTACGCGGCACTGCTGGCCGAGCTGGCACCGCTCGGGCTCGCCTACGTCCACTTCGAGGCGACGGTCGGCGACGATGTCCTACTGCCGCTGCGTAAGGCCTGGCCAGGCGCAATGATCGTCAACCCGGCACACCCATCTGGGCCACAGTGGAGCGACCGGGCGGCGGCCGCGCACTGGCTGGGCCTGGGCGCGGATCTGATCAGCTTCGGTCGGGCGTACATCAGCAACCCTGACCTGGTCGAGCGGCTCCGCCAGAATCTGCCGCTCGCCGGCCACGACAAGGCCATCTGGTACGCCGGCGGCGACTCCGGCTACCTCACCTTCACCACCTACCAGCACGAGGCGGCCTGATACCTCCCGAGACGCGGAGAGCAGGCCATCACCAGCGCACCGCCAGGGCCTCGGCATGTCGTGGGGTGGCTATGCGGGGACCGATCATGGACAGACGCACGCTGCCGACAAAGGTGATCAGAACGCCAGGGGCGTTACGAGGCCGCTGTAACGCCCCTGGCGTTCTGATCACCAAGGCACCGGGAACACCGACAACCTAGCGGGACACCCGCTCTCGGAAACATGAAGCCGGCCCGCCGAATGTCGGGCCGGCGGGGCGTCACCGCCGCTGGCGGAAGTACTGGTTGCCCTGGTTCAGGCAGGGATGCATCAGAACGGTATTTTGCCCATTGATGATATGGATGTTGATGCACTTGTTCGCGTACGGGCTGTAGACCTGCTTCTTGCTGTTGATCCGGAACTGCTGCGCCGGATTGCCACTGCACCAGGCCACCTGGACCGGAGTCCACGTGTCTGTCGAAGCGTTCGCGACGTCCATGCACAAGCCCACCGATCGGATCGTGCCGTCGGATCGCGTTTCCCAGCGCTGAACTGCGGAGCCGTCGCACTTCACCACCCGCAGGTGGGTGCCATCCAACGCCCGAACCGCGCTCACGCAGCCGTTGTACTCGTCGTTGACCAAGTCAAAACCCGGCCGCGGCGGCGTGGTCGACTTGGTGGGGGTGGGCACAGTCCGCGGGGGCGATGCGGTGGTCTGGGTCGGCTTCACGGCCGGACGCGTGGTGGGTGCCTGCGGCGACGGCGTGGCCGAAGCTGTGGGCGTGGGTGTGGGTGTAGGCGTAGGTGCGGTGGTGGCGGGCGCGCTACTGCTGCCACCGTCCGGGGTGGCAGGCACACCGTCGAAGTACGGCTGTAGTTCGTACCACGCCGCATAACGGGCAACGCGGTTCACGTAGTTGTCCGCAGCCTTCGGCATGCCCCTTGCGGCCTTCACCGCCGCCCTCCCGGAGTGATGTCCGGCCAAGGCCAGCCGCCACGGCTCTCCCTTGTCCTGGGCGACGCGAGCCTGACCGACCATGTCGCAGAGGTAGTGGGCCAGCGCAGTGATGTTGGCCTTTGGATCCAGTCGCTCAGCACCCGGCCAGGGATGCCAGGCATTCCACTCCTCGTCGCTCAATCCAGCCAGTCCTCGACCGTCCCCGCTGGTGGCGCCTCCGAGACCGAACCGCGACTCTTCCATGAGCTGGGCAGCCAGCCGCGCGGGGCTCAATGCCAGGCAGGATCCGGCGGCCTTGACGATCGTTTGGCGGTACTCCGCCGGCACGACCACGCCAGCTAGCGGCCCCGAGTCGTCTCCGTCCGAAGTGGTCGCGGCTACGGCTGTCGTGGTGCCAGCGATGACGACGAGTACGGCCGCCACCGATGTGACCCGCCAGCGTACGGGCCACGAGCGCACTTTCGACAGATTCACGTTGCACCCCTTTAGTCGTTGCGGCTGACTCACATGACGAGCGGGAGGCCACTGTCGTTCGATTCGCATTATGGTCGATTCACTGCTGGCGTGCCCAAGCGGAGTACCGGCGGCGAATCCGGACGGAGTGCCAGCGGCGTACCCGGGCGGAGTGCGTCGGTGTAGCAAGGCGAAGTGCGCGGCAAGGTCACGGCATCTAAGCCCCGCAACGGGTACGAATCAGCCGACAACCGGCCCAGCGATCATCGATGGGTGGGATAGCGCAGGTCACGTCTGAGCGTGGCGCGGTGTGCGGGCGTACCTGAGCATGGAAGGATGCGGCGTGCTTCCGTTCAGCGCCGCGCCCCCCGGCGGCTCCTCCGTGGGCACCCGTCCGTTCGTCGCGGACCTGCACATTCACTCGAAATACTCACGCGCCTGTAGCCGTGACCTCAGCATGCCCAACCTCGCCTGGTGGGCCCGGCGCAAGGGCATCAGCCTGCTCGGCACCGGTGACTTCACCCACCCGGCGTGGTACGAGCACCTGCGCGAGACCCTGCAACCAGCCGAGCCGGGCCTCTACCGGCTCAGCCCGGAGCAGGAGCGGGACATCGCGCGCCGGTTGCCGCCCCGGCTGTCCAGCGTCGCCGAGGCCAACCCGGTCCGGTTCCAGCTCAGCGTCGAGATTTCCACGATCTACAAGCGGGACGACCGGACCCGTAAGGTGCACCACCTGATCTACCTGCCGGATCTGGACGCGGTCGCCCGGTTCAACACCGCGCTCGGGCGGATCGGCAACCTGGGCTCCGACGGGCGGCCGATCCTCGGACTCGACTCGCGGGACCTGCTGGAGATCACGCTGGAGGCGAGCCCGGACGGTTACCTCGTCCCGGCGCACATCTGGACCCCCTGGTTCTCGGCGCTCGGCTCGAAGTCCGGCTTCGACGCCATCGCCGACTGCTACGCCGATCTTGCCGAGCACATCTTCGCCGTCGAGACCGGCCTCTCCTCCGACCCGGAGATGAACTGGCGGGTCTCCAGCCTCGATCGCTACCGGTTGGTCTCCAACTCCGACGCGCACTCGCCGCCAGCACTGGCCCGCGAGGCCACCGTCTTCGACACCGAGCTGGACTACTTCGCGGTCCGGTCGGCAATGCGTACCGGCGACGGGCTGCACGGCACGATCGAGTTCTTCCCGGAGGAGGGCAAGTACCACGCCGACGGGCACCGGCTCTGCGGCGTGAACTGGCAACCCGAGCAGACCCGCCAAGTGAACGGGCAGTGCCCGGAGTGCGGCAAGGGACTCACAGTCGGCGTACTCAGCCGGGTCGAGGATCTCGCCGACCGCCCCGAGGGGCACCAGCCGGCGAACCCGCCCAAGGTCACCCACCTGATCCAGTTGGCCGAGATCGTCGGCGAGATCAACAACGTCGGGCCGAAGTCGAAGACCGTGCAGGGGCAGCTCAACGACCTGGTCGCCAACCTTGGCGCGGAGTTGGACATCCTCACCACCACCCCGCTCGACGACATCTCGACGGCCGGCGGCGAACTGCTCGCCGAAGCCATCGGCCGGGTCCGCCGTGGCCAGGTCCGCCGAATTCCCGGGTACGACGGCGAGTACGGCGTGATCACCGTCTTCGAGCCGGGCGAGCTGGACCGGTCCGCACCCGGGATGCAGGCAGACGCGCTCTTCGACGTACCCGTGCCAGCGCAGCGCAAGCCCACGGAGCCGGCGGCGAAGCCTCGCACCCGGACCCCGGCGAAGGCCGAGCCGAAGCGGCGGGCGACCCGGGCCGCAGCGAGCGTGCCACCGCCCCCGCCGATCGCCCCGCCGCCCTCGCCGCACGAACCGTTCGAGCCGATGCTGGCCGGCATGGAGGAGGTCGGCACCGGCCTACTCGACCGGCTGGACGCGATGCAGCGGGTCGCCGCCTCGGCACCCGGTGGGCCACTGCTGATCGTGGCCGGTCCGGGTACCGGCAAGACGCGCACGTTGACCCACCGGATCGCGTACCTCTGCGCGGAGCTGAACGTCTTCCCCGAGCACTGCCTGGCGATCACCTTCACCCGGCGGGCCGCCGAGGAACTGCGGCACCGGCTGGACGGGCTGCTCGGGCCGGTCGCCGAGGCCGTCACCGTGGGCACCTTCCACTCGCTGGGCCTGTCGATCCTGCGGGAGAACGCCCGCGCTGCCGGCCTGCCGGAGGACTTCCGCATCGCCGACGACGCCGAACGGGCCGCCGCCCGGACCGAGGCCGGCACCGACGACGCGGCGTACGTCAAGCTGCTGCGCGCCCAGGACCTGGTCGACCTGGACGAGCTGGTCACCCTGCCGGTGAGCCTGCTGCGCGACGACCCCGAGCTGGTCGAACGCTACCGGGACCGGTGGCGGTGGATCTTCGTCGACGAGTACCAGGACGTCGACGCGGTGCAGTACGAGTTGCTGCGGCTGCTCAGCCCGGCCGACGGAAACCTGTGCGCGATCGGCGACCCCGACCAGGCGATCTACTCGTTCCGGGGGGCCGACGTCACCTACTTCCTGCGCTTCTCGCAGGACTTCACCGACGCGCGGCTGGTCCGGCTGACCCGCAACTACCGTTCGTCCGCCCCGATCCTGGCCGCGGCGGTGCAGGCCATCGCACCCACGTCCCTGGTACGCGGGCGGCGGCTGGACCCGGCCCGACTGGACCCGGAGGCTCCCCTGGTCGGGCGCTACCCGGCCCGGTCGGTTGCCGACGAGGCCGACTTCGTGGTCCGTACCGTCGACGATCTGGTCGGCGGCCTCTCCCACCGGTCGCTGGACTCGGGACGAATCGACGGCCGCTCGTCGAACGTGTCGTTCTCCGACATCGCGGTCCTCTACCGTACGGACGCTCAGGCAGCGCCGATCGTCGAGGCGCTGAGCAGGGCAAATGTGCCAGTGCAGAAGCGGTCGCACAACCGGCTACGGGACCGGCCCGGGGTCGCGTTGATCGCCCGCGAGCTGCGGCACGCCGACGGACTCGGTGGGTCGCTGGCCGCCCGGGTACGCCTCGCCGGGCAGATACTCGCCCAGCGGTTCGCCGCCCCGACGCTGGACGCGCCGACCGGGGTAGGGCCGGAGGACATCTGGAGCGCGGTGGAGGTGCTCACCCCACTCGCCCTGCGCTGCGGCGACGACCTGCCGTCGTTCCTGGCTCAGATCGCCACCGGGGCCGAGGTCGACGCGCTCGACCCGCGCGCCGAGGCGGTCACGCTGCTCACCCTGCATGCCGCGAAGGGGTTGGAGTTCCCGGTCGTCTTCCTGGTCGGCTGTGAGGACGGGCTGCTGCCGTTCCGGTTCCCGGGCAACGATCCCACCGAGGACGAGGTGGCCGAGGAGCGGCGGCTCTTCTTCGTTGGGCTGACCCGGGCGCAGGACCGGCTCTACGTCAGCCACGCCCAACGTCGGCACCGGCACGGACGCGAGCATGACTGCCGTCCGACACCCTTCCTGGACGCGATCGACGCGGGACTCTTCGAGCGGTTCGGTGACGCCGAGCCGCGCCGGCCGAAGGACCGCCAACTCCGGCTGCTGTAAGGCAGGGGTTTCGTGTTAGGAAGGGCCCCTTCCTATCGCTTTTTGCATAGGAAGGGGCCCTTCCTAACCACGCTGCGGGACGGCGAGCAGGGCGGCGAGCGGGACGGCGAGCAGTACGACGGCGGCGGCGATCGTGACGGACACGCAACCGGACGATATCGACATTCGCCAAGAAAATGGCGGCCCGACAATAGTGCGGATTATCCCTTCAGCGGGCGACATCACACGCGCGACAGATGCTGACTAATTCCACCACAGAGGACAAATTGGGGCACGACCTGGCGGGGTTGGCGCGATTCCGGTATAGGGCCTGTCGCAGTCGCACGCTACGGTGACCAGAGCCGGCGCACTCCCAATGCTGGTCGGTGTTTCTGCCGAAGCCGCTCGAAGGAAGATCGATGTCTCAGCACGGACCACCCGGTGGGCCGTACTTCTCCCAGCCGTCGAGCCCATCGTCGGACCAACCGAACGAATACACCCCACCGTCCGATCCATGGAGCGCTGAGGATCCCTGGCACAGCAGCGCATCCAGCGCGCCCGTGAGCACCGCGCCGCAGTCGGGTCACCAACCGCCCGGTCAGGCGTACGCTTCGACTCCACCGCCCGGCTTCGCTGGGTTCCCGCCGGCCGTACGCGACCCCTGGCAATCCCCGCACCCCTGGCACCCCTCTGACCCGCCGCCACAGGGAACACGCCGCAGGAACATCCTCACCGTCACCGTCGCGGTATTGGCGGTGCTGATCTGCGGTGCCGGTGGAACCGCGAGCTACCTCTTCGGCGAATCCCAGGGCGCAAGGAACAACCAGGCGGTGGACACGCCGACCAGCAAGATCGAGCGGAACACACCGGTCGCGTCCAGCAACTCCGGCGCGACAGCTCTGGCCACCGTCGGACCATCCCTAATAGACGTACGATTCGTCAAGGTTGGCGAGTGTGTGAAGTCTGGAGACGACAACGAAACACTGATGTTCAGAATCACAGAGTGCGGGCCAGATACGTATCAGGTGTTGCAACGCTTCGAAGGATCTGTCAACGACGATACCGACGCCGAAGTCAAATGCTCGGGAGTGCCGGGTTACACCGATTGGTATTTCTACAAGAGCGGATTTGACGCGCTCGACTTCGTGCTCTGCCTCAAACTGCGCTAACCATCACTGACTTTCCTGGGGAAATCATGTCAACCTACGGACCGCCCGGCCCGAACCAGCCCGAAGACCCGTACGGCGAGAAGACCACGGCGATGCCTGGCGGCTACCCGCCGCCGCCGCAGGGCCAATACCCACCACCGCCGCCCGGCGGTTACCCACCCCCGCCACCCGGTCAGCCGCAGTGGGGCGCGCCGCAGCAGCCGCAGCAGCCAGAGTGGGGGCAGCCGGCGCAGCCCGAGCAGCCACAGTGGGGACAGCAGCCACAGTCGGTCCCGCCCGCACAGCCACAGTGGGGGCAGCCGGCGCAGCCCGAGCAACCGCAGTGGGGACAGCCGGCGCAGCCCGAGCAACCACAGTGGGGACAGCAGCCGCAGCCCGAGCAACCACAGTGGGGACAGCAGCCGCAGTCGGTCCCGCCAGCACCCTCGGAATGGGGACAGCCGCAGCAGTCGGTCCCGCCCGCACAGCCGCAGTGGGGGCCGGCGCCGCAGTCGGTGCCACCCGCGCCCTCGGAATGGGGACAGCCCCAGCAGCCCGGCCAGTTTGGTCAACCGCCAGCTCCGAAGAAGGGCGGCGGCGGAAAGATCGCCCTGATCATCGGCGGAATTCTCGCGGTGGTGCTGCTCTGCGTCTGCGGCGGCGTCGGAATCTGGGCCTTCACCTCTGACGACGACGATGAGAAGGACCCAATCGCGCAACCGACCGCGACGTCGACCGCCCGGCCGACGTCGGAGCCGTCGACCGATCCCACCCCCTCCGCGTCGTCCACGGACGACGATGACGACGACACGTCGTACCGGAAGGGTGACTGCCTGAAGAACGAAGGCACCAACTCGTCGCCGAAGTTGCGCAAGGTGCCGTGCGGTCCGGGCACCTACGAGGTGCTGTCGCGGATTCCGTTCACCACCGACGTGGAGAAGTGCAAGACCGACCCGATCTTCGGGGCCAAGGAGGCCGACGCCAACTACTACTACGACTCCAGCATGAACAGCGCCGACTACGTGCTCTGCCTGAAGAAGCGCTGACCAAGCACCGATAGCTAAAACTAGGCCCGTCTAGCAATCTTGCTAGACGGGCCTAGTTTTAGCTCGACAATCTGATACGGCGACACGCCGTAGCGACATCTACGTACATCTAGCCTGTGGGCTAGATGTGCAGATACGGTGCGATACGTGGATCCGGTCCGCAACCCGTACGCGCCCGGTGCCGGCCAGCGCCCGCCTGAACTCGCTGGCCGGGGTCGCGAGTTGGAAGTCTTCGACATCGTCCTCGAACGTGTGGCCCGGGGACGACCCGAGCGCAGCCTGATGCTCACCGGCCTACGCGGGGTCGGCAAGACCGTCCTGCTCAACACGCTGCGCTCCCAGGCCATCGGCCGGCTCTGGGGCACCGGAAAGATCGAGGCCCGCCCGGACCAGTCGCTACGCCGCCCGGTCGCCGCCGCGCTGCACATGGCGGTACGCGAACTCGCCCCGCACCACCGCGCCCCCGACCGGATCGACACCTTCCTCGGCGTACTCAAGGCCTTCGCCCTGCGCGGCGAGCCGAACTCGGGCGGTCGGGGCGCAGCCCGGCCCCGGCTGCGCGACCGCTGGCAGCCCGGGATCGACGTACCCGCCGCCACCGGTCGGGCCGACTCCGGGGACATCGAGATAGACCTGGTGGAGTTGTTGACCGATGCGGCCGACGTGGCCGCCGACGTGGGAACCGGCATCGCGGTCTTCATCGACGAGATGCAGGACCTCGGCGCGGAGGACGTCTCCGGGCTCTGCGCCGCCTGTCACGAGCTGTCCCAGATCGGTGCCCCGCTGATCGTCGTCGGTGCCGGGCTGCCGCACCTGCCGGCCGTACTGTCAGCTGCCAAGTCGTACTCCGAACGGCTCTTCCGCTATCAGCGCATCGACCGGCTGGACCGGCTCGCCGCCGACCGGGCACTCTGCGCCCCCGCCGCCCGGGAAGACGTCGAGTACGAGCCAAAGGCGCTCGACCTGCTCTATGAGAAGTCCGGCGGCTACCCCTACTTCGTGCAGGCGTACGGCAAGGCCACCTGGGACCACGCGCCCCGATCACCGGTCACTGCCGCTGACGTACGGGTGGCCGCGCCGGAGGCGGAGGCGGAACTGGCGGTCGGCTTCTTCGGCTCACGGTTCGAACGGGCCACCCCGGCCGAACGCGAGTACATGCGGGCGATGGCCACGCTCTCTCTGGTGGCGGGTGAGGAAGAGAACGAGCACCGGGACGACATGGATGCCGCAGTCCCAACCGCCGACATCGCCCGGTCGTTGGGGCGCAAGCCGGCCAGCCTGTCACCGGCCCGCGATGCTCTGATCAAGAAGGGGCTCATCTACTCCGGCGAGCGGGGGACAGTGGCGTTCACCGTGCCGCACTTCGGCCGCTACCTGCGCACCCAGCCGAACTGACCGACCTGGCACTCAGACCTGGGCCCAGGCGTGCGGAAAGCTCACGTCGCCGCTGGGCGGCGGTTCGGCCCCACTGACGGCAGCCGGTAGGACCAGTGCCTGCCATGGATCGCCAAGCCCGGACCAGGGACTGGTCAGCGCGAACCGCGCGGCCGGCTCGAACCCGAACCGACGGTAGAAGGCCGGATTACCCAGTACGACGACCAGCCGTTCGCCCAACTCGGCAGCGGCGTCGAGGACGGCCTGCACCACCGAGGTGCCGTAGCCGAGACCTTGCCGGTCGGGGCGTACCGCCACCGGGCCGAGCGCCAGGGCCGGCAGGATCCCAGGATCAACTCGGACCCGGCTCAACAGTGCGTAGCCAACGATCTCGCCACCGACCTCGGCCACCATCGACAGTTCGGGAATCCACGCCTCGCTGGCCCGTAGCGCCTCCACCAGGCCCACCTCAGCGGGTACCGGGGCGTCCAGACGGGCGAACGCCTCGGTCACCACCTGTCGTACCGCTGTAATGTCGGCCGGCCCCTCGGGTCGCAGCCGCACAATAGTCACGCTTGGCGACGCTACCGGTACGGCCCCGCTTTCGGAGGGGCGAATTGCCAGAGTCGGCAAAGGATGACCGATCAGTCCAGCGGTTGGCGGGGTAATCAATGGGCCAGCAGGGTATGAAGTTATCCATGAGACCCCTACGTGGCGCCGCGCGGGTACTGCTGAGTGGGATCTTCGTGGCCAGCGGAGTCCGGGCTGTCGCGAACCCCGAGCCTTTCGTGGAGAGCGCCAAACCGATCACCGACCGGATAGCCCCGCTACTGGCGAAGGCGAGCCCTCGCCTCCCGACCGACCCGCAGACGCTGGTCCGGGTCAACGGTGTGGTGCAACTCGTCGGTGGTCTCCTGCTCGCGACCGGTCGACTACCCCGGCCAGCCGCCGCCGCACTGGCGGGCAGCCTCGTGCCCACCACCCTGGCTGGGCATTCCTTCTGGAACACGGACGACCCGGCGGACCGAGCCGCCAACAAGATCCACTTCATGAAGAACCTCGGTCTGCTCGGCGGTCTCCTGCTCGCCGCCGCCGACACTCAGGGGCGCCCTGGCCTACGGTGGCGGGCCAGTCACGCCATGGATGACGGACGGCGTTCGATGCGCCGGACACTTCGTACCGCCCGCCGGGACGCTCGGATCGCCAAGCTGTCGGCCACGACCGCGCGCCGCCTACCGGGCTAGCACCGAGGCCGCCAACCCGGCCAAGCACCGCGCCGCCAACCCAGCCGAGTGCCGCGCCGCCAACCCAGCCGAGCGTCGAGCGAGGCTGAGTGTCGAGCGAGCCACCGCCGGCGGGGCGCTCTAAGATGACGGCAGCAGTTGAACCCGTCGATACTGTCTAAAAGATGACGGGAGCCGAAGAGCGGGAGCGAATCACCTGAAGCGCCCGCGCCGCGTTAACGCGGTAGAAATGTCGCGAACTCATGTGGGATCGGACACGGTCGCATAACGCGGGAGGCGAACAAGTGATGCGCCGTTCTAGGCTCCTTGGTGGACCTGGACGGGAACCACAACATCGGTACGGGGGTGGCCACGCCATGCCGGCGACCGTCGAAAGACGGCTGGGCCGCCTCGCCCTGGTCCGCCGTGTCGCTCGTGGAATCGATCGTCGAGCAATCGTACGGATCGGCATCGTCGCCGTAGCCTTCTATGCCGCATGGCTCGCCATCGGCGCATTCGGCCGCCCGTACAACTTCTTCGACATGAAGATCTATCACGGCGCGGTGGTCTGGTGGGCGGGCGGTAACGAGCTCTACGACTTCATCGCGCCGAAAACCACCCTGGGGTTCACCTACCCACCCTTCGCCGGGCTGGTCATGCTCCCGATGGCGAAGCTTCCCGTCGCCGTGGCTGGGTGGATCAACGCACTGGGCAGCATCGCGGTGCTGGCGGTCATTCTGGCCGCGCTACTCCGTCCACTCGCGCACCGCCGAGGCTGGCCACTCTGGTTCACCGTGGGGCTCGCGGTACCGGCCGCCATCGCGATCGAGCCGGTCCGGGAGACCCTGGGCTACGGGCAGGTCAATCTGCTGCTCTTCGCGCTCGTCATGGCCGACCTGGTCGCTCTGCGGTGGCGGGCCCGGCGCGGGCCACGGGTCCGGCCCACTGACGGTCCACTACGGCGGTTGTGGTTCAGCGGCGCCTGGGCCGGGGTCGGCATCGGTCTCGCCACCTCGATCAAACTCACCCCCGGGCTGTTCATCCTCTACCTGGTGCTCACCCGGCAGTGGCGGGCAGTAGGGACCGCGATCGGCACCCTGATCGGGGTCACGGCAGCGGGCTTCGTCTTCGCCGGCCCGGAATCGTCGCGCTACTTCACCTCGGTCCTGTGGAACACCGAGCGGGTCGGCGCGGCGGACATGACCCCCAACCAGTCGCTGGCCGGACTGCTGGCCCGGCTCTACGACTCGATCGAGACCCCCGGACTGCTCTGGCTGGCATTCTCGGTGCTGATGCTCGCAGTCGGCCTGTCCCGCGCCTCCAGCGCGCACGCCGACGGTGACGAGCTGACCGCGTTCACGCTGGTCGGGCTCACCGCCAACGTGATCAGCCCGATCTCCTGGTCGCACCACCTCGTCTTCGTGATCCCGGCGATCGTCGTACTGGCCGACGCGGCGGTACGTCGGCGCGAGGCGAGCCGAGGTCTCAACCTGCGGGCCGGGACGAATGCCTACCCGGCACCGCCCGGCGTCGCACTACGGCCACCGATCTGGTTCCCGACGCTGACCGGATTCCGGCATGCGGCCGCCGCACTCGGGCTCTACCTGCTCTTCCTGATCTCACCGATTTGGCCGTACGAGCACCAACTGCCCGAGGTGTCGCACTACCAGGACGGACTCTTCGGGGCCCTGATGGAGAACTCCCTGGCAATCGCCTTGATCGCGCTGGTGGCCGCGCTGCCGTGGCGACCCGGGGCCGAGCCGGTCTTCTACCCCGAACACCTGCGGACCGCTCAGCGGAGCCTGATCAACCGCTGAGCGGGTGCTGCCGCCGTACCGAGGTCAGGGGCAGTTGACCCATTCCTCGGTGCCGTCAGCGAAGACCTGGTGCTTCCACACGGGCAGGCGTTCCTTGACCTCGTCGACCAGCCGGGCACACGCCGCAAAGGCGGCGGCGCGGTGGGCCGTACTCACCGAGGCAACCAGGGCAGACTCGCCGATCTCCAGCGGCCCGAGCCGATGGGAGACGGCAATGGCGTACACCGCCGGGTCGGCGGCGATCTCCGCCGCCACTTCCCGAAGCACGTCGGTGGCGCTGGGGTGGCCCTCGTACTCCAGGCGGGTCACCACCCGCCCGTGGTCGTGGTCGCGAACCACGCCCTGGAAGGAGACCACCGCCCCGGCCCGGGGGTCGGCGACCGCAGCCTCGTGCGCGGCGAGGTCGAGTGGTTCGTCGGTGACCGCCACGTGCGCCGTACGCCCGGTGGTCGACGTGCTCATGGTCGCTCTCCAAAAATCAACGGCAACGGTACGACGGAGACCCGCTCGCCGGGTTCGCCCTGCCGGCCTGGCGGGATGACGGCGAAGCCGTCGGCCTGGGCCAGTCCGCGCAGCATCGCCGAGCCGACGTGCTGGACCGGATGGGCGGTGCCGCGCGTCGAGTCGATCCGGACCAGCGCCAGGTGGGTGTAGTTGCCCCGACCCCGGATCGGCTCGGCGAGGTCCACCTGGGGCAGCGTCGGCATCGGCCGCCCCTGTAGCCCGGCCAGCAGGGGAGCGACCAGGGAGACCAGCGCCACGATCGCGGACTGTGGGTTGCCGGGCAGGCCGGCGACGAACCGGACACGCCCGTCGGCTCCGACGACTCGGGCCACCATCATCGGGAACCCGGGACGGACGGCAACGGTGTTCACCACGTACTCCGCACCCACCTCGGCCAGCGCGGGATGCAGGTGGTCGACCGGGCCGTGCATCGTGCCCCCGGTGGTGCAGACCAGGTCGGCGCGGTCGAGGGCGGCGCGCAGCGCAGCCACATGCGCCGGCAGGGTGTCCGCTACCGGGCCGGTCACGTCAGCCGGGTCGACGGTGCAGCCGTAGCGCCGCAGCCAGGCCGGTACGGCCGGGCCGAGCGCGTCCCGTACCCGCCCGGCACCGGGTAGGCCGCCGATGAGCAGCTCGTCACCGAAGACGAGCAGCGCCGCCCGGGGAGCCTGCCGTACGGGCAGCGAGTCGTAACCGCAGGAGGCGGCCAGCCCGATCAGGCCGGGGTCCACCGGCACACCGGCCGGGAGCAGTTGCTCGCCCGCCTGGGCCTCCTCGCCCGGTGCCCGCCATTCGGGGGCGGGACGCAGGGTGCCGGTGACCCGACCGTCCTCGGTACGGGTCGACTCCTCCACCCGCAGTACGCCATCGGCACCGTCCGGCACCATCGCCCCGGTCGCGATCTCCACCGTCGTACCGTCCTCGGTCAACGATGTCGGCACGCTGCCGGCCAGCGCCTGGCCGACGATCCGCCACGGCGGCGCACCGCGTACCGCCCAGCCATCCACGCTGGAGGTCGGGAACGCGGGCAGGTCGGTCAGGGTGGTCAGCGGTTCGGCAAGGGTCTGCCCGTCGGCCTCAGCCAACGGAACCGCGACGGCCGGCGGCGCGGCGGCCAGCCCGGCCGCGTGCACCTGGGCGCGGGCCTGCGCCCAGTCGATGGGCTGGGCGGCGGCAGCCGCCGGAACGGCAGCACTCATCGAGCTGGCCTTTCATCGGCGTCGGCGTCGGAGTTGGCTTCAGAGTCGGAGTTGGCTTCGGAGTCGGTCCGGGGATGGTCGCCACCGCGCAGCTGATCGACGGTGTGGGCGAGAATCGGGCCGAGTACAGCGAGCCCGTCTCGCGCACCGCCGGTCGACCCGGGCAGGTTGACCACCAGCATCCGGCCAGCCGTACCGGCCAGCCCTCGGGACAGCGCCGCGGCCGGCACCTTGGCGCGGCTGTGTGCCCGGATCGCCTCGGCGATGCCGGGGATCTCCCGGTCGATGATGGTCCGGGTGACCTCGGGCGTACGGTCGGTCGGGCTGACCCCGGTGCCCCCGCTGGTGAGCACCACGTCCATCCCGTCGGCGAGTGCCTGACGCAGCGCCTCTCCGACCGGCTCGCCGTCCGGCACCACCACCGGTTCGTCCACCTCGCAGCCCAGTTCCCGCAGGCCGGTGACGAGCAGGGGGCCGCTGGTGTCGGTGTAGACGCCGGCGGCGGCCCGGTTGGAGGCGACCACGACCCGGGCCCGGATCACGGCCGGTCCTGGGGTCGGGTCCAGTCGCCGGTCTTGCCGCCCTCCTTGCGCAGCACCCGTACCCCCTCGATGGAGGCTGCCGGGTCCACCGCCTTGACCATGTCGATCAGGGCGAGTCCGGCGGTGGCCACCGCGGTCAACGCTTCCATCTCGACCCCGGTCCGGTCGGCGGTCCGGACCGTCGCGGTGATCTCCACCGTGGTCTCGGTCAGGGTCAGGTCGACGGTGACGCCATGCAGGGCGATCGGGTGGCAGAGGGGGATCAGGTCCGGGGTTCGTTTGGCGCCCATGATGCCGGCCAGCCGCCCCACCGCGAGCGCGTCCCCCTTGGGCAAGCCGTCCCGGCGAAGCAGTTCGACGACCTCGGCGGTGGTGTGCAACCGTCCGGCGGCGACCGCCCGCCGGCCGGTCACCGCCTTCTCCGACACGTCCACCATCCGGGCTGCCCCGGCGGAGTCGACATGCGTCAGGTTTTGGGGAACCGTCACCAGATGAGCCTATCGGGGCAGGATGCGAGCCTGATCGGGCCCAGGATGCCAGCGTGATCGGGCCAGGATGCCAGCGTGATCAGGCCTGATCAGGCCCAGAATGAGCGGGAACGACGCCGCGACCTGCGACTCAGCTCCTCGGCTGCTATACAAACCCTCCTGGTTGGGCCCACCCTTGGTGGCACCGGTGTGACGAGATACCTACCGGGAATATGAATAAGTACCTCTTTCTCCACCCGACCCACTGCGCTCAGCTTCCATATGCGGACACAACGTAGCAAGACACCGCGAGATTAGCGGAATAAGCATATAGCGACATTTAAGGATGCAAATTTCCGAGCCAGCCGACTAAGGTTCCCTTCATCGCCAACAACGGCCCCGAGATTTAGCTCCGGCCAAGGAAACGACGGAAGGGTGAATACGATGCGCGCACACGAGTGGTACTGAGTAGAGGTGTCATTCACCTGCACCGGGTCGTACGCTACAGAACCACCAAAGCCAGTCGGTTCGGATGCACGGCGACCAGAGGACAGGTGTGACCGAAACCCAGCAACGCGACATTGGGACCGATCGGCGGCTGATGCTGCTTGTCGGTCTCGTCGTCGTTTCTGCGGTAGCAGCAGTGGGCCTGAGCATCCACGTCATCGCGGCCCGCGGCGGACCATCATTTGATGATCTTTATACGGCGGCCAAACTGACTTTTCTGGTGGTGGTCGGTTCCACCGCGAGAGTCGGCATTCGGATCCGCTCGACACGGCACGGCATCTCCTGGACCGAGGTCGCCTACATCATCGGATTGGCGATCGCCCCGACGCCCTGGGTCGTCCTCTGCACCGGGCTCGGCGTGGCCATTTCCCGAGCGATCCTTCGCCCCGCACCGCTCAAGATCGCCTTCGCCATCGCGAAGGACACGCTGGTAGCTGGTGCCGCCGGTCTCGTCCTGATGACGCTCGACTGGGAGTGGTCCACCAACGACCCCATCCCGCACCTGATCGGCCCCATCGCCGTCGCCTACCTCGTCGCGGTGGCACTCGACGAGGTGCTCACCCTGCCGGTCATCGCCCTCGCCACCCGGGTCCGACTCGGCAACCTCTTCCGCACCGACTGGGACCTTCGGGCAGCCAGCGTGGTCGCCCGGTTCCTCATCATCATCTGCACCCTGCTCATTCTGCGGGTCGACACCAATCTCCTGCTGGTCGTGCCGCCCATGGTGTTGAGTCTTCACCTCGCCTACTCCAGTCGAGTCCGCAGTCGTTCCGAACAGGCCGCCTGGCAACGCCTCGCCGCCGCGACCGACGCCCTCAACGACGTGGACCTCGACGCCGTTCTGACCACCGCCATCAGCAACGCGACAGAATTGTTTTCAGTCGACGAGGTAGAGATCGAATTGGGCGTCGGTCAATCCCGGCGAATCGTCCGAGGAAAATCGACCGGAATAACCTTCGACGGACCTCCCAGCGATGCCCCGACCGCTTCCGAAGACTTCATCCCGGTACGTCTCGAAGGCCACGACGGCGGCCCCGACGTCGGCACGTTACGCCTACGATTCCGCGGGCCGGTAAAACTGTCCGAACGCGAGCAGTACACCCTCCAGACGTTCGCCGCCGCACTCTGCACCGCGATCCGCAACGCCTCGGCCTACGCCGAACTGGTCCGGGTAGCCGACGCCAACGCCCACGCCGCGACCCACGACGCACTCACCGGCCTGGGCAACCGGCGGCACCTCGTCGAGTGCGGTACGCGATACCTCAACCTGGACCACGCCGAAGGGGTCACCGCCCTCCTTCTGATCGACCTCAACCACTTCAAGGAGGTGAACGACACCCTCGGCCACTCCGCCGGGGACCGGGTGTTGATCCAGGTCGCTGACCGGCTCCGCGCCACCGCCCAGGCCGATGACCTGGTGGTCCGGCTCGGCGGCGACGAGTTCGCCGTCCTGGTTCGCGGGTTGCCAGCCCCGGCGGTGGCAACGCACCGGGCCGAGGCCATCCTCGCCTCGCTACACGCTCCGATCGACGTCGACGGAATGCGGCTCAGCATCGAGGCCAGCGGCGGACTCGCCGTCGCGCCGAGCAGCGGCGGCATGACCGAGTTGCTGCGGCGTGCCGATGTGGCGATGTACCAGGCCAAACGGGGCGCACAGCGGATCGCCATCTACGTACCGGCGCGGGACACCGCCGACGTCACCCGACTCGCTCTCGGCGGTGACCTGCCCCGGGCCATGGTCGACCACGAATTCACGGTCAACTTCCAACCGATCGTCGACCTCAACACCGGCGAGGTGCTGGCCGCCGAGGCGCTGACCCGCTGGCAACATCCCACCCACGGAATCATCGACCCGATCCAGTTCCTGGAGACGGTGGAACGGTCCGGCCTGCTACCAATGTTCGCCGACGCCGTACTCGACCAGTCCCTGATCGCGATCAAGAGCTGGCAGGAAGCCGGCTTCGACCTGTCGGTGGCGGTCAACGTCTCTCCCCGCAGCCTCCTCGACGACCGTTTCCCCGACTCGGTACTGGCCCAACTCGAAGCCCATGGCCTGGCCCCGGACCATCTCATCCTGGAGCTGACCGAGACCCTGACCATCAGCCAACTGGAAGTGGTTGACCAGGTACTCGGGCAACTCCGCAACGCCGGGATACGCCTCGCGCTCGACGACTTCGGCACCGGCTACTCGTCACTGTCGGTGCTCTCCCGAATCCCCGTACACGAATTGAAGATCGATAAGGCGTTCGTGATGGCAATGGAGACCTCGGCCGAGGCCACCGCGGTGATCCGCTCCACCCTCGATCTTGGTCGCAGCCTGGACCTGGTGGTCGTCGCCGAAGGGGTGGAAAGCGAACCTCAGCGCCGGGCCCTGTGGGACCTCGGCTGCTCCGTCGGACAGGGGCACCTCTTCGCCCGGCCACTGTCCAACAACCAACTGCTGGCCGCCCTGCGTCGAGGTACCGGCGGTCGCCCTGGCGCCCTCGCACCACCACTACACGAGGAGGGCGAGGTGATCCGGCTCCCCTCTGGTCGACGAGCGAGCGGCCGGGGCCGAACCGACCGTCTGCCACACTTGCCTGCGTGAAGACCGCCGAGCCACCATCCCGTACCCGTCGGTTCTGGACTGCGCTGAACCGGGCAGCTGGTGGACTCGCCGGAGACCTCACCCTCTATTCGCTCTCCGCCATCTTCGCCGCGATCACCGCGATGACCTCCACCCTGCTCCCACACCGGGCCTGGGGAGCGGTGGCCACGGCCGGGTACCTCTTCGCCACGGTCGCAGTCCTCGGCCAACTGGTCGCCCGCCGCCGGCTGGTCGCCAGCCGTCGGTCCGGGAATTCACCGCTGACCGGCACCACCGCCCGGGCGGTGCTGACCGCAGTCACCTGGGCGAGCACTGCCCTGCTGCCGATGGTGTGGCAGAGCGTGCAGCGCGCAAGCGGACGGACCGACCGGGCGCAGGAAGAGGTGGTCGTCATCGAGCAGTCCGGCGCCCGGCTGCTCGAACACGGCACCCCGTTCCTCGGGCGGGACGCGATCGCCGCCCTACCGCCGGACGAGCAACTGCTCGGCTACACGCCGTACCAACCTGGAATGGCAATCTTCGGCCTGCCCCGGGCGGTGGCCGGCACCGCCTGGTGGACCGACGCTCGAATCTGGTTCGCCCTGATGACGGCCGCCGCCCTGATCCTCGCCGTGGTGGCGCTGCGGCGGTACGCCGGAACAGCCGTCGCGTCCCGGGACGGTGTGGGCCGGGACGGTGTGGGCCGGGACGCCGTGGGCCGGGACGCCGCAGGTCAGGACGGTGTGGTTCGGGACGCCGCGCTCGTTCGGGCGATCCAACTCGCCACCGTTCTGCCGATCTGTGCCCTCACCCTCGCCACCGGCGGCGACGACATCCCCGTACTCGCCCTGTGTCTGCTCGCACTCGCCCTCTGCGCCGTACGCCGGGAAGGTGCCGCCGGGTTGGCGGTCGGCCTCGCCGCCGCGTTCAAGCTCTTCGCCTGGCCGGTGGTGCTGGTCCTGCTGGTGTTCACCCTGACCCGAGGCTGGCGCACAATGGCCCGGTTCGCGGCCGGGGCGGTCGGCCTGCCGATCCTCGCCCTGATCCCCGCCCAACTGGTCGACTCGGCGGCGCTGGTCGAGAACGTGCTGCGCTTCCCGCTCGGCGACGGCCTGGTCACCAGCCCGGCCCAGTCGCCATTCCCCGGCTACCTGATCGCCTCGGCCCTACCCGGGGGACGGCTGATCGCCGCCGGATTGCTCGTCGCGGCCGGGCTGGTAATCGCCGTCCGGCTCGCCCGCCGCCCGCCCCGCACCGCCGCGACGGTCGCCCTGATCTGCGGGTACGGCCTACTGGCCGCGATCCTGCTGATGCCCTCCACCCGGTTCGGCTACCTGCTGTACCCGATCGCCTTCCTGGCCTGGGCACCCGCCCTCCGGTACGCGGCCCCCAGCCTGGTCACCGAGTCCGCCGACCCGCTCGTCACCGCTAAGTCATGAGCCCGACCACCGCCACGTCATGAGCCCGACCACCGCCACGTCATGAGCCCGACCACCGCCACGTCATGAGCCCGACCAGCCGACTCGCCCGACCCGCCGGTCGTCTGGATCGGGGCGTACTGGTCGCCGTGGCAGCCGGGGGTGCCCTCGGCTCGGCCGCCCGCTACGGACTGGCGGTACTCTGGCCGACCGCTGGAGGCTTTCCGTGGGCCACGCTCACCACCAACCTGGTCGGCTGTGCCCTACTCGGGGCACTGATGCAGGCTGTCGCCCGCCGGGTCACGGCACATCGGCTACTACGGCCATTCCTCGGCACCGGCGTCCTCGGGGGTTTCACGACCTTCTCCACGTACGCCGTGGAGACCCGGCAACTGATCGCCTCGGGGCGGCCGGGACTGGCACTGGCGTACGTGTTGGGCACCCTGGTCGGGGCGCTGCTCGCCGTGCGCCTCGGGATGTGGGTGTTAGGAAGGGCCCCTTCCTATCGCTTTTTGCATAGGAAGGGGCCCTTCCTAACTCGGCGTCGGCCGGGGGACTCGACGTGACCGGGCACGCGATCGGTGGCCGCCGGTGAGCCTGCTGCTGGTACTGGTCGGTGGAGCCCTCGGCGCGACCATCCGGTTCCTGGTCGATCGGTGGGTCACCGCGTGGATCGGTGCGGCCCTGCCCTGGGGGACGCTCGTCGTCAACGTCTCCGGCTCACTACTGCTGGGGCTGCTTGCCGGGGCGGGCAGCGCGCTACCGGGGTGGCTGGGTTACCTACTCGGTACGGGTCTCTGCGGGGCACTGACCACCTACTCGACGTTCAGCCACGAAACCGTACGGCTGGCCGACAGCGGCCCGGGTGGTCGCGTGAGGGCTCTGCTGAACGTCGTCGCCACGCTGACCCTCGGCTTGGGTGCCGCCGTGCTGGGCTGGGCGATCACTCAGCCCGGCTGAATCCGTACCGGTTTTCTGCTTTCGCCGGGTTTCTGCGCCGACTGTCGGGCGGGCCTGGCTGTCGAGGCGTAAACCTTAGGCATGGCCACGATCTACCGGGACCGCGCGGACGCGGGAGCCGCGCTCGCCGAACGGCTCACCGCACTCGTCGGTCGAACCGACGTCATCGTGCTCGCCCTGGTCCGGGGCGGCGTGGAGGTGGCGGCCGTGGTGGCGGAACGGATCGGTGCGCCGCTGGACATCCTGGTCGTCCGCAAACTCGGCGTGCCCTGGGCCCCCGAGGTCGCCTTCGGTGCGATCGGACCGGGCGGTGTGCAGGTGCTCACCGACGGTCCGGCCGGACGACTGGACCAGGAGCAGATCGACATGGTCGTACAGCGGGAGAAAGCTGAACTGGCGCGACGGGAGGAGCTCTATCGGGCCGCGCGGCCACCGCTCAACCTGGACGGTTGCACCGCCGTCATCGTCGACGACGGACTCGCCACCGGGGCTACCGCCCGCGCCGCCGTGGCGGTGGCCCGGCAACTGGGCGCGCAGCGGGTCGTGGTCGCGGTGCCGGTCGGCTCCGAAGAGGCGTACGAGCTGCTGGTCGCAGCGGCCGACGAGGTGGTCTGCCTGCAACGACCGCCGGACTTCGGTGCGGTTGGCTTCTACTACGAAGACTTTCATGAGGTTTCGGATGCGGAAGTGAAGGCGACGCTGGCGGCAGAAGGGTGACGGGAGCCGGTACCTTCGAGGGATGCAACTGACCTGTCCCAAGTGTCATGGCGGCATGCGCCAGTACGAGCGCAGTGGCGTCACCATCGACCAGTGCGGCGAGTGCCGCGGAATCTTCCTCGACCGGGGCGAACTCGAGAAGCTCTTCGAGGCCGAGGCTCAGTGGAACCGGCAGCAGGGCGCCCCACAGGCACCCGGCGTTCCCCCGGCACCCGGTGGCGCGTACGCCCCTCCGCCTCCGCCGGCCCCGGCGCAGCACCAGCCGGGCTACGCCGCCGCTCCTGGGCATGTCCCGCCGCCCCCGCCGCCGGCGCACGGTTACCCGCCGGCACCCGCGTACGGTGGTCAGCACCACGGCTACCACGGGCACTACCGGCACAAGCGGCGCAAGGGCTTCCTCGGCGAACTCTTCGACTGATCTGTTCCGCCCGATCCATGTGATCACCCGATCTGCCTGGTCGGCTAGATCCTCGTGGTCGGTTGGAGCATCGTGATCACCTGGTCCTCGTGATCGGGGCCAGGTCGCGCATGTCGGTGGCGACGTGGCGGCCAGTCCCTGGTCACGGGGACCTTCTGTGTGCTACACCGGCCCCCTGTCCCTATGCCTGCGCAAGCGCCTGCCGGCGGATGATCGACCGATCTGTGTGGATGATCGAGGACGGGGTTCGGCTCGAAATCCAGGACGGCCCACGACGGTTCGAGTCGAGTTCGGGCCTAGTTCGACTCCCAGGCCAAGGCCAAGGCCGGGTACGGGTACGGGTACGGGTACGGGTGCGGGTGGGACGATCGGATCAGACGATCGCCATGTCAACGAAGCGGGACAGGTGCAGCTGCGCAGCCACCGTCACCGTGTCGGTAGGACCGTTTCGATGCTTGGCAACTATGAAGTCGGCCTCGCCGGCCCGCGGAGATTCCTTGTCGTAGTAGTCATCTCGATGCAGAAGAATAACTACGTCAGCATCCTGCTCAATTGATCCAGATTCCCGCAGGTCGGACAATTGAGGTCGCTTGTCGGTACGTTGCTCCGGACCACGGTTCAGCTGACTCACCGCGATGACCGGGCACTCGACTTCCTTGGCCAGCAGCTTCAGGCCACGGGACAGCTCGGCCACCTCCTGCTGACGACTCTCGGTACGCTTCGGCGAGCTCATCAGCTGGAGATAGTCGACGACGATCATCTTCAGGTCGTGCCGCTGCTTGAGCCGGCGGGCCTTGGCCCGGATCTCCATCAGGTTCATGTTCGGGGTGTCGTCGACGAAGAGCGGGGCTTCGCTGATCTCCCCCATGCATCGGGCCAGCTTGGTCCAGTCGTCGTCGGAAAGTTGGCCGCTGCGCAGCACATGCAGCGGCACCCGCGCCTCGGCCGAGAGCAGTCGCATGACGATCTCGACCTTGCTCATTTCCAGGGAGAAGATGGCACTAGCATTATTTGCCCGGATTGCAGCATTTCGAGCGAAATCCATAGAAGCGGTCGATTTACCCAAACCAGGTCGACCCGCGACAATGATCAGCTGGCCGGGGTGCAGTCCGTTGAGCAACCGGTCCAAGTCGCTGAAGCCGGTCGGCACCCCGGTCATCACACCGCCCTGGGCACCCACCGCCTCAATCTCGTCGAGGGTCGGCTGGAGCATGTCGGCGAGCACCGCGAAGTCCTCGCTCACCCGCCGTTCGGTGACCTCGTAGACCGCCTGCTGCGCCAGGTCCACGACGTCGTCCACGTCGCGTCCGCCACCGGCCGCCGAGCCGTAGCCGAGCTGCACGATCCGGGTGCCCGCCTCCACCAGCCGGCGCAGTACCGCACGTTCCCCGACGATGCGGGCGTAGTAGGAGGCGTTGGCCGCCGTTGGCACGCTGGCGATCAGGGTGTGCAGGTAGGGGGCACCGCCGATCCGCCCCAGATCCCCCGAATCGGCAAGTGCGGCGGCGACGGTGATCGCGTCCGCCGGCTCGCCCCGACCGTACAGGTCGAGGATCGCGTCGAAGACGGTCGCGTGGATGGGCCGATAGAAGTCGTTCGACTTCAGGATCTCCACGACGTCTGCGATGGCGTCCTTGGAGAGGAGCATGCCGCCGAGCACACACTGCTCCGCAGCGATGTCCTGCGGTGGCGTCTTGTCGAACTGGGTGTCCCGCTGGGCCGGTGCCCCCTGCTGCGAAGCGTGGGCCGGTCCGCCCTGAGGTGGAGCGGCAGATCGAAAATCTGTCCGTACGTCGTCGCTGATCGACACCGGATCCCCCTCCGCAGCCTCAGCTGTCTCCTGCGATACCACCGGAGTACGACTCGTTCGCTCGACCTGGCCGGACAACTCGACCGGGGGATATCGCTTCCTCCGCGCCGAAGGTCGAGCGGTAACCATACGAAAGAGCAGGTCAGCACCTCAACCGCAGCGGTGGACCAGTCTTGGGACAACCTGTGGACAGTGGCCTGGTTAGTGTGTGGAAACCTGTGGATACCTGTGCACAGCCTGTGGACAACTATTGGGGAAGCCTGGGGAAAAGCACCCTGACCTGCACTTCCTCAACTCACAGGCTGTGGATAAAGAAAACCTTGGGGATAATCTGAGGCTGGCCGAGGAACGTCCGATCATCGTTGACGAATCTGCCGGTACGGCCGATTGCCCTGCGGGCATCCCACCCGTCTCACTGGCCGAGCCACCCGCCACCCGCCACCCGCCACCGAGCAGCCGCTGCCGAGTGACGCGTGGCCGCGTCGGGGTACGACGAACGGGGTGCCACACCCAGTGGTGTGGCACCCCGTTCGTTGGGTCTACCGACGGCCTACGACCGTCAGCGCTCAGCCTTACCCGATTACTTGGCCGCTACCACGTTCAGGTCGAACTTGGCGGTGACCTCCGGGTGGAGCTTGATGCGTACCGGGTAGGTGCCGACCGCCTTCACGGTGTTGGCCAGTTCCAGGCGACGCCGGTCGAGAGCGGGACCACCAGCAGCCTTGACCGCTTCCACGATCTCGGCCGGGGTGACCGAACCGAACAGGCGGCCACCCTCACCGGCCCGAGCCCGCAGGCTGACCTTGAGGCCCTCAAGCTGGCCCTTGACCTCGTTGGCGTGGCCCAGGTCGCGGATCTCGCGCGCCGAACGGGCCCGCTTGATGACCGTGACCTGCTTCTCCGCACCCTTGGTCCAGGCGATGGCGAAGCCCTGCGGGAGCAGGTAGTTACGGCCGTAGCCGTCCTTCACCTCGATGATGTCGCCCGGGGCACCGAGGCCGGACACCTCCTGAGTCAGGATGATCTTCATGTCGGTGCCTCCTCTCAGCGGGCCGTGGTGGTGTACGGCAGGAGCGCCATCTCGCGGGCGTTCTTGACCGCGCGGGCGATCTGACGCTGCTGCTGCGAGGTAACGCCGGTCACCCGCCGAGCGCGGATCTTGCCGCGGTCGGAGATGAACTTGCGCAGCAGCGCGGTGTCCTTGTAGTCGATGTAGGTGATCCCGTCCTTGTCGAGCGGGTTCACCTTCTTCTTCGGCTTGCGCAGTGCCGCAGCCTTTGCCATTGCTCTTGCTCCTGGTTTGCGATCGCGGGCGCTCGGCGCCATCAGAACGGGGGCTCGTCGTCGAAGTTTCCGCCGCCGCCCGAACCGGAACGCGAGGAGGATGATGCCGGGGCCGCCGTGGCCCAGGGGTCGTCGAAGTTGCCTCCGCCGCCCTGGTTACCGCCACCACCACCGGAGGAGCCGAAGCCGCCGCCGGAACGCGACATCTTCTGCACCTTCGCCGTGGCGTACCGCAGCGACGGGCCGATCTCGTCGACCTCGAGCTCGATGACGGTACGCTTCTCGCCCTCGCGGGTCTCGTACGACCGCTGACGCAGCCGGCCCGAGATGATCACGCGGGCGCCCCGCTGCAGCGACTCGGCGACGTGTTCGGCCGCCTGACGCCAGACAGTGCACGAAAGGAACAGCGGTTCGCCGTCCTTCCACTCACCGGATGCCTTGTCCAAGGTCCGGGGCGTCGAGGCGACCCGGAACTTGGCGACTGCGGCGCCGGACGGGGTGAATCGCAACTCGGGGTCATCGGTCAGATTGCCGACGACCGTGATGGTGGTTTCTCCTGCCATGACCAACTCCTCGCGCGCTCATCAGTCTCTGTCGTCAGGCTGCCAGAGCTGTACGACAGAGTTGACGAGGCTGATCCGGGCGTGCCGGGAACGGGGACGTGCCGGGGGATGCGGTTAGCGCATCTCCGGCCGGATGACCTTGGTGCGCAGCACGGACTCGTTGAGCCGCAGCTGACGGTCCAGCTCAGCCACCGCCTCAGGCGTCGCCTGCAGGTCGATGACGGCGTAGATGCCCTCGGCCTTCTTGTTGATCTCGTACGAGAGGCGCCGGCGGCCCCACACGTCGAGCTTCTCCACCGAGCCACCCGAGCTGCGAATCACGTTGTTGAGGTACGTGTCGAGCGACGGGGCGACGGTGCGCTCCTCGAGGCTGGAATCGAGGATGACCATGATCTCGTAATGACGCAAGACTTGCTCACCTCCTATGGGCTAGCGGCCACGGTCCTTCCGTGGCAGGAGGTCGTGCGTCGTGCCCGCGTGGTTGGTGGGCGGATCCCACGGTCACACGGACAACCCGGCAAGGATACCCGGAGCAACCTAACCCGGCTTCGCCGGTCCCGCCTCGCTGAACTGCCCCGGCGCTGGGGCGTTAGGAAGGGCCCCTTCCTATGCAAAAAGCGATAAGAAGGGGCCCTTCCTTACAACAAAGCCGCGGGGCGCCTCGTCCGCATTCTTTGGGTGGGACCTGGGGAGGAACGACCACACCGATGAGGTTGGACGGGAGGCGCCCCGCGGAGCCTATCCTGTTGTCATCTTACGCAACAAGAGTCCGTGTTGTGCCTTAATCAGCAAAAGAGGCTTTCACCCGGATTGCTACGTCAGATCGCCTGCCACTCGGGGTGGTGCCCTTCGCCACGCCGGGCCGCACGGCGAAGGGCACCCGCAGGGCGTGGACAAGGTCAGCACGTCCCGCATCGACAGGTCCGGCGGTACGGGATCCCCCTGCCTTGGTCACCATCGACGTGGCAGTTTTGCCCGCCAGCGTCGCGAAGCCGCCGAAAATATCGACGACAACCACCCGAAGGCGGTGTTGTCGAGGTAGCGACCGCACGGCTTCTCCAAGTGCGACAGGAAGGTCAACCGTCGGGGTTCGGTAGCCGCATGGCCCTGAACCTCCACCTGGCCCAACGAGTCGCGCACGCCCCGGTGACGCGCCCGCCGTTCCCGGGCCCGCTTGCCTCGCCCGCCGTTCCCGGGCCCGCTTGCCTCGCCCGCCGTTCCCGGGCCTGCTTGCCTCGCCCGCCCGCATACCCCAGCTGGTCGGTAGCTCGACGTAGGCTCGCCCTCATGCGTATCGGAGCCCACGTCGACCCGACCGACCCGCTGGACGCAGCAGCCACCCGAAAGGCGGATACAGTCCAGTTCTTCCTGGCCGATCCGCAGGACTGGAAGGCCCCGGAACCGCGTACGGACGCCGACCAACTACGGGCTGCCGACATCGACATCTACATTCACGCCCCGTACGTCGTCAACGTGGCGACGCTGAACAACCGGATCCGAATCCCCAGCCGCAAGCTGCTGCTCAGCCACGCTACGGCCGCCGCGACGGTGGACGCCAAGGGGCTGATCGTCCATGGCGGCCACGTGAGCAAGGGCGACGACATCGCGGTTGGCTTCGACAACTGGCGAAAGACCTTCGCCTACGCCGCCGAGCACGGCGGGTTCGCCACCCCGGTGCTGATCGAGAACACGGCGGGCGGCGACTACGCCTGTGCCCGACGGTTGGACGCGCTGGCCCGGCTCTGGGACGCGGTGGGCGAGTACAACGTCGGCTTCTGCCTCGATACCTGCCACGCCCATGCGGGTGGCGAGGACCTGCTCGACATCGTCGACCGGATCAAGGCGATTACCGGGCGGATCGACCTGATCCACGCGAACGACTCCAAGGACGGTTTCGGCTCTGGGCGGGATCGACACGACAACTTCGGACACGGAATGATCGATCCTGAGCTTTTGATCGCAGTGGTCCGAGCCGCAGACGCACCGGTAATCGTCGAAACGCCGGGCGGTGCCGCCGGGCAGACCGCGGACATCGCATTCCTGCGCGACCGCGTGGGCGGATAGGAACGGACGTCATGACCACCGATCAGTCGAACGTCACAGGCTCCTCTTCCACAGCGAAGCCTGGCGCGGCCACCAGCGGCACAGCCAGCAGCAGCGCGCCCACCAACGACACGGTCAGCGGTACTACCGAAATCGGCGAACCCGTCGGCGTGGACTCACCCCCCGAGAAGGCACCTCCCGAGAAGGCACCCGCTGAGGGGAAGGCGCCTGCCGAGGGGACGGGCAAGACCGAGCCAAACACGGCCGACGACAAGAAGAAAGACGACGGAAACAAGGACGACGAAAAGGCCAACAGCGAGAAGGCCAGCGACGAGAAGAAGGACGGCGACGACGCCGAGCAGGGCGCGGGCGATCGGTGGTCCGCCTTCGCGCCGGCACCCGAGCCGGTGGCCGGACGGGTACGGCGGATCGCCCGGTCGATCGGTCGGGTACTGATCCACGAGTGGACTCTGGCCAGCCTGGCAAGTCTGGTGCTGGCGGTCCTGATGACCTGGCCGACACTGCGCTATCCACTGCACACGATTCCCCAGGACGCCATGGATCCGACCCTGCAGGCCTGGCAGATGGCCTGGTCCGGGCACATCCTGCGGACGGATCCGCTGCAGTTGTGGCACTCCAACACGTTCTTTCCCGAGCAGTGGAGCTTCGCCTTCTCCGACACCCTGCTCGGCTACGCGCCAGCCGGCATGATCGGTGAGGGCCCGGTCGCTGCCGTACTGCGCTACAACATCATCTTCGTACTGGCCCACGCGTTGGCGGTCCTCGGGGCGTACGTGTTGGTGCGGCAACTCGGTTCGGGCCGGATCGGCGCGGCGGTGGCCGGGGTGGCCTACGCGTACGCCCCGTGGCTGCTGGCCCAGGCCGGTCACCTGCACGTCATCTCCCACGGTGGTATTCCGTTGGCGCTGGCGATGCTGGCCCGGGGACACGGCTACTCGCTGCGCCACGGCTACCGGCCGGAACACCGGCACGCCGGCTGGGCGTTCGCCGGCTGGCTGGTGGCGGCCTGGCAGATCAGCCTCGGCTTCGGCATCGGGCTGCCCTTCGCGTACGCCCTCGCGGTGATCGCGCTGGTCGCGCTGGTGATCTGGACGTTCAAGCGCTGGGTGCGGAAGATCCGTCGCCCGTTCGGCTTCAAGCTGCTCTTCGCCGACGTGGTCGGCGGCCTGGTCTTCGCGGCCACCGGCGCGCTGCTGGCGATCCCGTACTTCACCGTCGCCGAAGCCCACCCCGGTGCGGAACGCACCCTCGACCAGGCGAAGGCGTACTCTCCCCCGCCGACCGGTTTCCTCACCGCACCGCAGGAGTCCCTCATCTGGGGAGACCTGCACGAGCAGGCCCGGGCCGGACTGCCCTGGGCACCGGAGATGGCCCTGTTGCCCGGCTATGCGCTGTACGCGCTCGCCCTCGGCGGCCTGTTCTTCTCGATCTGGACGGTACGTCAACGACTGTTCCTGCTCGCCGGGGTGCTGGTCACCGGCATCCTGGCGATGGGGCCACGGTTCTTCGGCGGTACCTACACCTTCAACCCGCTCTTCGAGTACCTGCCCGGCTGGAACGGAATCCGTACCCCCGGGCGGCTGATGATCTGGACGACCCTGCTGCTCGGCATCCTGGCGGCTGGCGCGGTCAGCGCGTTGGCGGCTCGGGCCTACGCGGTGGCCGCCGAACGGATCCCGCCCTGGCCGGGTCCGTGGCTGCGGCTGGTCACCCTGCTGCCGCTGGTGCTGGTGCTGGCCGAAGGGCTCAACGTCACGCCGCACCCGATCGTGCCGGCCCAGCCGGAGGCGATGCGTACCGCCGAGGGGCCGATCCTGGTGCTGCCCAGCAACCAGAACATCGACCAGAACGTCATGCTCTGGTCCACCACCCGGTTCCAGGACGTGGTCAACGGGGGTAGTGGGTTCACGCCTCAGCGGCTGGACGAAGTCCGGCAGGCCAGCGCGAGCTTCCCCGACTCGACCAGCGTCGGCTACCTACGGAACTTCGGCGTGCGGACGGTCATCATGATGCGTGAGCAGGTGGCGGGCACGCCGTGGCAGGCCACCATCGACCTGCCGGTCGATCACCTCGGTATCGAGCGCGAGGAAGTCGGCGAGACGGTGGTCTTCCGACTGTCGTAGCCCACGCGAATCGCACGTTCGTCAATCAAACAAGCCGGCCGGCGAGATCATCGCCGGCCGGCTTGGTCGTTGAACGGGTGCCGTCATTACGCGGATGCCATCATTGAACGGGTGCCGTCATTGAGCGGTTACCGTCAGGTCTGGCCGCTGGGATACCGCCTCGTCGGGCTTCCCGTTCCGTCGCCATTGCCAGACCCAGGGCGCGTCCGGCGCGCCGTCGAGGACACCGCCGTCCGGGTCGTCGGGGTAGGTGGCCCGGACCACGTCCCGCTCCGGATGAAGGACGTCGCGTACGACCAGCCAGCAGAGTACGGCCACTGTGATCAATCGGAGGGTGGCGGCGAGCACGAAGACCCCTTCGGGGATGACCGGCTTGCCGGAGGCACCGAGCAACTCGCCGTAGAAGGCGAGGAAGTAGCCGACCTCGGCGAACTGCCAGGCCAGGAACGCACCCCAGCGCGGCCGGGCCAGCACCGCGAGCGGCAGCAGCCAGAGCACGAACTGCTGCGACCACACCTTGCTGAAGATCAGGAACGCGGCGACGACCAGGAAGGCGAGCTGGGCCAGCCGGGGACGACGCGGTGCGCGTACCGCCAGCACGGCAATGGCGAGGCAGGCCAGGCCAAAGAGGAAGTACGACAGGTAGTTGAGCGTCGGGATATTGTTGCTCAGCCACTGGAACGGCCCCTGGTCACCGACGGCGCCGGAGTTCCACTTGCTGTCCAGGTACCGCCCGATGTACCAGAGGGTGCCCCAGTCGATCGGCCGTTCGGTGTTGAGGTCGAAGAACCTGCCCCAGTTCTCCCGGTACGGCAGTGCGACCGGCAGGTTGACCAGGACCACGGATGCGGCGGCTGCGCCGATCGTCACCAGGGCCTGTTTGACCCGGTTGGCGCGGAGGGCGAGCACGAACAGCGGCCCGAGGAGGAAGATCGGCCACAGCTTCGCCGCCCCGGCGAGGCCGAGCAGGATGCCTGCCGCAGTGGGGCGGCTCTTCGCCCAGGCGTAAAGCCCGAACGCGGCCAGTCCGATGGCGAGAAAGTCCCAGTTGACGGTCGCGGTGACCAGCAGCGCCGGGGAGAGGGCGAACATCGCCGCGTCCCAGGGTCGTCGGCGGCGTAGCGAGAGGATCACCGCGACGGTGGCCACCGCCAGCACGCTGAGCACCAAGGCGTTGAGGTTGTAAAACCACATGCCCTGGTTGATTTCGGGGTTCGACTCACCGAGGCTGTGCACCGGCAATCCCAGCGCCCCCATGAAGTATCCGGTCATCACCGGGTATTCCACCGGGTGGTCCCGGTAGGGCACCTTTCCCTCGTTGAGCCCTTCGGCGTAGTACAGGGCGAGTACGTCGGTGTAGCAGAACCGGGTGTACTGGATGTTGTTCTGCCAGGCACCGTCCTGGCAGGGCGACTTCTGCACCCAGTGCAGGGCGAGGGTCAGGCAGACCAGGGCCAGCACGATCCGAGCGGCGGTCCAGAACCGGTTTTCGCGGCCGGGCGGGCTGTCGATGCTGACGGCGTGCTCACCGAGCGGTCCACCGATCGCCTGGGAGAGTCCCCGGACGAATCCGTCCGACCGGGACGGGTGGTCCGGCTGCTCGGGTCCGTCGATGCCGGCCGTCGGTTGCACGCTCATGCTCAGGCATCCTGCCGTACCAGGCTGGGTTTCGTCTGGCCGGCTCAGGCCGTGTCGGCTGATCCCCGAAGCACCCGGTCGACCGGTATGCAGAAGGGCCCCGCGCTGTCGAGCCAGCCGGCGGCGGCTGCGGGATGCCGAAAAGCGTAGAGGGCGGCCGGGTCGCCCCGGCCGCCCTCTACGACGGTCATCCGATCATTCTCGGGTTCTCGGTGTTGGTGATGGCAGCAGTCCGCCGCCATTACCCCCTCGGTTGTTGTCGTCGTCCGGGTTCCCCGGGTTGGTGGTGGCCCCCGGCCCACCCGGGATCATGTTGCAGAAGGCGTTGTTCGGGTCCGGGACTGGGCAGTTGGGGTTCGTCGGCTGGCCGCCACCCGGCGTGCTCGGCGGCGGTGGCGAGGCCCCGTTGCCGGAGTTCGGGTCGCCGATTCCCGTGGCCGGGGAGAAGCGCTTGACTTCCGCCCCCTTCAGGGCGTCGTTCATGAACCGCTGCCAGATCTCACCTGGCAGACCGGCACCGCCGACACTCCGACCGTTCTTGTCCTTGATCATTGGTTTCTTCGAGTCCTTGCTACCGACCCAGACGGCAGTAGCGAGTTGCGGGGTGTAGCCGACCATCCAGGCGTCCGCGTTGAACGCCGTGTCGGCGTACTCCCAGGTGCCCGTCTTACCGGCGGAGGGCCGGCCACCGGAGAGGGCGAGTCCGCTGTTGCCCGGGATCTTGGTCAGCGCCGAGGTGACCTCGTCGGCCACCGGCTGCTCGATGCGCTGCTGCGGCTTCAACTGCTCGCCGCCGACCTTCTCCCACTTTCCGGTCGCCTCGTTCTGCTGCTCGATGGAGACCACGAAGTGGGCCTTGTTGTACTTCCCCCGGTTGGCCAGCGTCGCCACCCCGTTGGCGTGGTCGAGCACGGTCACCGGGTACTGCCCGTAGGCCACCATGTCCCAGATCGGGTCTGGGGAGACATCGCTGCCCTTCTTCTTGGTGAGGTCCAGCGCCGCGTTGTCCTTGGTGCTCCACATGGTGGTGATGCCGGCGGCCTTGGCCATGTCGACGACCTTGTCGGCGCCGATCTCCTTGGTCAGGTGATAGAACGGCACGTTGTACGACTCGACCGTTGACCACTCCAGGCTGCACCAGTCCTTGCAGGAGGCGGTACGACCGGCGTTCACGACCGTGATGTCGGTCTGCGGGATCTTGTAGTTTGCCGTCTTCCAGTGCGACTGGAGGCTCTTGCCCGCCTGGAGACCCGCCGCCAGTGTGTAGATCTTGAAGGAGGAGCCTGGCGGGTGGCCGCCGGTCAACGCTCCGTTGAGGGTGTTCTTGCCGGCGAAGTCGATACCGGTGCCGTCATCCCCGCCGTAGTAGGCGAGCACGTGGCCGTTTGTCGGGTTGATCGCCACCATCGCGGCCATCAGGTTGGCCGGCTGGTCGGCAAGCACCGAGTTCTTCTTGGCCCGCTGGGCCGCAGCTTCGGCGGCAGTCTGCATCTTCGCGTTGATGGTGGTCTTGATCTTGTAACCACCCTCCCTGACCGCAGTGACACAGTTGGGCAGCTTGCTCGCCGGGTCGTTCCCCAGCGTGCACAGCTTCATCGCGGCCATCTCTTCGTAGACGTAGTTGACCACGTTGCCTACGGGCGTCTTGACCCCGTTACCCAGGCCGTTACCCTCCTTGAGCGGAAGGACCTTCGGGTATTCCGCGTCGGTCGGCCGGGCCTGGCCTGCCGGGAACCAGCCCTTTTCCTGCATGCCGTTCAGGACGTAGTTCCACCGCTCCTTCGCGACCTCCGGGTTCACTGCGGGGTCGTAGCCCTTGTGCCCACTGACGCTGTCGGCGTACGGCTGCTTGATCAGCGCGGCCAGCACAGCTGCCTGAGCGACAGTCAACTTCTGGGCCGACACGCCGAAGTACGTCTGCGCCGCCGCCTCGATGCCGTACGCCCCCCGGCCGAAGGGGATGATGTTGAGGTAGTGCTGCATGATCGTCGGCTTGTCGAACTCTTCGGTCAGTTTGGAAGCAAAGATCGCCTCCTTCACCTTCCGGGCATAGGAGTCGTCGTTCAGGCTTTCGTAGGCGTTGCGGGCGTACTGCTGGGTGATCGTGGAGGCACCCTGCCGACTGCCGCCGGTGAGGTTGTTCCACGCGGCCCGCACGATGCCCTTGTAGTCGACACCCGAGTGGTCATAGAAGTTGCGGTCCTCGGCCGAGGCGACCGCTTTCTGCACCCAGTCGGGGATCTGGTCCTTGGTGACGAATGTGCGATTCTGCTCGCCGAGCTTGACCAGTTCCTTCTTGCCGTCGTTGGCATAGACGGTGGTCGCCAAGGGCATATCGATCTTGTCGGGGAGCACCAAGCTCGTGGAGTAGTAGGTGAAGCTCACCACCCCGATGCCGGCGAGCATGATGAAGACCGCGAACGAGGCGATGGCCCAGTTGAGCCGCTTGCGCCGTTTCGCCTTCCGGGCCGCATCCGGCGGGAGCTTGTCGCTCGGTCGAGCCCGACGCCCGGCGCGGCCACCATAGGTACCCGGCCCAGTGGAGTCCGAGCCGCCGGGTCCGGCCGGTGAGACCGGACGCACCATGGCCCGCCCGACGGTGGCTCGACCACCTACCGAGGCGGCCCCGACGGCAGCCGAGCCGACCGAGGCACGTCCGGCGGAGCGCCGGCCCGTCGGGGGAGCACCATCCCCACCACCATCCGGGCTCGCGGCCGGGCCAGGAACCGACGCGCGGCCGACCCGGGCCCGACCCGCGGAGGCGGAGCCGCCGGAGGCCGAGCCGCCCGAGGCGCTGCCCACGCCCGCCGAGCCAACCGAAGCTGACCCAACCGAAGCTGAGCCGACCGAGGCACGTCCGCTCGATCCGGATGCCGGTCGGCCCGGACCGGAGGTGGCAGGCCGATCACCACCGCCACTCCGTCCAGCGCCGGGGCCGTTCTCCGGTGACTGCCACTGCGGCCCTGGGCCATCGGGGCCGCGACGTTGATAGGAGTCGTCCGCCGTTGGCCCCTGATCACCGTTGGGGCCCGGTATCCGGGCCCGCCCCCGCGGGGAACTGGGATCGCCGTTCGAGTTCATTTGTCACACCCTGCCGGTCGCGGTGGGATACGCCTTCGATACCACCGGGTTGCCGTGAGTTAGGCCACGCGCTGAGCCAGATCCATCGAACCAAGGCTGCCACATCGAAGTCGTCAAATTGATCCGATCGATGGCCTGGCGCGTGCCCTTTGCTGAACGGGAGGCCGCAAGGTCCACCGGAGGTGCCGGGATCACCGTTGAGCCTCACGCCTTCGTCTAGTAGCGGATCCACCGGTGACGGCTTCGGACGAGGCGGCCTCGAAGCCGTCCTGCGTCTCACCAGCGTCGCCGGTCAACCCGTCCCGCCCGAGCAGGAACTGCTCGACCAGATGATTCCAGTTACAACTGCGGCACACCTCCACCACAAAGACCTGGAACTCACGCAGGGTCATCGCCAGCAGCGACAATTCGGCAATCGCGCGGGCCTGACCAGCTGACTGCTTGAGCTCATCCCCATAGATGTAATGGACGTGGGTGAGATTATCCTGACGACAGACAGGGCATCTCTCCTCGGTCGGCTCGCCATGGAATCGAGCAGCATTCTTCAGGTACGGAGAGGCGTCGCACACTTCATAGGTGCCGACTCGGCCAGAGAAAACCTCACGCAGCAGCGCTCGCTTCTGAAGCGAGTAATCGACCACCTGTCGCTGCGTGCGCATGCGCGCAAGGGTACGCGCTCAGAACCGGCGAGGCGACCGCCGTCACGTTCCGTAACAGAATTTGCGCGGAGTGGCGGTTTGCCCTCGGCCGCCTTCCGGTCTAGCGTGCGATGTATCGGTCCGATACATCGCGGCGGTTGCACCGCCCCGGCAGTGGGTACAGGGAGGGGAGTTCAGTGCTCGAACTTGCCATCCTCGGCCTCCTGCAAGAGTCTCCGATGCACGGCTACGAACTACGCAAGGAACTCGCCGCGAAACTGGGCGCGATCCGGGCAGCGATCAGCTACGGCTCGCTCTATCCGACCCTGCGCCGGCTGCAGGCAGCCGGGTGGATCGCCGAGGCCGCCGAGACGCCGGCCGACGCCGATGAGGTGCCGGCGCTCACCAGCCGACGTGGCCGGGTGGTCTACAAGATCACCGCGGAGGGCAAGGAACGGTTCGCCGAGCTGATCGCCCAGACCGGCCCAGAGACGTACGACGACACCGGCTTCGGGGTGCACTTCGCGTTCTTCTCCCGTACCGACCAGGCGACCCGGCTGCGGATCCTGGAGGGTCGCCGCCGCACGATCGAGGAGCGCCGGGAAGGGCTCCGGGACGTGTTGGGTCGCGCGGCCGAGCGTCTCGACGCGTACACCCTCGAACTGCAACGTCATGGGCTGGATGCCTGTGAGCGGGAAGTCCGTTGGCTGGAGGAACTCATCGCCAACGAGCGCTCCGGCCGCGCCCCCAACACCGGCTTCGGCGGCGCGCGACTTGCCGCGACCGGGCCCACCGGGGAGCACGGTCTGCGGGCTGGGGAGCACACCACGCCAACCGGCGACCTCGGCACACCGCAGGAGCCGCAGGAGAAGTAAGCCGCGCAAACCGCAAAAAAAGTAGTAAGCAGTCCGCATCCGCCTGGACGGTCCAGGAACCAACCGGAGCGGCCGTGATGAACAAGAAGGAGGCAAACGCGATGGGCTCCGTCCGCGTCGCCATCGTCGGTGTCGGGAACTGCGCCTCGTCCCTGGTCCAGGGCGTGGAGTACTACCGCAATGCCGACCCCCACGACCGCGTTCCGGGTCTCATGCACGTTACCTTCGGCGACTACCACGTCTCGGACGTGGAGTTTGTCGCGGCGTTCGATGTGGACGCCAAGAAGGTGGGCATGGACCTCGCTGAGGCGATCGTTGCCAGCGAGAACAACACCATCAAGCTCTGCGACGTACCGCCGACCGGCGTGACCGTGCAGCGCGGGCCGACCTTCGACGGGCTCGGCAAGTACTACCTCCAGACCATCCAGGAGTCCGACCAGAAGCCGGTGGACGTCGTCCAGGCGCTCAAGGACGCCCAGGTCGACGTACTCGTCTCCTACCTGCCGGTGGGCTCCGAGGAGGCCGACAAGTTCTACGCGCAGTGCGCCATCGACGCGAAGGTCGCCTTCGTGAACGCGCTGCCGGTCTTCATCGCCTCCGACCCGGAGTGGGCACAGAAGTTCACCGACGCCGGGGTGCCGATCGTCGGTGACGACATCAAGTCCCAGGTGGGCGCGACCATCACCCACCGGGTGCTGGCCAAGCTCTTCGAGGACCGGGGCGTTCAGCTGGACCGCACCTACCAGCTCAACGTCGGCGGCAACATGGACTTCAAGAACATGCTCGAACGGGAGCGGCTGGAGTCGAAGAAGATCTCGAAGACCCAGGCGGTCACCAGCAACATCGAGACCGAGCTGAGCAGCCGGAACGTTCACATCGGGCCGTCCGACTACGTGCAGTGGCTCGACGACCGCAAGTGGGCGTACGTCCGGCTGGAGGGGCGCGCCTTCGGTGACGTGCCGCTGAACCTGGAATACAAGCTTGAGGTGTGGGACTCGCCGAACTCGGCCGGCATCATCATCGACGCCGTTCGCGCCGCGAAGATCGCCAAGGACCGGGGCATCGGTGGCCCGATCCTCTCCGCCGCGTCGTACTTCATGAAGTCGCCGCCGGAGCAGCGGGCCGACGACGCCGCCCGGCAGTCCGTGGAGGACTTCATCGCCGGCACCGTCGAGCGCTGATCCCAGACGCATCGTCGCCGAGGGCCGGGTCCGTACGGACCCGGCCCTCGCGTCGTTTCAGCCCAGCATCTTCAGGTACGGCGACGGTGTGGTTGCCGTCAACCCAACCACGCACGTCGTAGGGCCACCCCGGCTTCGAGTTCGAGCAGCTTGCGCTTGCGGGGCAAGCCGCCCCCAAAACCGACGAGCTTGCCGCCCGCACCGACGATCCGATGGCACGGCACGATCACCGGGATCGGGTTGCGGTTACAGGCGACGCCGACCGCCCGAGCTGCTCCGGGATCGCCGAGCGCCTTCGCCACCTCCCCGTAGGTGCGCGTCTCGCCGTACGGGATCTTGGTCATCTCGCCCCAGACGGCCCGCTCGAAATCCGACCCGCGCCGCACCGACAGCGGCACGGTGAACTCGGTCAGCTCACCAGCGAAGTACGCCCGCAGTTGCGCGACGGCCGTCGCCAGCCGCTCGTCGGGCACCTCCGTGACCGTCTCGACCGGCCCGAAGTTCGCTCCGCACACCCCGGTCTCATCGGTGGCTATCGAGAATTCACCGATCAGCGAGTCGATCACGGCCCAGTGCATCCGACCATTGTTCCTGAGACACCGTGCCGGCCTGGCGATGCTCGCTGGGGCTCGTCCCGTAGGTCCGCTTGAAGGCCGCGCTGAAGCCGAAGGCATCCGCGTACCCGAGCCGACGTGCGACGGCGGCGACCGTCGCGGTGGACTCGGCCAGCATGTCGGCGGCCAGCGTCATCCGCCACCTGGTCAGGTAGGTCAGCGGCGGCTCGCCCACCAACTCGGTGAACCGCTTGGCCAGCGTCGTACGGGACACCCCGGCCCTGATCGCCAGGGAGGCGAGCGTCCACGGCTCACCCGGCGCGTCGTGCATGGCGCGAAGCACCGGCCCCACCGTGTCGTCGCTCAACGCCCGATACCAGCGGGGAGCCTCGGCGCCCGGCTGGTCGAACCAGTCCCGGATCGTGCAGACCAGCAGCCAGTCCAGCAGACGATCCAGCACGATCTGCCGACCGGGGCGGCACCCGCCGAGTTGGAAGTCCAGGTAGGCACGGAGTGAGGAACAGTCGTGCGCATCCGGTACGACCAGCAGCGGCGGAAGCACCCGAAGTAGCCACTGCGGCGCTTGGCCCTGGACGTGGTACGCCCCCGCCAACAGCACCATCTGCTCGGCCGGGTCCGGGTCCGGGTCCAAGGGCTGAGGCTGGGCCACCAGCGACTGGCCGCAGCTGACATCCCGCAGTTCGTCGGCACGAAAGCTCGACCGGGGCTCGGCGGCGAAGACGAACGGTTCTGGTCCCCGCACCACGACCGCCTCGCCGACCCCCACCAGAAGGGGTTTTTCGCGTTCCGGGTGGACGATCCACCCCTCACCCCGCATCGGCACACAGAGCGTCAGGGGTGCCCCATCGGTGAACCGCAGCGCCGATGACGGCGACAGCACCGACCGGCCGAAGGCAGCCCCCTCCGCGCGTACGTTGCGTAGCAGACTGTCGAACAGGTCCATGGCAGCACAGTAGGTCGCGGACGATCACACATGCTCCGCGTACGACCAGCCATGTGCGGTCAGCAGTCGGGCCGGTTGACTCGTGATCATGACAAACGATGCGAACGAGATCCTCGTTCTTGGTGGAACTGGCAAGACCGGGCGTCGGCTGGTGCGCACGCTGCGGGCGATGGGCAGGTCCGTACGGCCGGCGTCACGCTCGGGTGAAATGCGATTCGACTGGAAGCAGCCGAGCACCTGGCAGTCGGCCATGGCGGGAGCTTCGGCGGTCTATCTCATCGCTCCCGAGGACCCGGCTGCGGCCAACGACTTCGTGACGCAGGCGGTGAAGCTGGGCGTCGGCCGGTTCGTGGCGCTCTCCGGACGGGGCCTCGACAAGCTCGGGGACTTCTCCCCGAGCATGGTCGCCGCAGAGCAGGCGGTGCGCGACTCCGGTGCAGACTGGACGATCATCCGCGCGAACAACTTCAACCAGAACTTCGATGAGGACGTATGGCGTCAACCGCTGCTCGATGGCCGGCTGGCCCTGCCCATCGGTGCCACGCCGGAACCGTTCATCGACACCCGGGACATTGCTGATGTCGCCGCGATGCTGTTGACCTCCGACGGCCATCAGGGGCAGGTGTACGACCTGTCCGGCCCGCATGCGCTCACCTTCGGCGCGGCGGTGGCGACAATCGCCGAGGCGACCGGGCGATCCATCCAGTACGTGGAGTTGACGCCGGAGGAGTACCACAGCGAACTACTTGCGGAGGGTTGCCCGGAGGACGTCGCCACGGCACTCAACGTCATGTTCGCGGGCATGCGCGCCGGCTATCTCGCCGAGCCGACCGACACGGTGCGGCAACTCATCGGCCGTGACCCGATCGACTTCAACAGCTACGTCACTCGGGCCACCGCAGCCGGCGCATGGTCATGATGCCTGGGCACTGGTCAACCACTACCGCGCCACGCGTCGAGCAGGTCGGTACGCGGTGACCGTACCGCCAGACCACACGCTTCGAGGAGACCGCGCCGCATCGCCCGGCGGCCGGCACAGGGATAGCGCGTCCCACACCGGCACAGGTCACCCTCGGCAAGCTGATGGGCCTGGTACAACGCGTACGACATGCGCCAGATGGTGGGCAGCAGACAGTCGGGCGGCGGTTCGGCGGGCGGGTCGTCGGGGTCGAAACTGAGCTGCATCAGTCCGCCCTCGGGCCGGGGTGACGACGCCACACCCAGGTGAGCAGCGGTGCCGGACGCAAGGTGCCCCGCCGATGTGGGGCGAGCCAGCGCCGCAGTTGGGTCAGCCGCCACCGGGACAGGACCGGCGTGAGCACTGGAAGCCCGAGGTCGACAAGCCGGTTGGCAGCCGCGTTGGCGGACGAACAGGGGGCCGGGCTCAGGCATACCTGGCAGAGCCCGGTCTCCCGGTCGGGCACATGCGCGGTGAGGATCTCGTACGCGGCCTCGGTCTCGGCTCGCGCTCTGGACCGGTGGACAGACATCTGTTGGTACCCCTCACCAGGAGGGGCGGGCGTACGGCCGCGCCGGGTTCGCCATCCGTGGGGACGTACGGACGGCGGTGCCCGTGCTGTGGCGCGACTCGTACGCCCGCCCAGTCGTACCGGTGCGCGCTCTCGGGTCAGCGCGCACCGGGGTCAGACAAGCGCAAGGAAGATCCTTACGACTACGGAGGGCAATCAGAGCTACACGCACAGCATGGGCCAACATTCGACAAGATGCAATATTGCGATCACGGTTTTCTTGGGCGATCCTGTGTGGAGTCGGAAGGGAGAACCGTCATGCCGAACGAGCAAGCAGCGACGCTGCGCGCACAGTGGATCGGGCAGCAGCTTCGGTCGATGCGCGAAGCAGCCAGGCTGACCCTCAGGGACGTCGGGGACTACATCAACCGCAACGCCGCCACGGTCAGTCGGATGGAGTCCGGGCTTGTCGCGGCCCGACTGCCCGAGGTGCTCGCCTACCTCGACATCTGCGGCATCGACGACCCGAAGCGTCGCGACGACCTGAAGACGATGGCCCAGGACGTCTGGCAGAAGGGCTGGTGGGACGGGTTCAACGGCAACGTCGCTGGCTCGCTGATCGACTGGATCTGGCTGGAGAGCCGGGCAACCCAGATCAGCTCGTTCCAGGTCAGCGTGATCCCCGGCCTGCTACAAACCCGGGAGTACGCCGAAGCGGTTATCCGCGCCGCACACGAGGACGTGACCGAGGAGCAGATCGCCCGATTCGTCGAGCTGCGCGTGACCCGACAACAACTGCTGAGTCAGGATGCTCCGGTCAGGCTCTCCACTGTCATCGACGAGGGTGCGCTGCGTCGACTGGTCGGCGGTCCCAAGGTGATGAAGGAGCAACTCGCCCATTTGCGCAGCATGGCCGGCTGGCCGAACGTCGAAATCATGGTGCTGCCCGCCTCGGCCGGCGCACACGCCAGCCCTGATAGCACTTTCGACGCCTTCCGGATGCGCCGGCCCTATCCCACCGCCGGCTGCATCTCCACGGTGGCCGGCACCATCGTGGTCGAAGGCGAGAAGGCAGACAAGCTCTTCCAGACATACAATCGGCTACGCGGCGCGGCGCTGCGCAACGGTGCCGTCCAGCGCTTCTTCTTCGATCTGGAAGCACGTCTGGAGTGAGCGACATGGCGGCAGCAACCCCACCCGAGTCGACCCCACTGGGCATGGTGGCCTGGCACGTCAGCACCCGCAGCGGAAACGGCAGCGGCAACTGCGTCGAGGCCGGGTCGGTGCGCGACGGCAGTGGGCGGTACGCCGTACGCGACAGCAAGGACCGTGGCGGGCCGATCCTGGTCTTCGCCGACGGTGGCTGGGGCGCCTTCCTCGCCGGCCTCAAGCACGGCGAGTTCGATCTTCCCGCCTGACCTGCACATCACGCTGGCTGATCCGGGCCGCAGGGTAACCGCCGATGGCACGGTGGCCCGCTCCCCCCGGTAGCGGGCCACCACACCCTGGCAGTAACTAGGCGATGCCGTACATGGAGATGATGGGGGCGCTGTCGGCTTCGTCGTAGATGTACACGTAGAACTTCGCGCCTTCGGCCACGTCGTGGTCGATCACCACGTAGTCGATCGGGTTACTGGTACCCGTCGGGCTGTACGGGCCGCGTAGGCTGCCCCCCTCGACCCTGGTCCTGACGTAGATGGCGTCCCCGTCGTTGCGGGTGTCGTAGACGTACACCTTCTCGTCGTACGGGTGGAACTCCACCTTGCCGACCATGCCGTTGCTGTCGTGCAGCTCGAACTTCATCGCGATGCCGCCGGCATCCTGCTGGAAGAACGTGTTGTCGGCGCTGTCGTAGAGCATGCAGCCACCGGAGACCCGGGTGACCGGCAGCATCACCCCGTCGCCGGCCCGGCTACACCCCTCGTTGGTATAGATCCTGGCGGTCTTGATGGTGAGGTAGCCGTACGCCTGAGCGGGAGTCGGGGCGACCAGGAACGACGCGAGGACAGTAAGACCAGCTATGGCGACCCCCAGCAGGCCGCGACGTCGTCTACGCATATGTGTGCTCCTCTGGGCTGGACACGGCCGGGTAGCTTCGACCCACCGGCCGGTACGTGGGATGCGGTCACATCACGATGGATCGGACGACTTCCCTCCCACTTCGCTGCTGCTTTGTCCGGTCGTGCACGGCAAGGAACGGGGGCGGATGGACTTCGAGGTACTTGGCCCGGTCCGGGTCCGCGACGCGGACCGAACTCTGCCGGTGGCCGGCAGGTTGCAGAGCATCCTGCTCGGCGTCCTGGCGTCCCAGCCCAACGTCGAGGTGCCGGTGGACGTGCTGGTCGAAGCGTTGTGGAGCGCGCCGGACCGGCGGACCGGGCAGAAGCTCCACCAGCACGTACACAAGCTGCGCCGGGTGCTCGGCGACCCGGACCGGATCCGGTTCGGTCGGGACAGCTACCGCTTGGTCGCACTCGTGGACGAGGTGGACGCCCCACGGTTCGAGTCCCTCCTCGACGAGGCAACCCGGCTCGACGACCCACATGAGCGGGCCAAACTTCTCCACCGGGCGCTCGACCTCTGGCGGGGTACGCCCTTCGCCGGGCTGGACGTTCCGGTCCTCGCCGACGAGTCGGCCCGGCTGATCGAGCGAAGGCTGATCGCCACCGAACACCTCTACGAAGCGGAGATCGACTGCGGCCGCGCGGCTGCCGTGGTGACCGAGCTGACCGACCTGGTACGCCGGCATCCGCTGCGGGAACGGTGCCAGCAGCTACTCGTCACCGCCCTGTACGCGACCGGTCGTCGGGCCGACGCGCTGGCGGCGTACCAGAGTGCCCGGACCGCCTTCGTCGACGAGTTGGGGCTGGAGCCCGGTACGGAGTTACGCCAGTTGGAGGCGCTGATCCTCGACGGTGAGCCGCTCACGGCTACTCCCGCGTCCGGGCCGGCTGCGATCGAGGTCGGCCGGCGAACGACACCAGCGCAACTACCTCGGGACGCGCCCCACTTCGTCGGCCGTGCGGATGAGTTGTCCATGCTCGACACGCTGTGGTCGACCGCAGGCGGCGACGACCAGGTGCCAGACAACAGCGGGCCGGTGCCGGTCGTCGTGCTCGCTGGAACGGCCGGTGCAGGCAAGACCGCGCTCGCGATCCGCTGGGCGCACCACCACCGTCGGGGATTTCCCGACGGGCAGCTCTACGTCGACCTGCACGGCTACGGCCCCGGCAACCCGGTCTCGGTGGAGGACGCGTTGTCCGGGTTCCTGCGGGCGCTCGGGCTGGACGCATCGGCCATCCCGGTCGGCGTGGTCGAGCAGGCCGCCCGGTTCCGGTCCCTGGTCGACGGCCGCCGGATGCTCGTGGTGCTGGACAACGCCCAGAGCGTGGAGCAGGTACGACCGCTGCTACCCGGCAGCCGCTCCTGCTTCGTACTGGTGACGAGTCGGGACTCCCTGGCGGGGCTGGTCGTCCGGGACGGGGCGTACCGCATCGGCCTCGACCGGCTCGCCCCCGCCGAGGCGACCCAGCTGGTACGGACGCTGCTCGGCGACCGGGCCAGCCCGGAGGCGACGTACGCCCTGGTCGACCGGTGTGCCCGCCTCCCGTTGGCGCTGCGGATCGCGGCCGAGTCCATCCGGATGCGCAACGGGCTGCGCCTCGCGGACGTGGTGGACGATCTCGGCGGCCCGATCGGACGGCTCGACGTCCTCGACACCGGCGCCGATCCGCACACCGACATCCGGGCCGTCTTCTCCTGGTCGTACCGCCAACTGTCCGCCGAGGCGGCCGGGCTCTTCCGGCTGATGGGCCTGCTCTCCTTCGACGCGACAGCCGCCGTACTCGCCGCGCTGACCGGCAGTGACCAGCGGACCATCCGGCGATCGATCCAGACGTTGACCCGCGCGCATCTGATCGAGGAGGTGCACGAGGGCCGGTTCGGTATGCACGACCTGCTGCGGGCGTACGCCGCCGAACGGGTCGCCGAGGACGAGGACCCGGCGGTACGGCAGGCGGCGCTGCGGCGCGTACTCACCTGGTATCTGCACACTGCGGTGGCCGCGCGGCGCGTACTGGTCCCGCAGCTTGCCGAACTGCCGATCGGCCGGGCCGCCACCGGGCCGGAGGTCGTCTTCGCTGCAGGCGGTGACGCGTTGGCCTGGTACGACGCGGAGCGGTCCGCACTGGTGGCACTGGTCGCGACCGCGGCCGGGACCGGGGAGCACGACCTGGCCTGGCGGATCGCTGCCACGTCGCTCGCCTATTTCAACATCAGCAAACACTGGGGCGACTGGATCGCCAGCCACCGGATCGGCGTCGACTCAGCGGCACGCCTCGGCGACCGGGTGGGCGAGGCGATCGTACGCAACGGCCTCGGTGCCGCGTACGACGACATCGGGGAGTTCGACCAGGCGTTGGAGTGCCATCTGCGGGCGGCTGAGCTGTTCCTCGGCACCGAAGCCGAGCACCTGGCCGCCTGGAACCTGAACAACCTCGGGGTGACGTACGACCGCCTGGGTCGCTTCGCCGAGGCGATCGACCGGCACCTGGCGGCGCTGGCGCTGTTCCGGGTGGTGGACGACCGACGGGGGCAGGCGTACAGCCTGACCAACCTCGGTGACATCCACCGACAACGTGGGGAGTTCACCGAGGCGGCCCAGCACCTGCGGCAGGCGGTGTCGTTGCAGGAGGCGGCGGGCAACCGCGACGGGTTGCGCTTCACCCTCTGCACCCTCGGTGACCTGCACCGGGACGCCGGCCAGTCGGACGAGGCGACGAACTGCTACCGCCGAGCACTCGACACGAGTTGGGCGCTCGGCGATCGGTGGCAGGCGGCGCAGATGCTGGTCCGCCTCGGTGAGCTGCATCGGACCGCAGCCGCCGTACACCAGCTTCGCGCGGCGTATCGGCTGTTCAGTGAGATCGGTGACGCGGACGCGGTGGCCCGGGTCGGTGACCGGTTGGCGGCGCTCGGCGCGTGCCAACCGGTCACCTGACGCGGTCTAGAACGTCTGCGACAGCGGTACGGCGAAGACCACCCGCTTGTCGATCACCGCGCCGTTCGGGTCGACGTAGTGCTCGGTGGCGGTCCAGACCTTGCCGGCACTCATGGTGCTGCCCGTACCGCTGTGCTCGTGGTAGAGGTCCTCACCGCCGACGCCCCAACTCCACGTCTTCATCGACACGTCGCGTGGGCCGGTGAAGAGGAAGCTGTGCTTGTCGGCCGACGAGCGGCCCAGGTAGTAGGTGTCGTTCCAGGTCTGCACGCCCTGGATGTTCGACTTGGGGATGGTGACCGCGTCCCGGGGCACCGCCTTGCCGGAGGTGAGGGTGAGTTGCCGGGTCGAGGCGTCGACCGGGTAGCGCACCACCCGGCCACCCACCACGTCCAGGTTGGCGGTGTCGACGTTGTTGCGGTATTCGCCCACCACCAGGGTGTCCGGGGTGGTGCTGCGGTCCAGCGTCAACGACGAGAAGCAAAGCGACGAGGTCGCCGGTACGCAGGAACTCTGGATGTTGGCCTGCTTGTAGACGCCGATCTGCGGCAGGACGTACGAGTAGCCGTGTCCCTTGTAGACGCCGTTGACCAGGCCGACCTGGTTGCCGTTGGCGGCGTCCACCCAGAGGAACTTGCGCATGTCGAAAACCCGGATGCCGACGGCGGTGTCGGTGACGTAGAGGTAGTTGCCGGCCCAGGCGATGCCCCCGGCGTGGATGCCCATCGCCTTGTAGTTGGGCGTGCTGGTCTTGGTCGGCTCCACCAGCAGGACGTGGCGGTACTTGCCGGTGTTCCGGTCGACCATCGAGATCCGGGCACCCTTGTCGTACGACGTGCCAGCGATGGTGGCCGAGTAGTGCCAGGCGACGACCATCGCCTTGTCGTCACCCCAGAGGTGGTCGTCGTCAGCGTCCGAGGAGCCGGTGATGCCTTGTGGCATCCAGTGCTTGACGCTGCTGTCCTCGGCGTTCCAGCAGAACCGGTCAGACGAGCTGATGATCTGGTTGGCGGCGAGCGGGATGTCGGTCCGGGCGTAGTGCTGCGGCTGTCCCAGTAGCTGGCTGCTGTTGCAGGAGGTGACCGAGCGGTTGGCGGTGTCCAGGACGGTCGCGACGTTGTCCGCGCCGATCCGGGTGGCCAGCGCGTTCGCGTAGCTGGTCAGGCTGAAGTCCGGGGTCAGTGTGAAGGCGCTGGCGCTGCGGTCGGTCACCTGGCTCAGCCGGACGTCGGCGGCTGCCGCTGGGGTGGCCAGCACGGTGGTGGTGACCACCGTGGCCAGCACCGTCGCGGCGATGAAGGAAGGCTTCCATCTGAAATGCATACATGTAGATTATTTACCAATAGGCCACCCGCCAAGACGCTGTCCCGAACAGCGCGACACATGGGGGAACACAGATGCGCAGAACCGTACTGGCCGGATTGGTAGGGCTCGCGACGGCAGCCACCACCGTCCTGGTCGCGGCATCGCCCGCCGCTGCGGCCGACGACTACTACCTGGCCACCACCGAACAGGTCAGCAACCGGGTGATGGTCTGGAACCGGAACGTGGACTGGACCGACGCCAACCTGCACTGGCAGTTCACACCCGGCACCACCAGCGGCGCCTGGCAGAACCTCTCCGGCGTGAAGTTCCGGGGCACCGCAGCCTTCGGCACGGTCGCCCTGGTCACCGCCTCCGGCGGCAAGGCCGCCATCATCGACGTCAAGGACGGCCAGAAGAAGGCCACCACCGCCGACATCCTGTGGCAGGCCAGCCCCGGCGGCAACCCGCACTCGATCGAGCGGATCCCGGACAACGGATCCATTGTGGTCGCCAGCTCCGGCGGCTACCTGACGCTGTACTCCCCGACCGCCATCAGCAAGCCGAGCACCCTCGCCCAGGTGCAGACCATCAACCTCCCGGGTGCGCACGGAGTGCTCTACGACCCGACCAACCAGTACCTCTGGGCAATCGGCGAGGGCAAACTCGTCCGCTACCGCATCACCGGGACCTACCGCGACACCCGGCTCACCGCGATCGGCACGATCAACATCGGTACGTACACCAACTCCGACGGGGTGGTGACACCCAACATGGGCCACGACCTGTTCGCGTCGTACACCGATCCGAACACGCTCTTCATCACCCACACCACCGGGGTCTACTCGGTCGACACCACCACCTTCGCCCTGACGAAGATCTCCGGTACGACCCGGGTCAAGGCGTACGTCAACCACTCCGGTGGCGAGCGCGCCTGGGTACGCGCTGACAACACCGGTTCCCGCACCTGGGGCAGCCCGACTGTGCAGTTCTTCGACGCCAACGGTACGGCGACCGAGGCTAAGACCCGTACGGGTGCCGAGTTCTACAAGGTCCGGGTCTTCACGACCGCCTTCGAGTAACCAGATCCAGCAACATTGGGGGGAGGGGGGGGGGGCGGCGCCGCCCCCCCGCGTCTTGTGCGCCCCCACCACACACACCGGGGGGGCGCGGCGAACCGGATAGAGCTAAGCAAGAGGGGGGGTGGGAGTGGGGTGGTGG
>NZ_JBSFTE010000021.1:0-114032 GCF_053590565.1 Micromonospora sp. NPDC003197 | reverse complement strand
CCGGGATCTGGCACAACAACAAGACCGGAGCACCCGTCACCCGATCACTGATCGCTTACGACCACTGACCAGGTTTCGGAACTACTCGTCTAGGGGCCCGTCAGCCCGGCTGACATGAAATGCTTTGCCAATCAGTGTCGTCCAGCCTCGTCCCGAGGATCGGAGGCCCGCTGAAGGCCGCCTCGCTGAAGGTTGCCGCACTGAGGTTCGCCTCGTTGAAGGTTGCCGCACTGAACTTCGCCCACCGCAGCTCCGCCGATCCGTCCGGCTCCTGGGCACGCCAACTCGGGCGCTCTGGCTGCCCGAAGGAGAGGTGCCTCGCTCGATGGGGAGCCGCCGACTGCCACCAGCCGCCGCCACCCGGCCAGCCAACCGCCGCCTGCCACTCCTGTTGGTCGAGGCGGCCACCCTGCTCTCCGGGATCGGCAACGGCGTGGCCACGGTCGCCCTGCCCTGGCTGGTCCTGGAACGTACCGGTAGTCCAACCGCAGCCGGTGTCGTCGCGGCGGCCACCGCGCTCCCCCTACTGGTCTCCAGTCTGTTCTCCGGGACCGTGGTCGACCTGGTCGGTCGGAAGCGGACCTCGATCTTCTCGGACGCCTTCTCTGCCCTCTCCGTCGCCGCCATCCCGATCCTGGACGCGACCGTCGGGCTCAACATCACGGCCATCGTGGCGCTCGCCGTACTCGGTGCGGTCTTCGATCCGGCCGGACTCACCGCCCGCGAGACCCTGCTGCCGGCCGCCGCCCAGACCGCCGGCTGGCGGATTGAACGGGCCAACAGCATCCACGAGGCGGTCTGGGGCGCGGCCTTCCTCATCGGCCCCGGCGTCGGCGGGGTGCTCATCGCGGCGATCGGCCCGGAGCGCACCCTCTGGGTCACCGCCGGCGGCTTCGCGCTGTCCATACTGCTGGTCGCCGCCGTACGGCTGCCCGGGGCGGGCCGGCCCGAGCAGCGGCCCGCCGGCATCTGGCGCGGCACCGTCGAAGGCCTGCTCTTCGTCTGGCGGGACCGGCTACTACGTACCATCGCCCTGCTCACCATGGCACTCGTGGCGCTCTACCTGCCGGCGGAAGGTGTCGTCCTCCCCGCCTACTTCGTCGAGCAGGGCGCACCGTCGCGACTCGGCACCATCGTGATGGCAATGAGCGCCGGCGGCATCGTGGGCGCGCTGCTCTACGGTGGCCTGGGGCACCGGATCCGCCGCCGGAGCGCCTTCGTCACAGCCCTGATCGGCACCGGCATCGTCCTGGTCGGGCTGGCCGCGCTACCGCCGTACCCGGCCATGATCGTCCTCGCGGCGGCCACCGGGCTGATGTACGGCCCGATCAACCCATTGGCCAACTACGCGATGCAGACTCGCACCCCGGAACACCTGCGGGGGCGAGTCGTCGGGGTGATGACGTCTTCGGCATACGCCGCCGGGCCGGCTGGCTACCTGCTCGCCGGGCCGCTGGTGGAGTGGCTCGGGGTCCGGCCGGCCTTCCTCGTACTCGCCGTCGTCCTGCTGGTGGTGGCGCTGGCGGCCATACCCCTGCCCGCCCTACGGGCCCTGGACGAGCCGCCGGCCTATCCACCGGCCCCCATCGGCGCAGCACCGTTGGACGAGGGGCCGGTGCCGCTCGGCGAGCAGTGGATCTCGTCCGCCCGTCGGGACCAGTCCGACGACGACTGACTACGGACGGCTGGCTCGACGTCTCGGCTGGGCCGGCCGCTCCAGCGACGGTGGCCTGGCCAGTCGTCGGCGAGCCAGTGCGCTCGCCGACGGCTGCCCGGGTCAGGCGTAAACCGCCACCGAGTTGGAGCAGTTCGAGTAGTCGCCCTTCACCACACACACGTACATGTAGTACTTGTTGCCCTCAGGAAGATTGCCCGTCTTGTAGTGGGTGTACGGGGCACTGTGCCCACGCGTGGTCGCGATCCGGCCCGTGCTCAGGTGCGCTTCGACGCCGTAGCCGTCCGCCAGTTGGTCGTCTGCCACCAGCGCGTCTCCCGGATAGGGACCGTCCGGATCCTGGAGCCATCGGCCGGATCCCGCCGGGAGACCCCGGTCATTGTTGTTGATCCAGATGTTGTATCCATTGGGCGACGGAGAGTAATGAAAGCTGAAGCTGGGGGCCGCTTGCGCGGGAGAGCTACCGACCAGCAGTGTTCCGGCGGCGGAGGTGAGCGCAATGGCGCATGCGGTCAGTCGCGTCCTGAGACGGGTCATGGAACAGCATCCCTTCGTGCACTGGATCGACAGCACCCGCTGTGACCTGCATGGATGAAGGTCGACCATTGTGGCGCAAACAACATCCTCGATCAACAAGAGGGCGGCGTACGGGCCGCGCCGAGTTACTTGAGGAAATCTTGCGCTGTGATCATCAACTCCAGCCGCCCTGGTCGCCCCGCCGCTGGCACCGCTTGACGAGTCGACCTACGGTCGATCAGCCCGGGACGAGTCGACACACGGTCGGTCAGTGCGGGACGGCGATCCGGCCGTCGACTGCGGCGGCGGCGATGTCGCTGCGGTGGTGCGAGCCGGGCAGGTCGATGCCGCGTACCAGTTCGTAGGCGGCCTCACGCGCGGCAGCCAGGTCGGGGCCGGTGGCCGTACCGCAGAGGACCCGCCCCCCGGCGGAGAGCAACGCGCCGTCGACAGCCCGCCGGGCGGTGCCCGCGTGGATGACGCCCGGCCGCTCCGCCCCGCTGATCACGTCACCGCTACGCGGCTTCGCCGGGTAGCCCTCGGCGGCGACCACAACGGTGACGGCCGCCCCGTCGCGCCAGCGCAGCGGCGGGTGCGCGGCCAGCGTGCCGGTCGCGGCGGCGTGCAGCAGCCCGGCGAGTGGGGTCTCCAGCAACGCGAGCACCACCTGCGTCTCCGGGTCGCCGAAGCGGGCGTTGAACTCGATCACCCGGGGGCCGTCGGCGGTGATCGCCAGCCCGACGTAGAGCAGGCCCGCAAACGGCGTGCCCCGGCGCGCCATCTCGGCCAGGGTCGGATGGACGACGTCACGCATGACCTCGTCGACCAGGCCGGCCGGTGCCCAGGGCAGCGGCGCGTACGCCCCCATGCCGCCGGTGTTCGGGCCGGTGTCGCCATCTCCGACCCGCTTGAAGTCCTGCGCCGGCAGCAGCGGAAGCGCCGCCTCGCCGTCGGTGACCACGAAGAGGGAGACTTCCGGGCCAGCCAGGTATTCCTCCACGACGACCCGGCCGCACTCCTCGGCGTGCCGGAGCGCGGCGGCGCGGTCGTCGGTCACCACGACGCCCTTGCCGGCGGCGAGCCCGTCGTTCTTCACCACGTACGGCGCGCCGAACTCGTCCAGCGCCCGGGCCGTGCTCTCCGCGTCGGCGCAGGTGTACGCGCGGGCGGTCGGCACGCCGGCGGCGGTCATCACGTCCTTGGCGAACGCCTTCGAGCCCTCCAGTTGGGCGGCCTCGCCGGATGGCCCGAACGCGGGGATGCCCTTGGCGCGTACGGCGTCGGCGACCCCCGCGACCAGCGGCGCCTCCGGCCCGATCACCACCAGATCGGCCCCGGTCTCCACGGCTAGCGCGGCGACGGCCGCCGGATCGCACGGATCGACCGCCCGCAGCGAGGCGACTGCGGCAATGCCGGGGTTTCCCGGCGCCGCAATCAGCTGCTCGACGGACGCGTCACCGGCGAGGCCCAGCGCGAGCGCATGCTCCCGCCCCCCGCTCCCAAGAAGAAGAACCCGCACGGTGCCTGATCCTACGCGCCCTGCCCCCCGCCCTGTTGATCAAGAGATTTACGTCAGGCATCCGCCCCTCGGATGACGTAAATCTCTTGATCAACAGGGCGGGGGGCAGGAGGCGAGAGGCAGGGGTGCGGGCATGAGGCGAGAGGCGGGGGTGCGGGCAGGAGGCGAGCGGCAGGACGGTTGTTCAGCGGGGCAGGCGGGCGGCGATCGCCGTCCGAACGACGTGTGGGATGTAGTCGGGACGCATGGTGTCCTCCCAGGTGAAGCGGAGTATCGCCCAGCCTGCGTTGACCAGGCGGTTCTGCCGTCTCCGGTCTTCGTGGAGCGCATCCGGTGTGCCGTGCGGCCCCCTGCCGTCCGCCTCACCGATGATTCGGGGTAGTCGCCAGCCGAGGTCACCGACGCCGAGCAGATAGCCGTCGTCGTCGCGAACCTCCACCTGCAGCGCGTCCGGCGGCACCCGCCCGTCGTTGCAGCGCAGTCGTACCCATGTCTCCAGCGGCGACTGTGCCCGACAATCCGCCTCGGCAAGATGCCGACGGGCGGCCACCGCGCCCCGCCGACCACGGATGAGTCGCTCGATGAGCAGACAGCCGCTGGCCGGAACCAGCTCCTGGTTCAAGGCCGAGTCGAGCAGACAAACTGCCGGGTATCGGTCGACCCGCAAGATGAGGTCAGCCAATGTGCGGGCTGGCGTCGTCGCAGGGATCCCGGCGGCCCGGCCGAGCTCGTCTGGCGCGGTGGTCAACTGGTGCACGACCACCTCGGGGTCGTCGTGGCGCGGCGGACGGGGCCGGTCGACCGGCACGGAGACGTGGACGACCGGCGACCGGCGTAGGCCGGCGATGCCGTACAACTCGGCTGCCGTGTCAAGCACCGCGACTGCGCCCGGCCCGAGGGAGGCCACCGCAGCCCGGATCCGGGCCCGGCGAAGAACATCCGTCCCGACCTCAGGATCGATGAGGTAGATCCCCCAGGCCATGCGACGCCAACGACCGGAGCGACACATCTGCCGGATCTGGTCGCGGGTCATCCCCGCCCGGCACGCCTGGTCCGCGGTGATCACTCCGTCTTGACCCGCCGCGATACGTCGCAACAGCACATCCGCATCCACGGCTCAGACCATCGAGGATCCGCGACATCAGATGCGACCCCTGTGGATAACTCTGTGGATAACCCTGCACGCATCCCGGCCGTCTTGCGTTGATCAAGAGATTTACGTCAAGCCGAGCGGCTTTTCATGACGCAAATCTCTTGATCAACCATCAAACCGAAAAGAGAGGGGCGGAGAAGGTCAGGGCAGGAGGGGGTGGCGGACGATGTTCTCGTCCCGGCCGGGGCCGACCCCCACCACGCTGACCCGGGTGCCGCACAGCTCCTCGATCCGGGCGATGTAGCGGCGGGCGTTCTCCGGCAGCTCAGCCTCGGTACGCGCCTTGGTGATGTCCTCCCACCAGCCGTCCAGCTCCTCGTAGATCGGCTTCGCGTGGTGGAACGCGGTCTGCGTCATCGGCATGTCGGAGAAGCGCTCGCCGTCGATCTCGTAGCCAACGCAGATCGGCACCTTCTCCAACCCGGTCAGCACGTCCAGCTTCGTGATCACGAGGTCGGTGATCCCGTTGAGCCGGCAGGCGTACCGGGCCACCACCGCGTCGAACCAACCGCACCGCCGCTCACGGCCGGTGGTGGTGCCGTACTCGGCGCCGATCTTGCGCAGGTGCATGCCGTTGTCGTCGAACAGCTCGGTCGGGAACGGGCCCGAACCCACCCGGGTCGTGTACGCCTTGCTCACCCCGATGACCTGGGTGATCGCGGTCGGCGGGATGCCCGCACCCACACACGCCCCACCTGCGGTCGGGTTGGAGGAGGTCACGAACGGGTAGGTGCCGTGGTCCATGTCTAGCATGGTGGCCTGGGCACCCTCCAGCAGGACCGTCTCGCCCCGGTCCAGCGCGTCCCAGAGCATCGCCCGGGTCTCGGCGATGTACGGCCGCAGCCGCTCCGCGTATTCGAGGTATTCCTCGATCACCACGTCGACGTCGAGCGCCTTGCGGTTGTAGATCTTGAACAGCAGTTGGTTCTTCTCGCGCAGCGCCAGTTCGAGCTTCTTGCGCAGGATGCCCGGGTCGAGCAGGTCCTGTAGCCGGATGCCCATCCGGGCGACCTTGTCACCGTACGCCGGGCCGATGCCCCGACCGGTCGTGCCGATCCGGGACGAGCCGAGGTACCGCTCGACGACCCGGTCCAGGGCCCGGTGGTGCGGCATGATCAGGTGCGCGTCGCCGGAGATCCGCAGCCGGGAGACATCCACGCCCCGCTCGGCGAGCCCGTCGATCTCGGTGAGGAGCACCTTCGGGTCCACCACCACGCCGTTACCGATCACGATCATCGCGGTGGGCGAGAGTGCGCCGGACGGCATCAGGTGCAGTGCGTACTTCTGCCCATCCGGGGTGATCACGGTGTGTCCGGCATTGTTACCGCCGGAGTAGCGGACGACATAGTCGACCCGGCCGCCGAGGAGGTCGGTAACCTTGCCCTTGCCCTCGTCGCCCCACTGCGCTCCGATGAGCACGATCGCTGGCATCTTCTACCCGCCTTCACGGGGCCCGGGTGCCAGGTGGCGACCGCGCGGCGAGCCCGAGGGCCCAGATTAACAAGAAGTGACGACCCGGCCGGCAGAGGCCGTGGGAGAGACAGGAGGCCACCTCCCGTGTACGACGTGGTACTGCTCACCCTCGGGGCTGCTCCGGACGACCCGGGCGGCTGCGGCAGCGGCGACGGGTGCTGTGGCTCGAAGCGCGAAACGACCGGCAGCGAATGCGCGGACACGCCGCGCGTACCCGTCCTGGCCTGCGCAGATGCTCTCACCGCCCGGGGTGCCCGGGTGGAGACGATCACCGCCCGCTCGGATGCGGAGATCGACGTGGTGCTGGCCCGGCTCGACGGCCCGGTCCGCCCGGACGGCCTCAGCTGGCCGGACGGAGACAGCAAGACCAGGCTCGTGGTGGCTACCGCTAGTGACGGACAGTTACGGGCCGTAATGCGTCGGCTAGTCCGCCGGTACGCCCCACCGCCGAGCCGTCGCCCAGCCGACCTGGCCGGTAACCGGACCGTGCCGGATCTGCCGCCGATTGGCATCCTTCCGCTCGATCCGGCGCGCAGTACCGACCACCGGGACCTGGCCGGGCAGCTCGGACTGCCTCGCGACCCGGCGGAGGTCGCCGCCGCGGTACTCGACGGTCGGGTCCGTCGCCTCGACCTGTTGCGCAACGACGGTGGATCGGTGACCCTCGACGGCGCACTGCTCGGTGGTGCCGACGAGGCCGGTCGGCCGTTGCCCTGGCGGGGTCGGGTGGAGGTCGACGACGCGGTTCTGTCCGGCGGCGAAGATCCGATCCTGGCCTGTGCGGTGGGCAACGCCAACGGCTACGCCACTCTCGACCCGGTGCCCCTGCTCGTCGGGGCCGATCCGGCCAACGGCGTGATCGAGGTGGCGGTGGCCGTTCCGGTGACCACCCGGTCGCCGTTGGGTAAGAAGCGGGTACGCATCGAGGTACGGCGGGCCCGTGGGCGTGCTGTCGCCGTCACGCCTCGCGACGGCGCGCTCCCCTATCTCGACGATGGGGTCACTGGTGAACTGAACCGCAAACGATCATGGTGGATCGAGCCGGGCGCATGGGCGGTATTCGACCGTTGAGCTGCGACGCGGAGCTGCTCCGGGCCTCCGTTGCCCGGCTGATGCTGATCGATCGGCATATCCTCGGGCAGGAGGGGGAGGTGGACTGTAATGGACAACCATTCGGACCAAGGGCACGGGCCAGGTCAGATGCCTGCGGTGCCGCAGCGAGAGGTTGAGCCGTTCTGGCCGCCGGACGAGATCGGAACCGACCCATGGGACGGGGCGGACCAGGCAACCGCCAACTTCCGTCCGGGTCCGGATACCGGCGCGCCCGGACCAACCGCCCCACCGCCCGGGCCAGTCACGCCCCCGGGGCCGACCAACTATCCGGCAGCCCCCGGTATGCCCGGCCCCGCATGGTCCAACATGCCACCCGGTACGCCCTGGCCAGGCAACACACAAGGCCCAGCCCAGCCACCGGGGCCACCAAACCCGGCGCTCGGCGATCCCCCGACGCAGGCTTGGCCAGTAATCCGCAGCACCGATCCGTACCCGCCAGGCCTGCCAGGCCCACCGGGTCCGTCGGGTCCGCCTATGCCGCCGCAACCCCAGCCCTACGCTGGAAACGCGGGTCAGGCTCCCTACCCGGGTATGCCCGCCCCGGGCACGGTTGGTCAACCCACTCCCCAACACCCCAGCCCATTCGGTCCGATGGCCGGTACCAGACCGGTTTCCGGGGGCGGCATCGATCCATCGTCCGGAACTCCCGGTAGCGGGTTTGACCCGTCGGCTGGCAACCTCGGCCAGCGGGTGGTACCCCACCCCCGTTCGGAGAGCCCGGGCAGCCAGCCGAGGTACGACAGCGGCTCGATCCCGATCGCCGAAGTGGAACCACTGTCCACCGCCGCGTCAGCCACCAATCGAGCCGCCGATACCCCATCGGTCGACCTCAACCAGCCGTTCAGTATGGACGTACCACTGCGTAGTGAGGGCGACGCGACCGCCACCGATCACCCACTGGCTGGCCACTCCGCAGCCGAGGCAGATCAGTCCGACAAGCCAGGCGACGTGTCAGAGGAGCCGAACGACACCAGCCCTACCGACACCGAGTCTGCTGATGACGACTCACTCGACCCGGAACCTGGCGGCATCGAGTCACTCGACCTCCAGGTGACGGACAGCCCGGACGAGGGAGTCGGCACCCTGCCGCAGGCGACCCGATCGCCGTGGGCCCAACCACCGCAGCGACCGCTGGCGGATCCGTCAACGAGTCCGTATCGGGGCCGTGCCACGCCGCCGGGCTCGCCCCCGGCAAACCCGCTGCCGGGCGGAACGCCACCGGCACCGATGCCACCCGGCGGGGCAGCGCCGCCGGCTGGCCCCCAACCGCCAGTTGGGCCGCAGCCGCCGTACCCGGGTTTCTCGCCGTCAGCCCCATCTGCGGGATTCCCGGCTCCCCTGCCGACACCGCAGTCCGGCGTCCCGGCTCCCTCCCCACAGCCGGGCTTTCCGAGACAACCGCCGCAGCCGGGCTTTCCGGGACAGCCTCCGCAGCCGGGCTTCCCACACCCGGGCTTCCCAGGTCAGCCGCCAGGAGCCGCAGCAGCTCCGATGCCGCCCGCTGATCCGCGATACCCAGCCCCACCAGTCGATCCGCGATACCCAGCCCCACCAGTCGATCCGCGATACCCGGCCCCGCCCGTGGATCCGCGATACCCGGCCGCGCCCTCCTACCCGGCTCCGCAGGCGGGCGCACCGGGGCAGCCTGGCCCGTCGGCCCCGTGGCCACCACCAGGCGGTACGGCGGGACCAGTGCCGCCCGGCCCCGCAAGCGGTTCCTACGATCCCCGGGGCGAGGGGCACCCGGGAGTCACCCCGGTGCCGCAACATCCGTATCCGGCCGCACCCGGGGTGGTCCACCTGCCGACGCCACCACCACCTGCGGCCTATTCGGAGTCGGGCTGGTCGCCGGATCCGTCCGCGCCGACAGCGGAGGATTTCGCCCGCCGTCGGGCCGTCCGGCCGGCCGATCCGGTCGCCTCGATGGGCCTCCGGGCGGCGGTCAACAAGACCACCCTGGGGCTGATGCGACTCGCACCTGGACGCCAAGAGCAGGAGCTTCGGCACGACATCGAGATGGTGCGCCGCAACTTCGGTGGTCTACGTCAGGTGACGGTGGTCAACCCGAAGGGCGGCGCTGGCAAGACGGTGGCGATCCTGCTGCTGGCGATGACCTTCGGCCAGAAGCGCGGTGGCTACGTCCTGGCCTGGGACAACAACGAGACGCAGGGCACCCTTGGCATGCGGGCGCAGCAGGACTTCCACGCCCGCACCGTCCGGGACATGCTGCGCGACCTCGGCCAGTTCCAGGGCGCACACGGGCGGGTCGGTGACCTGTCGCAGTACGTTCGCTCGCAGGGCGAGGGAATGTTCGACGTACTCGCCTCCGACGAATCGGCCACCGGTGGCGAGATGCTGACGGCGAGCGCCTTCGCGGAGATCCGTGAAGTGGTCAGCCGGTTTTACAAGTTGATCTTCGTGGACACCGGCAACAACGTACGAGCCCAGAACTGGCAGGCCGCGATCGACGCGACCGACCAGCTCCTGGTGACCATGTCGGCCCGTAACGACTCCGCTGAGACCGCCGCCCGGATGCTGGATCACCTGGAACAGAGTGGCCGACAGCGGCTGGTTCGGCAGGCAGTGACGGTGGTGTCGATGCCGCCGTCACGTAAGGAGATCGACCTGCCCGCGATCGAGCAGCACTTCGCCGCCCGGACCAGGGCGGTGTTGCTGGCCCCGTACGAGCGTCTGATCGACACCGGCGAGCCGCTCCGGTACGGGCAGCTCTCCTCCGCGACCCGGGAGGCGTGGCTGAAGATCGCGGCGGCGGTGGCCGAAGGTCTGTAGCGACCCGAGCCCCGCCCACGCCCCTGGTATTCGAACTCGGGATGTTGGGCGGGGCCCGGCTACTGCCCGGGTCAGTAGATCGGGTCAGCCGCGTTGTAATGACCGAGCCGCACTTCCACCGTGGAGGGCTGGTCGGTGTGCACCGAAGCACACAGCCGGTACGGGTGGAGCAGCCAGCCGGTGGGGCGGCAGGCGATGGCGGGCTCAGGGGTGAACTCGTACCAGATGAGTTGCCAGCCCTCGGTGTGCTCAAGATGCAGGCCGAGCCGGCGTACCAGATCCCGCACCGGCACACCGTCCTGGCCGCGATCGTGAACCGCCGATCGCAGTCGCGGCCGGACGGGGCGCAGAGCAGGTCATCGCCGACCGCCCAGAGTCCGACACCGGCCAGCCAGCCAGTCGTCGACGGTCGGAGACGTGGCGTAAGCGCCGAACTCGACGGTGCCGAACGACCACCCGGCGACCCCGCCGGTCAGCACCGCTCCGACGGTCAGGCCGAACCGCCGGGACCGGCCGAGCAGCGCCCAGACGATCGGGAAGACCAGCACCAGCGGGATGATCCCGGGTGGAGTAAGACGTCAGGTGCTGGAGAGCGCGTCGCCGGCAGCCGGGTCGCAGTCGCGCAGGAACTGGGCGCACCGAGCCGCCTCGTCCGACTCGCCGATCTCGCCGGCCGCCCGGGACAGAACATGCAGGCAGCGCAGGAAGCCCTGGTTCGGGCCGTGGGCCCAGGGCACCGGGCCGTGCCCCTTCCAGCCGCTACGGCGCAACTGGTCCAGCCCTCGGTGATAGCCGGTACGCGCGAAGGCGTACGCGGGGACGACCTGACCGGACTCGAAGGCGCGGGCAGCCAGCATCGACCAGGCCGCGCTGAAGGTCGGGAAGCGCGCCGCGACCGAGGAGTACGCCTCGTCCGTGTTCGTCTCCTGAGCTTCGGCGAGGGCCGCCTCGGCGGCAACGTCTCCGGGTAGGAGCGTGGCGGGCGGTTCGGGCAACAGGTTATGCATCGGACCATTCAACCTGGCCCGGTGCCCCGGCCAGCGAGTGGGGGTGACCGGCACAGCGGCAAGGTATTCGTCAACGTGGCCAACCAACCGGGAAGGACTGCCCTGGACGGGAACGGCCGGCTCCCCGAGAACGGGAACGACCAGCCCCCTGAACGGGAACGGCCGGCTCCCCGGGCGGGGAGCCGGCCGTCGTGACAGTTGGCGAAGCTCAGATGCCGATCTTGGTGCCGGTCGAGCGCAGGTGCTCGCAGGCCTCGACGACCCGCTGGGCCATGCCGGCCTCGGCGGCCTTGCCCCAGACCCGGGGGTCGTACATCTTCTTGTTGCCGACCTCGCCGTCGACCTTGAGTACGCCGTCGTAGTTGCGGAACATGTGGTCCGCGACCGGCCGGCTGAAGCAGTACTGGGTGTCGGTGTCGATGTTCATCTTCACCACGCCGTAGTCCAGCGCCTCGCGGATCTCCGACAGCAGCGAGCCGGAGCCGCCGTGGAAGACCAGGCTGAGCGGCTTGTCCTGACCGTACTTGGCGGCGACGGCGTCCTGGATCTCCTTGAGGATCTCCGGGCGCAGCTTGACGTTGCCGGGCTTGTAGACGCCGTGCACGTTGCCGAAGGTCAGCGCCGCCATGTAACGGCCCTTCTCGCCGAGGCCGAGCACCTCGACCATCTGCAGACCGTCGGAGATGGTGGTGTAGAGCTTGTCGTTGATGGCGTTTTCGACGCCGTCCTCCTCACCACCGACCACGCCGACCTCGATCTCCAGGACGATCTTGGCCTGGGCCGCGTCGGCCAGCAGCCCGGCGGCGATCTCCAGGTTCTCCGCGACCGGTACGGCCGAGCCGTCCCACATGTGCGACTGGAACAGCGGTTCCTCGCCGCGAGCCACCCGCTCCTTGGAGATCTGCATCAGCGGCCGGACGAACTTGTCCAGCTTGTCCTTGGGGCAGTGGTCGGTGTGCAGGGCGATGTTGACCGGGTAGTTCTTGGCCACCTCGCGGGCGTACGCCGCGAACGCCGCCGCGCCGGTGACCATGTCCTTGACGCCCGGGCCGGAGAGGTATTCAGCACCACCGGTGGAGACCTGAATGATGCCGTCGCTCTCCGCGTCGGCGAACCCCTGCAGGGCGGCATTGAGGGTCTGCGAGGACGTTACGTTGATTGCGGGATACGCGAACCGGCCAGCCTTGGCGCGGTCGAGCATCTCGGCGTAGACCTCGGGGGAAGCGATGGGCATGACAAACGCTCCTTACTAACCACTCCCGGCCAGGACGGCCGCTGTCTCTCATGGGTGCGCCGGACCGCGCTGTCCTTCGCGGGAAGTATCCCGTAGCGCGGCAATGTCAACGCAACCGACCCGATCGGCTCAGTCCTGATCCGCCGAGTCGGGGATCACGAGACTGATCAACCAGCTGACCACCGCCACCACGATGGCTCCCCAGAACGCCGCCCAGAAGCCGTCCACCTTGAATGGAAGGTCGAAGATGCTGGCGATCCAGTCCGTCAGCAGGAAGAGCAGCGCATTGACGACCAGTGCGAACAGGCCCAGGGTGAGAAGGTAGAACACGCAACCAACCACCCGGATGACCGGCTTCAGCACGGCGTTGACGATGCCAAAGATCAGCGCCACGGCGAGCAGGGTCAGCGCGTTGACCCCGGCCGACCGGCCGCTCACCGTGATGCCAGGCACCACCAGAGTGGTGATCCACAACGCGATCGCGGTGACCACCAGCCGGATCAGGAACGCCATTCTCCCATCTTGTCACTCCCACTGGCCTGCGGTAACCCATTCCCGCCACTGATCCACCCCGGATCGCCGGTTCGGCGTTTGCCACCACCGGCAGTTGGGCAGGAGTCTGCGGGTACGGACAACGGTGAGTTGCGGCTACCTACGGTGACAGCAGCCCGTACGGTGAGAAATGCCCAGGTGGCGGCGTGTCCGACGCGGCCCGGCGGACCGGATAGGAGGCGATGATGGCTCAGCCTGGCGAGGAGTTCGCCCCCAGTGACCACCTCTCCCCGGAGGAGCGGGATCCGGAGGCGTCGGCGGACGACGTCGTCGAGCAGGCGACCATCGCCGACCCGGCCGAGGAGGAGCCGGAGATACACCGGGGTCTCGAGGTCACCGAGTGGGACGCCCTGGAGCAGGCCCGAGTGATCGGCCCGGAGGACGACTACCGCTAGAAGGCCCACCGCACTAACGCCTCCAGATGTCCACATCGGGTGGACGGGATCACCGCTCGAAAACGTTGCGGTTTGACGGCCGTCTCTGCACTGGATCCCGGAACGGGACAGCGGTGCGTGTAGATCAGCGCTACGCTCCGCTGGCTTTAGCGAATCCCCACCCGGAGGAACCCCTTGATGCGGAACAAAACGGTCCGGCGGCTGCTCGCCGGCCTCGGTGTCGCGGGCGCATTCGTCGCCGCCGCAAGCCCGGTATCGGCGCAAGCCTCGGACGTAGAACTAAGCGTCTACTTCTCCAACACCACCGTTGCCGTCGGCAGCACGGGCAAGGTCGACTATCCGATCGTCTTCAGCTCCGCCCCGGTAGTCGTGTACGACATCACGGTGCAATACGACCTCACCGACCTCGTCGGAAAGGTGGAGATCTCCGAGGAGTCGACATCCGACGATTGCACCTCACCCTCGCCCAACGTCCTCGTCTGTAGCGATCCGTTCGGGTTGCCGGTCAACCAGAATGGCATAGGCGCAGGTTTCCCCATCGCCATCGTCCCCACCAGCGGTGCGCAGATTGGCGACGAGGGCAATCTCGAGGTGAGCTTCAGCGCGGCCGGCTATCCCGCCGTCACCAGCAACGCCACCATCCGGGTCGGTGAGGGTGTCGACCTCGCGGCCGGGCCGGAGACGACTGTCACCGCCGCACCCGGCGACAGCTTCACCAGCCCTCTCGTCGTCCGCAACATCGGCACGACGACGGCCACGGGCGTGAGTGTGCTTTTCGATAACGACCATGCGATCCAGCCCATCGGGCGATACAGCAACTGTCTCTACCAGGGCGATCGACTAAAAGCCTGTCATTTCACGACGTCGATGAGTCCGGGCGGTACCTACACCGCGACCCTGCCCTACGTGCTCGGTGTGGACGCCTACGCCCCGGGCCGGACGTCGGGATACAGCAAGCTGATGACGCGAGCAGAGTTCGACGACTTCGCGGCATACCTGCAGCGCCGTTCGGTTTCGCTCGGTGAGCCCGGCACCGAGGGCGAACTCGCCCTGACCGAGATTTCTGGTGTCCGCACCCAGGACGACCAGGCCGACACCGATCCGACCAACGCGTGGAGCGGCTTCGAGATCACGGTCACCGGCGTGAACGGTACGGACCTTTACGCGATCGGGGACAGCGTGACCGGCAACGTCGGTGATGTAGTCACCGCGACCGTGGGGTTCGGCAACAACGGTCCGGCTTCGCTCGACTACACCCGGCCCGGCTCGGTGGTCACCAAGATCGACGTGAACGTACCCGCCGGAACGACCGCAGTCAGCGTGCCCGACTCGTGCCTGCCCCGTGACGGCTCCGGCATCCCGGGCAAGCCGGGTATGCCCAGCTACCGGTGCTACCCCGGCTCGTTCTCAAAGGTCGGGGAGCAGCACATCGTCGAGTTGGGGCTACGTATCGACAGCGTCATCCCCAACGCGGCCGGCAAGGTCACGATCAACGCCATATGCCAGTGCGAAGGCTTCGTCAACGATCTCGACCCGAGCAACGACATGGTGCAACTGCTGGTCAACGCGAGCTAGCCGGTCGGACGGCGACGGCGGACCCGGTTCGTCGCCTGATCGATTCCTGTCGCAGCGCCCCGCCGACCGTCGTCCGGTCGGCGGGGCACTCCGCGTAGGGCCCACATAATGCGGGCGACCGATCGAGGTCTCGACTGTCATCATTGCCAGCGTGCTGATCACCGTCTCCACCACGCACCGCCCGGCGACCGACCTGGGCTACCTGCTGGTCAAGCACCCGGACCGAGCGCACTCGTTCGAGGTGCCCACCGGTACGGCCCATGTGCTCTATCCGGAGGCGTCCGAGACCCGCTGCACCGCGGCGCTACTGCTCGACGTCGACCCGCTGCGGCTGACCGCCGCGCGTGGCAAGGGCAACGGCCGGGGTACGACCCCGGAGGGCTTCACCCTCGGCCAGTACGTCAACGACCGGCCGTACGCGGCATCCAGCCTGCTCGCCTCGGCGCTGAACAAGGTGTTCCGGTCCGCCCTGCGCGGTGCCTCGAAGGACCGGCCGGAGTTGGCCGCCACCCCGATTCCGTTGGAGATCGGCATTCCGGTGCTGCGTTGCCGGGGCGGCGCGGAACTCGCCGACCGCCTCTTCACCCCGTTGGGCTGGACGGTGACCGCCACCGTGGTACCGCTCGACGACCAGCACCCCGAGTGGGGCGACAGCCGGTACGTCGACCTCACCCTGACCGGCACCGTACGACTCGCCGACGCGCTCAACCATCTCTACGTCCTGCTCCCCGTGTTGGATGACGCCAAGCACTACTGGGTCGCTCCGGACGAGATCGACAAGCTGCTCCGAGCTGGTGACGGGTGGCTCGCCCAGCATCCCGAGCGAAACCTGATCATCCGGCGTTACCTGGCCCATCGGCGTTCCCTGGCTGGCAAGGCACTTGGCCGGCTCGCCGAACTCCAGTCGGCCGAGATCCGACTCAGCGACGACCCGGTGGAGCCGGACAGCATCGACCCCGGTACCCCGGATGAGACCAGCCCAGCCAAGCGGCAGCCCCTGGCGGTGCAGCGGCGGGCAGCCGTACTGGCGGCGCTGACGGAAAGCGGCGCGACCCGGGTGCTCGACCTGGGCTGCGGCCCGGGGGCGCTGCTGGCCGATTTGATCCGCGACCGGCGCTACACCGAAATCGTCGGCACCGACGTGTCGTCCGTGACGCTGGCGATAGCCGAGCGCCGGCTGCGGCTGGAGCGACTGCCGCAGCGGCAACGCGACCGGATCAAGCTGTGGCAGTCGGCCCTGACCTACCGCGACGACCGGCTACGCGGCTTCGACGCCGCCGTGCTGATGGAGGTCGTCGAGCACGTCGACCCGCCGAGACTGCCGGCCCTGGCCGGTACCGTGTTCGGCCACGCCCAGCCGACCACGGTGATCGTGACGACGCCCAACGTGGAATACAACGTGCGATACGAGGGCCTGGCCCCGGGGGCGATGCGGCACGCCGACCACCGCTTCGAATGGACCCGGGCGCAGTTCGCTGCCTGGGCCGACGAGGTCGGCCGGACGTACGGCTACCAGGTGTCGATCAGTGGGGTGGGCGACGACGACCCCGAGGTTGGCTGCCCCACCCAACTCGCCGTGTTCACCCGCGGTGTCGCGAGCAGCCCGACGGCGAGTGGTACCGACGAGCGTGGAAAGGAAGCACTGTGACCAGCATCGACATCCCCGAACTGGCGCTGGTTGCCCTGGTCGGCATCTCCGGGTCGGGCAAGTCCACCTTCGCCGGCCGGCACTTCGGCCCGACCCAGGTGCTTTCCTCCGACGCCTTCCGGGCGATGGTCGCCGACGACGAGAACGACCAGTCCGCGTCGGCGGAGGCGTTCGACGCACTGCACTACATCGCCGGCAAGCGGCTGCGGGCCGGGCGGCTGACCGTCGTGGACGCCACCAACCTGCAGCCGCACGCGCGTGCCGGGCTGGTGAAGGTGGCCCGCGAGCACGACGTACTGCCGGTGGCGATCGTGCTCGACGTGCCCGAGCCGCTGTGCTGGGAGCGTACGCAGGCCCGGCCGGACCGGACCTTCGGCCGCCAGGTGCTCGGCCGGATGCGTCGTGACCTGCAACGCTCGGTCGCCCGGCTGGGGCGGGAGGGCTTCCGCAAGGTGCACGTGCTGCGCGGCGTCGAGGAGATCGACGCGGTCGAGATCCGCTACGAGAAGCTGTTCAACGACCGGAAGGAGCTGACCGGCCCGTTCGACATCATCGGTGACGTGCACGGCTGCCGGGCCGAGTTGGAGGCGCTGCTGGTCCGGCTGGGCTGGACCCTGCACACCGACGCCGACGGGCGGCCGGTGAACGCGACCCACCCGGAGGGCCGTACCGCCGTCTTCGTCGGTGACCTGGTGGACCGGGGTCCGGACTCGCCGGGCGTACTCCGGTTGGTGATGGGGATGGTCGCGGCCGGCAACGCGCTCTGCGTGCCGGGTAACCACGAGCAGAAGCTGCTCCGCCGGCTGCGCGGCCGCAACGTCACCGTCTCACACGGGCTGGCCGAGACGCTGGCCCAACTGGAAGCCGAGGACCCGACCTTCGTCGCCGAGGCCGCCACCTTCATCGACGGCCTGGTCAGCCACTACCTGCTGGACGAGGGCCGGCTGGTGGTCGCGCACGCCGGGCTCAAGGAGGAATACCAGGGTCGGGCCTCCGGCCGGGTACGGGCGTTCGCGCTGTTCGGGGAGACCACCGGCGAGACCGACGAGTACGGCCTGCCGGTGCGCTACCCGTGGGCGCGCGACTACCGAGGCTCGGCGATGGTGGTGTACGGGCACACCCCCACCCCGACGCCGGAGTGGGTGAACAACACCATCTGCATCGACACCGGATGCGTCTTCGGCGGAACGCTAACCGCCCTGCGCTACCCGGAGCGCGACCTCGTCTCAGTCCCGGCCGCCAAGGAGTACTACGCACCGGCCCGACCGTTGGTGCCGGTGACCACCGACCCGGTACGGCAGGACGGGGTGCTCGACCTGGCCGACGTGACCGGACGGCGGCACCTCGACTACGGCTACGGCACGGTGACGGTCGCGGCGGAGCAGTCGGCTGCGGCGCTGGAGGTGATGAGCCGCTTCTCGGTGGATCCGCGCTGGCTGCCGTGGCTACCGCCGACGATGGCACCGTGTTCGACCTCGACGGTCGACGGGTTCCTGGAGCACCCGACCCAGGCGTTCGCCGACTACCGGGCGGCTGGCGTGCAGCGGGTGGTCTGCGAGGAGAAGCACATGGGCTCCCGCGCGGTGGTGCTGGTCTGCCGGGACGACACCGTCGACTTCGCCGGCGGCGGCCCGGTTCCGGGTGGCGGGGTGGTCTACACCCGTACCGGTCGCCCGTTCTTTGGTGAGCCGCTGGACGCTGAGCTGCTGTCCCGGGTCCGGGCTGCCGTCACCACCGCCGGTCTGTGGGCGGAGTTGGACACCGACTGGCTGCTGCTCGACTGCGAGTTGCTGCCCTGGTCGGCCAAGGCGATGGGTCTGATCCGGGGGCAGTACGCCAGCGTCGGCGCGGCGGGACGGTCCGCGCTGCCTCCGGTGCTCGATGTACTGGGCCGGGCGGCCGACCGTGGCCTGCCAATGGCGGAGCTACGGGACCGGATGGCCCGGCGGTTTGCCGACGTGACCGCTTACAGCACCGCATACCGGGCATACGTGGCACCTACCGATGGCCTGGCCGGGGTGACGCTGGCTCCGTTCGCCGTCCTAGCCAGCGCGGGCGCGTCCCACGCCGGGAAGGACCACGGCTGGCATCTCGCCGTGGCCGACCGGCTACACGCTGCCGACCCCACCCTGTTCACGGTGACCCGACGCCAAGTGGTGGACCTCACCGACGAAACAGCGGTGGCTGCGGCGACAGAATGGTGGTTGGAGCTGACTGCGGCCGGCGGTGAGGGCATGGTGGTCAAGCCGTACGCGGGCCTGGCCGCCGCCGACGGGCAGGGACGGCTGCTCCAACCCGGGGTGAAGTGTCGTGGCCGGGAGTACCTGCGGATCATCTACGGACCGGAGTACACCGAACCGCAACAGCTCGCCGCGCTGCGACACCGGTCGCTGGGGCGGAAACGGGGCTTGGCGCTGCGTGAGCACGGGCTCGGTCTGGCGGCCCTTGACCGGCTCGCGGACGGGGCACCGCTGTGGCGTCGACACGAGTTGGTCTTCGCCATCCTCGCCTGCGAGTCGGAGGCGGTCGATCCACGCCTGTAGAGGGGGTGTGACGTCGCGCACCGGGGGTATCGGGAGGCCGCCTAGACTTGCCATTCGTGCCCGTCGCCGGTGGCGGGCAGAGACCATGCCACCGGCATCATGGGGATGAAAGCCGACACCTGACCGAAACACATCGGAGGTCACCTCGTGCCGACGCCCACCGCCACCCTGGCCCTGGGGCCTGATTTCCTGGATCCGGAGTGGTTGATCTCAACCTTCGGGCTACTCGGCATCCTGGTCATCGTCTTCGCTGAATCCGGCCTGCTGATCGGGTTCTTCCTGCCGGGCGACTCGCTGCTGTTCACCACCGGCCTGCTCACCGCCGACGGGCGGTACATCACCTACCCGTTGTGGCTGGTGTGTCTGCTGATCACGATCGCGGCGATCGCCGGTGACCAGGTGGGTTACCTGTTCGGGCGGAAAGTTGGGCCGGCGCTGTTCCGACGGCCCAACTCGAAGCTCTTCAAGCAGGAGAACCTGCTCAAGGCGCATGAGTTCTTCGAGAAGTACGGTGCCCGCTCAATCGTTCTGGCCCGCTTCGTGCCCATCGTCCGGACCTTCACGCCGATCGTGGCCGGCGTGAGCCGGATGAACTACAAGACGTTCGTGGTCTACAACGTCATCGGCGGTGTCCTCTGGGGCACCGGCGTCACGGTGCTCGGCTACTTCCTCGGCCAGATCCCGTTCGTCAAGGCCAACATCGAGTTCATCCTGGTCGCGATCGTGTTCATCTCGGTCATCCCGATTCTCATCGAGCTGCTCCGGGCCCGGATGGGCGCGAAGCAGGGCACCAGCCCGGAGGAGAAGGCCGCCGCCGAGCAGGCGATCCAGGAGACCCAGCAGCACTACAGCCAGCAGCAGGCGTACGGCCAGCAGGCGGTCTACGGCTCGCAGCCGGTGTACGGGCAGCAGTCCTCGTACGACGCGCAGCCGTCGTACGGCCAGCAGCAGGCACCGTACGGCCAGCAGCAACCCTCGTACGGGCAGCAGCAGAACAGCCAGCAGGCACCGTACGGCCAGCAGGAGCAGCCCTCGTACGGCCAGCAGGCACCGTACGGGCAGCAGCAGGAGCCCTCATACGGCCAGCCCTCGTACGGGCAGCAGGGACACGGGCAGCAGCAGGCACCGTACGGGCAGCGCCCCTACGGGCAGTAGGACAGCTTCCGCAAAAGCGAACGGCCGTCACGGCCGAACCGGGTACCGCCGGTTCGACCGTGACGGCCGCGCACAGACAAGCCAATCACCCTTAGGGGTGATCGGAATTACAATGACCGGAACGGGACTCACACCCGCCAATCCGGCCGGGGCCACGAAGAGGCCGGGATCAACGTTGAATACCGATCCCGAGCAGTGACCCGCGCCGATACTCTCACCGCGATACGTGAACAGCATGGTTCACGTTCGTCGATCTCAGGTGTGGCGCATGCACATATACCAGGTGTGCTCGATCACACCTGGTTGAACGTCTGGTGCCGCCCTGATCGGGGCGGCACCAGACGGCACAGCCTGATTCAGCGGGCCTTCTTGGTCGCCCGCTTACGCGGCGGGGTCAGCAGGTCGGCGATGGTCGCGATCGCCGTCGGCACCAGCCGGTAGTAGGCCCACACACCACGCTTCTCCCGCTCCAGCAGGCCGGCCTCAGTGAGGATCCGGAGGTGGTGGCTGACCGTCGGCTGCGAGAGGCCAAGCGGCGCGGTGAGGTCACACACGCACGCTTCGCCCTCGGGCGCCGACTGGATCAGACTGAGCAGCCGGAGCCGAGCGGGATCGGCGAGGGCCTTGAGAACCCCCGCGAGACGCTCGGCATCGGCACGTTCGATTGGCTCGCCGGCAAGCGGCGAGATCTGAGGCATAGTCATTTCAGCCAATGCAGTTCCCACGTATTCCATCCTTCCACCAGCAGCATCGACCCGCCTGCATATCAGCAGATCCGAATCGGCAAACTTTTAGGCCACAAGGCCGAGGTCAGCCAACGTAAAGGCCGCTCGGTATGGCAGTCCGGTCGCTCGCACCGCGTCGCCCGCGCCACGATCAACAATAACCGCAACGCCCACGACTTCGGCCCCGGCCTCTCGTAACGCCTCAACCGCGGTCAACACACTGCCGCCCGTTGTCGAGGTATCTTCCACCGCCAGTACCCGACGTCCGGCCACATTCGGGCCTTCGATCCGACGCTGCAATCCGTGCGTCTTCTCAGTTTTTCGTACCACGAAGGCGTCCAGTCCGCCCTGCGCCGCCGCCGCAGCGTGCAGCATGGACACAGCTATCGGATCGGCGCCCAGGGTCAGCCCACCAACCGCGTCGTACTCCCAGTCCGAGGTGAGGTCGAGGAGTACCCGACCCACCAATGGTGCCGCCGCGTGATGGAGCGTCACTCGACGCAGATCGACGTACCAGTCGGCCTCCCGACCCGAGGACAACACTACCCGTCCATGGACAACGGCAAGGTCAGTGATGAATTTACGCAGGTCGTCGTGGTCCCCCATGGCGGACAAGGGTACTGCTCGTTCCTGATGACCGAACGGTTGACCCGGCTGGATACGACCGGACGTGACCTTGGCGGCAGCCAAGATGACCTTGCATCGTTACTCTCCGTATTAGACAGGCGGTCAAAGCCGCGCCGTCGGCATCCCCTTGACGCGCGCCCGGCAGCGGCCCTCGACACCCCGGTCCGCTCAGCCTTCCTCGCGACCGAGCCGTCCTCGACCCTTTCGACCAACCGCCTGCACCAGCCCTCTCGGCGTGTGCCGCAGGGCGACGACGGCCAGCTTGTACTTCCAGTCCGGGACACTGACCACTTTGCCTTTGCGCAGGTCACGCAGGGCGTCGCGGACCACAGCGTCGGCCTCCAGCCACATCCACTCGGGTGTCTTGGACATGTTGATGCCCGCCCGGTCGTGGAACTCCGTACGGGTGTAGCCAGGGCAGAGCGCCATCACCCGTACGCCGAACGGACGTACCGAATGGGCCATCGATTCACTGAAATTGGTCACCCAGGCCTTGCTTGCCGGGTAGGTTGAGCCAGGCATCAGGGCCGCAAAGCCAGCAACGGAAGAGACATTTATCACTGCCCCTCGGCGGCGATCGGTCATGCCGGGCAGCGCGGCCAGGGTCAACCGCATGACCGAGTGGATGTTGAGACGGAGCAACCGGGCTTCGTCGGCCACGGTCGACCGCAGGAACGGTCGGTTGAGGCTGATCCCCGCATTGTTGACCAGCAGGTCGACCGGCTGCCGAAGTCGTTCCTCAACCGCTGCGCAGCCCTCGTCAGTGGAGAGATCCGCCGACAGCACCTCCACCGGTACGCCGTACCGGTCGGTCAGCTCGGCGGCGGATGCGGCTAGACGCTGCTCGTCCCGGGCGACCAGGAGCAGGTGATAGCCCTCGGCAGCGAGTCTTCGGGCGAACGCCGCACCGATTCCGGCGGTGGCACCCGTGACGACGGCTCGTTGCGCACCAACGGCCGGTGTGCCATTGGGTCGGGCCGGGTCGGACTCAGCAGGACGAGGATCAGGTGCAGTGGACACGGACACTCCTCACATCGATGGCTATGGCAGTGACACCAAACGAAGGATCCCCCCGGTCGGTTCCGTTGAGGAACCGACCGGGGGGATCCGCAGCAAATCTCTACTTCACCGTGATCAGCTCGCGGGCGGGGCGGGCGGGTACGGCGGGTTACCCGGTCCGGGCGGGCTGGCCGGTGGGTACTGCGGGTACGACTGGGGGTAGCCGGGGTAGGTCCCGCCCGGCAACGGCGGCTCCCAGCCGGGCACCTGCGGCTTGCGGAAGAACTCGTTGGCCGCCGGCAGGGCCAGCAGAATCAGTGCCACCAACAGTGCGATCAGCGTAATCAGGTTGATCGCTATGGTGCCCGGGTTGTACCAACCCGGCAGCGCCTCGTCGAGCATGCGCTGAAGCTCAGCCGGATCCGGCTCGGTGGTGCTACCGCTCGTCATGTCCGAGGTCAGCGCGTTACTGGCCGCCGTCCCCAACAGTCCGAAGCCGGCGCAGCAGGCGAAAATGCCGCCGACTACCCAGGTCGCGATGCGCGATCCGTTCTTGCCCATGTTGTTGAAGATGGCCAGCAGCACCAGCCCGATCGCGGCCAGCAGGTTGACGATCCCACCGCCGACCACGCCTGCGATGGCGATGGTGTTGCCCATATCGGCCATCTCCGTGCCGGCGTACGCCTCGTCGTAGACCTCGGTGATGGTGCCCAGCACCGAGAACGACATGATGAGCCCCAGCACCTGCAACCCGGCGACCAGGAACAGCAGGTAACTGGAGACAGTGACAACTCCCGGACGCCGCCTCGCCGTCGGCGTGGCCGGGTTCATCGGATCCGACACGGTGCTCCTTTCCCACGACCAGCCCATCGACGGACCGCGTCCAACCATTCGTCTTAAGAGTTTGGTCAATCACCGTACCCGCACCTGACCAGCGTGCTACGGAAGAAGGCTCGGCTGTTGTCGGATCGACACCCTGGGTGTCAGCAGCGACGCCACTCGTCTCGGGCGTACTCCAGCACCCGGGGATGCAGCGGGGTCGAGGGCGGTACGTCGACACGGGTCGTGCACCAAAACGAGCGAGACGCGAAGTACGGCGAACCGGACTGAACCACCAACCTTGCCCCGGGAGCCAGCACCGCCCGGACCAGGGCATAGAACTCCACCGAATAGAGCTTGGCGGGTGGCCGTCTCATCCGGGTCCGACAGGTCCACGATCACGGCGTCGAAACGCTCGCGTACCTCCCGCAGCTACGGCTCATCCCGAGCGGCGGAACGAGGGTCGGGCGTTGTGGACATGGACACTCCTCAGGTCGATAACGGTGGCGCGAAACGAAGAGATCCCCCCGGTGGGCTCCGCAACGGGAACCTACTCGGGGGGATCTACACGGGGTGTCTACTTCCCCGTGGTCAGCTCGCGGGCGGTGCCGGCGGATACGGTGGGTTACCCGGCCCCGGCGGGCTGGTCGGCGGGTACTGCGGGTACGACTGGGGGTAGCCGGGGTAGGTCCCGCCCGGCAGCGGCGGCTCCCAGCCGGGCCCCTGCGGCTTGCGGAAGAACTCGTTGGCCGCTGGCAGGGCCAGCAGGATCAACGCCACCAACAATGCGATCAGCGTGAACAGGCTGGTCGCCAGGGTGACCGGTTCGTACCAACCAGGCAGTGCCTCGTCGAGCATGCGCTGGATCTCGGCCGGGTCCGGCTCGGTGGTGCTGTCCGTCTCCATGCTCAGCGAGCTACCGGCCACCGTCCCCAGCAGTCCGAAGCCGGAGCAACAGACAAAGATGCCGCCGATGACCCAGGTCGCGATCCGCGATCCGTTCTTGCCCATGTTGTTGAAGATGGCCAAGAGCACCAGCACCACGGCAATGATCAGGCTGATGATCGATCCAATGATCGCCCCAGCGGTGGTGAAGGTGGAGAGCGAGTCTGACATACCCGCCAGGTCGGTGTCGGCGTACGCCTGCTCATAGACATCGTTCATGGTGTCCAGCACCAGGAACGACGTGATGAGCGCCAGCACCTGCAACCCGGCAACCAGGAACAGCAGAAGACTGGAGATGGTGACGACTCCCGGGCGCTGCCTCGCTGGCGGCGTGGCCGGGTTCATCGCATCCGACACGGTGCTCCTTTCCCACGACCAGCCCATCGACGGACCGCGTCCAAACATTCGTCTTACGAGTTTGGTCAATCACCGTACCCGCACCTGACCAGCGTGCTACGGAAGAAGGCTCGGCTGTTGTCGGATCGACACCCTGGGTGTCAGTAGCTACGCCACTCGTCTCGGGCGTACTCCAGCACCCGGGGATGCAGCAGGGTCGAGGAGGGTACGTCGACTCGGGCCCGGTCCGGCGGAAAGTGCCCGGCGAGCTGGAGCGTGCCAGCGTCGAGATAGCGCAACGGTGGCGCGTCGGCGGGCAGTTCGAGCACCGGAGGGGTCGGCCCGGCGGTGGCGAGCAGGAACCCCCAGTCGCCGAAGGACGGCACGTCCACGTGGTACGGCACGGTGGCGAAACCGGCCTCCCGGATCGACGCCTCGATACACCAGAACGACCGAGGCGCGAAGTACGGCGAGCCGGACTGGACCACCATCCGCGCCTCGGGGGCCAGTACCGCCCGGACCAGCGCGTAGAACTCCACCGAGTAGAGCTTGGCGGTGGCGGTCTCGTCCGGGTCCGGCAGGTCCACGATGACGGCGTCGAAGCGTTCACGCACCTCCCGCAGCCAGCCGAAGGCGTCGGTGTGCACCAGGTGTACCCGGGGGTCGTCGAAGGCGCTCCGGTTGAGGTCCCGCAGCTGCGGCTCGCGCCGGGCCAGCGCCACCACCGCCGGGTCCAGCTCGACCACGGTCACCGAGGTGACGTCGGGATAGCGCAACACCTCCCGTACGGCCAGCCCGTCCCCGCCGCCGAGCACCAGCACCGAGCCGCGTGTCCCGCGCAGCGCCGGGTGCACCAGCGCCTCGTGGTAGCGGTATTCGTCGACCGAGCTGAACTGAAGATCGCCGTTGAGGTAGAGCCGCAGGTCGGTGACGCCCTGGGAGACGAGCGGCACCGACCGGGTCAGCACGATGTCCTGGTACTGGCTGCGCTCGGCGTGCACCACCGGGTCGCGGTAGAGCTGCTGGCGCGCGGTCACCTCGAAGTCGTCCGCCACCACGTAGGCGTACCCGAGGCAGAGCCCGACCGCGACGGAGCCGGCGGCGAGTCCGATGCGCGCCCGACGGCTCACGTCGCGGCGGAAGACGGTGAAGACCAGCACCACTCCGGCCAGCGCGTTCACCGCGCCGACGACGAGCGCGCCGCGCAGCTGACCGAAGACCGGCATGAGCAGGAACGGGAAGGCCAAGCCACCGAGGAGCGCGCCCACGTAGTCAGCGGCGAAGAGGTCCGCCACCGCGCTGCCGGCGGACTGCTCGCGGATCTTCTGCAACAACACCATCAGCAGCGGGATCTCCGCGCCGATCAGCAGGCCGAGGATGAACGCGGTCGCCACCAGGGCGGGCGCGTAGAGGTCGAGCCAGGCGAAGGCGGCGTAGAGACCGAGTACGGAGAGCCCGCCGAGCAGGGCGAGAATGAGTTCGACTGCAGCGAATGCACTGGCCGCCCAGGGCTGCAATGGTTTGGCGGCCAACGCGCCGATGCCCATCGCGAAGACCATCACGCCGAGCACGATGGAGGCCTGCCCGACGGTGTCGCCGATCAGGTAACTGCCGAGCGCGACCAGGGCCAGTTCGTAGACCAGGCCACAGGCGGCGCAGACGAAGACCGCGAGAAGCACTGAGGCCCGGGCCAGCCGCCAACGCGGGACGGCCCGGGGTTCGGAGGGAACAGTGGTAGTGCTCATGACTTCCGTTTGTTCTGGGTACGAGTGCCGGTGTGGGGCTTACCGACGGGGTTGACGTGCGGCTGGTTCCCGTGCCGGCTGCGCTGCACCAGCCCGATGATGATCAGCAGGGCGCTGACCAGCAGGAAGGCCACCGCGCCAAGCAGGTACGCCCAGCGGTCCCGGAGGAAGTCGCTGCCCGCGTCCGGCAGGGGGGTCGGTGCCGGCGAGGCACCCGCCTGATCCGGGGCAGCCGTTTCCTGCGGCACCGGCGGGGCCAGTTCCTGCTCCGCCGCCAGCAGCGGCAGGAAGACCGCGGCCCGGGCGGTTGCCCAGCCCGGATCGTCGATGAACACGTCGTCGTCGAGGCCGAGCCGTTCCAAGCCGACCTCGAAGCCGACGGTCGAAAGATCGTCCGAGCTGTCCACCCAGATCGAGGCGTAGTCCTCTGACTCGCTGCTCTCCGAGGTGTAGGTCACGACTGCCCGGACTCTGATCCAGCGGGGGCAGCGGACCGGGTCCTTGTCGACCGGTACGTTGTCGCCGAGGTTGGAGCCGACGCTGACCACGTCGCTGCTGTCGCCCTCGACGAGCCGCCAGCCGTAGCAGATGTTCTGCGCCTTGCTGGCCCGCTCCAGGATCGCGACCGTGTCGGCGCGTTCGGTGGCGGTCGGGGGCGGCACCTTCAGGCTGTCGTCGTCCCCGATCAGCGGGACCAGTACAAAGAGGGCGGCGGTAACGGCCAACGTAACGGCGAGCGCCCAGGCTGTGACCTTTGCGTCTCCCTTCTTGGCCGACGATGTGGGCTTCGCCGGTCGCTTCGTCGTCGCCATCAACTGATCGCCGCGGCGACGACCGCACCGGCGGCGAGGTGGATGACCGCGGAGACCCAGACCGCCGGGTGCGGTTCCGGGTCGACCAGGATCTCCCCCAGCCGGCCCGGGGTGGCCAGGTCCAGCAGCAGGAAGGCGGCGGCCATGATGAGCAGGCCGAGGATGCCGTACGCGGCGCAGCCGATGATCCCGGTGACGAAGTCGTCCTCGCTGCTGACGATGGCGGCGACCACGATGATGCCGACGCCGAGCAGGTTGGAGGCGAGCAACAGGGCGGCGTTGCGGTTCCGGTCGACCCAGATCAGTTCGTGTAGTCGGCCGGGGGTGGCGACGTCCACCAGGACGTAGCCGATCCCCATCAGTACGATGCCGACCACACCGTAGGCGAGGGTCAACAGCAGATCGGTGACGAGGGTCATCAAGGTGGGCTCCTGAGGGGTGAGGGGTGGGGGCTACCGGGCTGCGGGCCCGGGACTACTTACCAGCACCAGGGCCGCCGCCACGGACGGTGTTGCCCCGCCCCCAGGCCCAGGAGTGACCGACGGTGCTGTGGTAACGCGGGTAGGCGCTGGACATCTTCTCCAGCAGGATCACCGACCCCCCAGCGATCGGCTTGATCACCACCGAGTCGTCGTCGTAGCGCAGGTAGACGCCACTGCCGTCGACGTACTGGTCGGCCGGTTTCCAGGCCTTGGTGATCTCGTCGGAGACCGCGCTCGGGGACTTCCGCGAGGTGTAGGCGGTGGCCTGCCTGCCGATGTCGTGGCTGGCCGCCCGGGTGTACTTGTCCTTGACGTAGCCACGTGGCGAGAAGTTGCCGTAGAACACGGCAAAGCCGGCCACCAGCACTCCGATCAGCGCGAACGCCGTTCCCACGATGATCCATCTGCGGTACTTCATCGCATCCTCACCGTCGTTTCGGTCTCGACGAGTTCTCCGGTCTGTGGATAGGCGTGCCAGGTGCGCCATCCGATGTCGCCTGCGGGGTCGGTCCTGGCCCGCAGTGCGGTGATCGAGTCCGGGCCGCCGGGAAAGACCCCGACCAACGCGTACGGATCGTCGGCGAGTTCGTGGCGCAGGGCGGCGGTCCGGCGGACCAACTCGGCGGGGGCCAGGTGCAGCACCCGGGCGGTGAACCGGTAACCGCTCTCCTCGTCGGCCACGGCGGTGGGCAGTTCGGGGTGCCGGCCGGGCAGGCAGGCGACCGTCTCGATGAACTCGGTGCCCAACACGTCCAGCACCACCTGGTGCGATGCGCCGAGCAACCGCAGCCGCAGTCGTACGCCGTCCGGCTGCGCCGCCGTCGGCAGAGCAAGGTCGAGCACGTACAGGGCGGGCCGCTCGGCCGATTCCAGGGCGAAGCTCAGGTCAGCGGCGGAGGTGTCGGCGTACGGCGCGTCGAGGGTGACGAGCATGGTCAGCCGACCTTGTCCGCCGGCCCGGCCTGCGGATAGATCTGCACCTCGGCCCGGTGCAGCCGCTCGCCTCGGGCCACCTCCCACTTGCCGCTGTCGCCGTACGACTCGAAGGAGAGTCGCGCCGGACCGGCGGTGTAGTCGTGGTAGGCGACCGTCCCGGTGGGGTTGAGTCCGGTGGTGCCGGTCGCGGTGTAGCGGGCCTTACCGGATTCCTTCTTGGTGTAGCGCCGCCCGTCGAAGTTGATGGTCGCCTTGCCCGGGGTGACGGTAGCGGCCGGTTCGGCGGTCCAGAGCACCAGTTCCAGGTCGGGGTCCTCCTCGACGGAGAGCCAGACCTTCTCGCCGGCCACGGTGTCGAGTAGGTGCTCGGTCCAACCCCAGTCGCCCTCGGTGAAGCGCAGCGTGCCGCGTACGCCGTACGAGGTGTGCCGAATCTCCACGATGTCGCCAGGCTGGAGGCGGCGGGGGTCACCCCGCAACGCGTCAGCGTCGTCGTCCGCGCTGCGGAATGGGTCACTTCGCGATGGTGTCTTCGCCTTGGTGGCTTCCGCTGCCTTCTTTCGGGCGGCCCGCAGGGCCACCACGGCCACCACCACCCCGGCGACCGCGACCAGGCAACTCACCGTGACCAGCAGGTACGCTAGCGTGCCGTTCATCCAGCCCGTCCTCTCCAACCCGATCGGCCGGTGACGGTAACAAACCCGTGCACGGCCGTCACCCGGCAAGGGGCAGCCTGGTCAACTGTCGGACGGCCCGACCGACGGCAGAGACGACGACGGCGTACCTCGATCCCGAACCAGGATCGAGGTACGCCGGTCGGCAGGCCAGCCTTGCGGCCAGCCCTACGGTCAGGCGGCGGTGACGGTCAGGCCGTCCTTGCTGTCGGCCAGGTCCACTCGGACCGTGTCGCCGTCACGCACCTCACCGGCCAGTAGCGCCTTGGCCAACCGGTCCCCGATCGCCGACTGCACCAGTCGACGCAGGGGCCGGGCACCGTAGATCGGGTCGTAGCCGTGCTCGGCCAGCCAGGTTCGGGCCGTGTCCGAGACGTCCAGGGTGAGCCGACGGTCGGCCAACCGGCGCCGCATCCGGCCGATCTGAATGTCCACGATGGAGCGCAGCTCCTCGCCGGTCAGCGCGGCGAAGACGACGATGTCGTCGAGCCGGTTGAGGAACTCCGGCTTGAAGTGCGAGCGCACCACCGCCAGCACCGCCTCGCGGCGCTGGCCCTCGGAGAGGGTGGGATCGGCGATCACCGACGAGCCGAGGTTGGCGGTGAGGATCAGGATCGCGTTGCGGAAGTCGACCGTACGACCCTGGCCGTCGGTGAGCCGGCCATCGTCGAGCACCTGCAACAGCACGTCGAAGACGTCCGGGTGGGCCTTCTCCACCTCGTCCAGCAGCACCACCGAGTACGGCCTCCGGCGCACCGCCTCGGTGAGCTGACCGCCCTCCTCGTAGCCGACGTAGCCGGGCGGGGCACCGACGAGCCGGGCCACCGAGTGCTTCTCGGCGTACTCGCTCATGTCGATGCGGACCATGGCCCGCTCGTCGTCGAAGAGGAATTCGGCCAGCGCCTTGCCCAGCTCGGTCTTACCGACCCCGGTGGGGCCGAGGAACAGGAAGCTGCCGGTGGGGCGGTCCGGGTCGGCGACGCCGGTACGGGCCCGCCGGACCGCGTCGGAGACCGCGCCGACCGCCTCGGTTTGCCCGATCACCCGGGCGCCGAGCGACGACTCCATCCGCAGCAGCTTGGCAGTCTCGCCCTCCATCAGCCGACCGGCCGGGATGCCGGTCCAGGAGGCGACCACGGCGGCGATGTCGTCCGCGCCGACCTCCTCCTTCAGCATCGCCCCGTCGGCCTGGATGCCGGCGAGCTCCGCCTCGGCCCGGACCAGTTCGCCCTTGAGGGTGGGGATCCGGCCGTAGCGCAGCTCAGCGGCGCGTTCCAGCTCGCCGTCACGTTCGGCCCGCTCGGCCTCGCCGCCGAGCCGTTCCAGCTCCTCCTTGGCGGTGGAGATCCGGGTGATGTGCTCCTTCTCCAACTTCCACCGGTCGCTGAGCGCGGTGAGCTGCTCGCGCTTGTCGGCCAGCTCCTTGCGCAGCCGGTTCAGCCGCTCGGCGGAGGCGGGGTCCGGCTCCTTGGCCAGCGCCATCTCCTCGATCTCCAGCCGGCGTACCGCCCGCTCGATCTCGTCCACCTCGACCGGCCGTGAGTCGATCTCCATCCGCAGCCGGGAGGCGGACTCGTCCACCAGGTCGATCGCCTTGTCCGGCAGGAACCGGTCGGTGATGTAGCGGTCGGAGAGCGAGGCGGCGGCGACCAGCGCGGCGTCGGTGATGCGTACGCCGTGGTGCACCTCGTAGCGCTCCTTGAGCCCGCGCAGGATGCCGATGGTGTCCTCGATGGTCGGCTCGCCGACCAGCACCGGCTGGAAGCGGCGCTCCAGGGCCGGGTCCTTCTCGATGTGCTCGCGGTATTCGTCGAGGGTGGTCGCACCGACCATCCGCAGCTCGCCCCGGGCCAGCATCGGCTTGAGCATGTTGCCGGCGTCCATCGAGCCCTCGCCCTTACCGGCACCGACCACGGTGTGCAGCTCGTCGAGGAAGGTGATGACCTGCCCGTCGGAGTTCTTGATCTCCTCCAGTACGGACTTGAGCCGCTCCTCGAACTGGCCGCGGTACTGCGCGCCGGCCACCATCGCGCCGAGGTCGAGCGAGACGAGCTTCTTGTCGCGCAGCGACTCGGGTACGTCCCCGGCGACGATGCGCTGGGCCAGACCTTCCACGATGGCGGTCTTGCCGACGCCCGGCTCCCCGATGAGCACCGGGTTGTTCTTGGTACGGCGGGACAGCACCTGGATCACTCGACGGATCTCGGCGTCCCGGCCGATCACCGGGTCGATCTTGCCGTCCCGGGCGCTGGCGGTCAGGTCGACGCCGTACTTCTCCAGGGCCTGGTAGGTCTGCTCGGGGTCGGCGGTGGTGACCCGGCGGTCACCGCCCCGGATCGCCGGGAAGGCGGCCACCAGGTTCTCCTCGGTGACCCCGGCTGTCTTGAGAGCCTGGGCGACCACGCCACCGACCTGGGCCAGGCCGGCGAGCAGGTGCTCGGTGGAGGTGTATTCGTCGCCCAACGGGCGGGCGATCTGCTCGGCGGCACCGATGGCGTTGACGAACTCGCGGGAGAGGCTCGGCTCGGCGACGCTGGCTCCCCGGGCGGCCGGCAGTTTCTCCACGGCCCGGATGGCGGCTCGGCGTACGTCGGCGGGGTTGGCTCCGACCGCACGCAGCAGACCGGCAGCGGTCGACCCACCGGTGTCCAACAGCGAGAGCAACAGGTGCCACGGCTCGACGGTGGCGTGGCCCCGCTGATTGGCGATGGCGACGGCACCGGTGATGACTTCGCGGCTCTTGGTGGTGAGGCGTTCGGCGTTCATGGGCTCCCCTGATCGGCGTGTCCACTGGTAGAGACACAACCAGAGTTGAGCCTATTCCGCTCAACTCTGCGATGTGACCCCCGTCACGTCTGTTTCTCCAGAACGACCTGGATCCACCGCCGCTCGTCGTACTTCCCGATGCCCAACCACACGCTGCCGTCGTGCTCGTGGGTACTGAAAAGGGTGCCGTCCGGCAACGCCCGCACCACTTCACCGCCGAGTGGCCAGCCAAGGTCGCGATACCGCCCCTCGCTGATCACCCCACTGCCCCACGGTCCGGTCACCGCCAGCATTCCCGCGCCGATGACCGCCGGCTCGCTGATCCGCCCCGGCTGCCCGGCCACCCGTACCCGCTCCCAACCCGTGCCACCGGTGAGCTGCCAGAGCTGGGGGAAGACCATCGAGTTTTCGCCATGGCCGATCAACCAGGCCCCGCCGTCGATGGCGGCGACCACCAACCGCAGCGAGCGCAGGGCCACGTCGGGTGCCGGCACCGTCATCCGGCGCCAGGTCTGCCCCAGGTCGAAGGAGTACGCCGCGTACGGCTGACCGTCGCGCAACCCACTGACGAAAAGTCGACCACCGGCGTACGCCACCTCACTAAGACCGGGCACCATCGGCTGGGTCGGCAACGGACGGAACCGGTCGTCGATCCACTCGCCCACCTGCGTCGTGCTCGTGTCGTGGCTGAGCTGAAAGCGCCCGAGCAGTTTCCGGTACGCCACCGGCGCACCCTCCATCACCGCTGGAACGGCGACGAACGTCGAGCCTCGATTCGCGGACGCAAACCAGCCGTGCGGCGTGGCTTGCAGGACCAGGTCGTTGCCGGCGGCGTACAGCTGATGGTTCTTTGCCGTCGGGCGGGGATGGCGCAGCGCCTGCCAGGAGCGGCCACCATCGGCGGTGGCGAGCAGGATCGCCGGGCAGTCCACCTCGGGGGCTTCCGCTGGACCCGGTGGACAGTTGGTGTACAGGGCGTAGCCGTGCTCGGCATCGGTGAACTCGACCTGGTGCTGCCCATAGCCGGCCGGTACGGGCACCTGGCTCCGCCGGATCTCGTCCGGTGGGAGCGGTGCCCTGGGGCCTTGCCCTCCCGACGTGTTTCCCGGTGGGTCGGCGGGCGCCCTGGTCGGTGCCGCACGGCGGATGGGGCCGACCGAGCAGCCCGAGATCATCAGGGTCACCACCACGCTCGCCGCCAGCCGTCCCGACCATCGCCGCATCCGGCACCCCCACGACCGACGTCCCAGTGATGCCCGTCAGGGTAGGGCGTGTACGCCCTGCGCGACGTACCGGAAAGGACCGTTTCGACGGCGGTGCGTAACCGTCGTGGCCAGGGCACCCGGCCGAGGCGGGTCGGATTGTCCAGACGCGGTAGCGTGACCGCCGTGCGAGTACGCGTAGAACAGACGGCACTGCCTGGCATCGGTGTACGTCACGACCTGGTGACGACCTCGGGACGGCGAGTGGGTGTGGTCACCCATCGAAACGGCCGACGTGATCTGGTGCTCTACGACGAAGACGATCCCGACGCGTCGGTCGCGGACATTCCGCTGACCGACGACGAGGCGGACGCCCTCGCGGACATCCTCGGTGCCTCGCTCATGCTCGGCCAACTCTCCGGGCTCCGGGAGCAGGCTGCCGGCCTGTTGACCGAGCAGATCTCCATCCCGGCCGGCTCGCCGTATGTGGGCCGCAGGCTGGGTGACACCAAGGCGCGCACCCGTACCAGTGCCTCCATCGTGGCAGTGTTGCGGGAGCGGGAGGTCATCGCCTCCCCGGACCCGACCTTCCGCTTCGAGGCTGGTGACGTGGTGGTCGTGGTCGGCACCCGCACGGGCCTCGACGGTGTCGGCGCGATCCTCGCTGGCAACGACCCGGACGCATGATCGGATGCACGATTTCACCGTTCTGCTGATCGAGGTCGGCGCACTGCTGTTGGGGCTCGGGCTCCTTGGCCGGCTCAGCCGGCGGATCGGGCTTTCCCCGATCCCGCTCTACCTGCTCGCCGGACTGGCCTTCGGCCATGGTGGGCTCCTGCCGCTCTCCGCCAGCGAGGAGTTCTTCGCGGTCGGCGCGGAGATCGGCGTGATCCTGCTGCTGGTCATGCTCGGCCTCGAATACTCCGCGAAGGAACTCATCGGCAACCTGCGCTCGGCAGCCCCGGCCGGGCTGATCGACGGGCTGCTCAACGCGCTACCGGGTGCGGCCTTCGCTTTCCTGATGGGTTGGGGCTGGGTCTCGGCGATCGTGCTGGCCGGTGTCACCTGGGTCTCGTCGTCCGGGGTGATCGCCAAGGTGCTGGCCGACCTGGGTCGGCTGGGTAACCGAGAAACCCCGGTCATCCTCTCGGTGCTGGTCATCGAGGACCTCGCGATGGCGCTCTACCTGCCCCTGGTAACCGCAGTGCTGGCCGGCACCGGTCTGAAGGGCGGCAGCGTCGCCCTCGGCATCGCGGTCTTCACCGTGGTCCTGGTGCTGATCGTGGCCATCAAGTACGGCAACGCCATCTCCGCGATGTTCTCCCCGAAGGACCCGGAGGCGCTGCTGCTCGGGGTGCTCGGCCTGACCGTCCTGGTGGCCGGCATCGCGGCCAGCCTCAAGGTGTCTGCGGCGGTCGGCGCCTTCCTGGTCGGCATCGCACTCTCCGGACAGGTGGCGCACAACGCGACCGAACTGCTCTCGCCGCTGCGGGACCTGTTCGCCGCAGTGTTCTTCGTGTTCTTCGGGTTGGCCACCAATCCAGCGGACATGCCACCGGTGCTGCTGCCGGCGCTGGCGCTGGCCGTCGTCACCATGGCGACCAAGGTGCTCACCGGCTACCTGGCCGCGAAGCGGGTTGGCATCGCCGAACCGGGTCGATGGCGGGCTGGGCTCGGATTGATGCCGCGTGGGGAGTTCTCCATCGTCATCGCCGGGCTGGCGGTCGGTGCTACCGGCATCGCTCCGCAGTTGGCTCCGCTGGCAACCGCGTACGTGTTGATCACGGTGGTCACCGGGCCACTGCTGGCCCGAGTCCCGGACACCCCGTGGTTCAAGGCCTGGCTGCGGCGCCGGGCCGCTGCCCAGCGCTGCGAACCGCTGCCCGCAACCGACTGAACCATTCGTCCCGGCTCACCGGGCTGACCTTCCAACTGACCCAGGCATCAGGCGAACGGCTTGCCTAATGGCACTCCGTGACCCTTCCACCGCGTACCGGCGGCACGCTAACGTGTCGCCGCAATTGGTGGCGGGTACGCGGGGACGGCGCCAGCGCCCCTGCGACAGTGAACGGAAGGTCAGCCCGGGTGAGCTTGCAGGAGTCGACGTTCCGCGGCTTCGCCAACCCGGTCGACCCGTCGCCGGCCGAGTTGCGCGCCTGGGCCTACCAGCCCGACTCGGTACCCCTGGAGTCGATGCCACAGGACTGGGACCTGCTCGTCTCCGGTGACCAACTGATCACGACGCTGTTCGACCTGGCCATGGACCCGTCCTGCCCGGCCCGCCGGTTCGCCCTGCACTGTCTCTACATCTACTCCGGCGACGGAATCCGGACCGGGTTCCGTGCCCATCCCAAGCGCCGGCTGAGCAAGCTGCTCAAGCAGGCCGAGCGGCACGGCGACGAGCTGATGGCGATCTGGGCCCACAACTGCCGGGTGCTGATGACCGACCCGGAGCGATTCGACTATCACGAATGGTGCGAGGGCGGCCTGGTCCGCCAGGCCCGCCGGCTCGGCTAGGGGGATTCGCTCGCCTGGGCGTAGGCGTCCGGCGGCGGCATGCGTCGAAGTCGGTTACCGCCAACCGACAAACATTGACGGCCATGCACGCATTTACCACAATCGACGTACGCTCGGCCACCCATCGAGCTTCCTGCGCACCCAGTGCGAGCGTTGCTCGGTATCACCACAGGCATTGCGGAGCGCCGACCGACAACGTCGAGAGGACATCCATGTCGAATCCACGAGAAGAGAGTGATCCCGCCTCGAATCCCGGTAGAGCCGCGATTTCCCGACGCGGCATGCTCCGCGCCGGCGCGGCCGCCACCAGCAGTGCACTACTGGTCGGCGCGGTCGCCGAGACACCCGTACATGCGGCACCACGTACCGTCGCGGGGGCGGTACGCCCGCCAGCACTACGCCCAGGGGACCGGGTACGGGTCGTATCCCCCGGCAGCACGCCAGACCCCGTCAACATGGCACGAGGTATCGAGATACTGCGCAGCTGGGGCCTCCAGGTGGAATTGGCACCCCACGTCTACACGAAGTACGGATATCTGGCCGGCACCGATGCCGAGCGGATCGCGGATCTCAACGCCGCCCTCAACGACCCCGGAATTCGTGGCGTATTCGCAGCGCGGGGCGGCTACGGCACCCAACGGATCGTCGACCAGATCGACACGTCCAAGCTCCGCCGCGACCCTCGGGTCGTCGTGGGATTCAGCGACATCACCAGCATTCACGGCAAGCTGTGGCGCGATGCCGGGCTGGTCACCTTCTATGGTCCGATGGTCAACTGGACCGACAGCCGTACCGGTCCCGAGTCAGCCGAGGCGCTGCGCCGAGCGGTGATGACGACCGATCCGATCACCATCACTCGGAATCCGACGGAAAGCACCGCACCCGTCCTGGTGCCAGGTCGAGCTAGCGGCCGATTGCTGGGCGGCTGCCTGACTCTGATCTCGACTTCGTTGGGTGCCAAGGACAGTCCGAATTTCGATGGTGCCCTGTTGTTCTTCGAGGATGTGAACGAGGTGCCCTCCAGCATCGACATGATGCTCACCGAGCTTCGCCGGCTGGGCATTCTGTCGAGGGTTGCCGGCGTGGTCATCGGCCAGATCACCAACAGCGTCGGCGAGCCTGACGAGTGGGATGCGGTGGCCGTACTCAAGGACCGTCTCTACGACCTCGGCGTGCCAGTCCTGGGGGGGCTTCCCCTCGGGCACGACAACGGGCAGCTCACCATTCCACTCGGCGCGCACGCAACCATGGACGCGCAGGCCGGGACGTTGACAGTGACCCCTGGGGTCAGACCCCGTTGATCCGGGTGACGAGTCAGGCCCGTTGATCCGGGTGACGTCGCAGCGGGCCGGGAGCCCCCGTGGATCCCGGCCCGCCACGGCATGCGCCAACCGCCGGTCCAGACGGCGATTACGCTGGTGGTTCCGTCCGAATTGTGCAGGTCCGGACCATAAGAGAGGTTAGCTGATCAGTGGAGGAATTTACCGGGCAAACCGGTCATCTTTCCGCACGGTTTCCCGGGCCTCTACGCACGCAGCTTTACTCAGCCCTCGCCAGGCTTTCGCTTTGGCTTCCAGACCACCAGGGCGGTGGAGACCCGACTCGTCGGCACAAGATCCCGACGCGGGAACGCGGAGATCGTCTCCAACTCGGCGGCCCGGCGGACCGCAGCCATCAACTCCGCCTCAAGCTGCGCAATTCGCTGTTGCATCTCCCCCAGCAACTGCTCCAAGCCGATGATCCGCTTGATGCCGGCCAGGTTGACCCCGTCGTCCTGGCTGAGCCGCTGCACCTCACGCAGCAACACCACGTCCCGCACGCTGTAGCGACGCCCACCGCCAGCCGCCCGGCCGGCCTGGACCAGCCCCAAGCGGTCGTACTGGCGCAGGGTCTGCGGATGCATACCCGCCATCCGGGCGGCAACCGAGATCATCAACACCTTGGCGTCGTACGCCGGGTCGCCTGCGGCTGGGAACTCCTCAGCCACCATGGTTCACCTCCGGATACGCAACGCGGTCAACTGGAACGACGTACTCGGGCTTCGATTTGTTCCCGTCCAGCGGACGGGGTGTGCTCGGCGAACGTCTCCAGGGCCTTGCGGGCCTCGTCGGAGAGTTCGGCGGGCACCACGATCTCGACGGTGACCAGCAGATCACCGGCCTGACCATCACGGCGGACCACGCCCTTGCCTCGGGCCCGCAGCGTACGACCGCTGGGCGTCCCCGGCGGCACCCGCAGGGTCACCGCGCCGTCCAGGGTCGGCACCCGCAGATCGGTGCCGAGCGTGGCCTCGGCAAACGTGATCGGCACGGTGAGGGTCAGATCGTCCCCGCTGCGTCCAAACAGGTCGTCGCCCCGGACCTTGACCAGGACGAAGAGGTCACCGGCTGGGCCGCCCCGATCGCCCGGCTCCCCTCGGCCGGCGAGCCGGATCCGCTGTCCGTCGGCGACCCCGGCCGGGAACCTGACGTTGAGCGTGCGGGTCTTGGTCACCCCACCGGTGCCCCGGCACTCCGGGCACTTCTCCTCGACGATCGTCCCGACGCCCTGGCACTCCCGGCACGGCTCGGAAAAGCTGAACGAACCCTGGTCACGGGTGACCACCCCGGCACCATGGCACTGCGGGCAGGCCCTCGGCTGGCTACCCGGCTTGGCACCGTTGCCGTGGCAGGTCTCGCACACCCCCGGTGCGCGCAGGGTCAACGGCAGCGTCACCCCGTGTACGGCGTCGCCGAAGTCGAGTGCCACCTCGGCCTCGACGTCCCGGCCCCGGGTCGGACCGCGCCGGCCTGCGGCACCGCCACCGCCCGAGAAGATGGATCCGAACAGGTCGGAGAAGCCTGCCCCGCCACCGAACCGGGCACCCGCCCCCGGCTGCTGACCACCCATGCCGCCGAACAGGTCGGAGGCGTCGAACGGGAAACCACCCGGGCCGCCGGCTCGGGCGTTACGTCGGAACGCGCCGGAGCCGAACAGCGAGCGCATCTCGTCGTACTCGCGGCGTTTGCGCTCGTCGGAGAGGACGTCGTACGCCTCGGACGCGGCCTTGAACCGCTCCTCGGCCTGGGCGTTCCCGGGGTTACGGTCCGGATGCGACTCTCGGGCCACCTTCCGGTACGTCTTCTTGATCTCGTCGGAGGAGGCTGACTTGTCCACCCCCAGTACGGCGTAGAAGTCTTTCTCCAGCCAGTCCTTGGAACTCAACGGTCGTCCACCTCCTCCCTCGTCGCGTGATCGGGGCGTCCCACATGCCACCGGTCAAGGCACATGCGGGTCGCCCCGATCACGACGTGCGAACTATTCAGGATCAGCAACAGCTACCAGCGCGGCCCGCAGGAGCCGATCACCGAGCAGATAGCCCCGACGCATCACGTCGACGCAGGTCGGCTCGGTGACCTCGGCCGAGGTCAGGTGCGCGACTGCCTCGTGCCGGGTCGGGTCGAACGGGTCGCCCTTCTCGCCAAAGGCGGTCAGCCCGAACTTGGTCAGCGCCGTGGTGAGCTGCTCGGCCACCGAGCCGAACGGCCCGACCAGGTCGCCGTGTTCCCGCGCCCGATCCAGATCGTCCAGTACGGGCAGCAGCGTGGCCAGCACCGTACCGGTGGCCTGCTCGGCCGCCACGGTACGGTCCCGTTCCACCCGCCGGCGGTAGTTGGCGTACTCCGCCGTCACCCGCTGCAGATCACGGGTCCGTTCGTCGAGGTCGGCGCGGAGTGCCTCCAACTCGGCACCGAGCGGGCCGGGCCCGTCCGCTGCCTTCGCCGGGGCGTCCACGACGGGCCCGTCGACGCCCTTGGGCTGCTCGATCTTGGGAACCCGGGCCTTGGCGTCTCCGACCTCGGCCTCGACCTCGGCCTCGTCGACCAGTTCGTCGAGGACCGGGCTGGTCGCCGAGGTCGACGACAACTCGTCGGCTTCGGCTGCCTCGGCCGCGTCCACCGCATCGGCTCGGACCTCGTCGGCGTTCACCGCGTCGTCTTCGACCAGCTCACCCTCGACGATCTCCGCCTCGGCTGCAGTCGCTGTGGCGTCGACCGGCTTGGCGTCACCGGCTGCCTTGCCCTCACTGCCTGGCTTGGACTCACCGCCGGACTTGCCCCCAGCGGTGGCCTTGCCGTCGGACTCGGCGTCAACATCGGACTCGGCCTTGCCGTCGACGGCGTCGACCTTGCTGTCGGCGGGTTCCGTGTTGTCGGCAACCGGATCGGCCTTGCCGCCATCGCTCTCGCCGCCATCGCTCTTGCCACTGGCGACCGGTTCGCTCTTGCCACCGCTCGGATCGATCTTCCGTCGGTCACGGATCACGATGCGCTGGCCGGCCTCACCCTCGGCGGGATTGGCGGGCACCGAGCCACCCGGCGCTGACCCGGTGGAACCCGGGTCAGCGGCTCGTGGCTTTTCCGTCATTGCGACTACCTCTATCCGGTCAACGAGTTGGCTGGGCAGGAACAGGAGATCACTTCTTGCCATCCTCGTCGATGATCTCCGCGTCCACCACGTCGTCCGGACCGCCAGCCGTACGGCCACCGGCCGCGCCAGCTCCGGCCGCGCCAGCCCCGGCTCCGGCTCCGGTGGCACCCGCGTCCGCACCCGGCGCCTGCTCGCCCTGCTGGGCGTAGAGCAGCGAACCGGCCTGCTGCGAGACCTGGGCCAGCTTCTCGTGCGCCGACTTGATCTTCTCCAGGTCGGTACCGGCGAGGGCGCCCCGCAGCTCACCGAGGGCCTCGTTGATCTGGTCCCTGGACTCGGCGGGCAGCTTGTCGCCGCTCTCGGCCAGGAACTTCTCGGTCTGCCACTGAAGCTGCTCGGCCAGGTTGCGGGTTTCCGCCTCCTCCCGGCGACGCTTGTCGTCGTCGGCGTGGTCCTGGGCGTCGCGCATCATCCGCTCGATGTCGTCCTTCGGCAGCGCGGAGCCACCGGTGATCGTCATCGACTGCTCCTTGCCGGTGCCAAGGTCCTTGGCGTTGACGTGCACGATGCCGTTGGCGTCGATGTCGAAGGTGACCTCGATCTGCGGCACGCTGCGCGGCGCCGGCGGGAGCCCGGTCAGCTCGAAGGTGCCCAGCTTCTTGTTGTAGGCGGCAATGTCCCGCTCACCCTGGAAGACCTGGATCAGCACCGACGGCTGGTTGTCGTCGGCGGTGGTGAACACCTCGGAGCGCTTGGTGGGGATGGTGGTGTTGCGCTCGATCAGCTTGGTGAAGATGCCGCCCTTGGTTTCGATGCCCAGGCTCAGCGGGGTCACGTCCAGCAGCAGGACGTCCTTGACCTCGCCCTTGAGCACGCCGGCCTGCAGAGCCGCACCGACCGCGACGACCTCGTCGGGGTTGACGCCCTTGTTGGGCTCACGACCGATGAGCTGCTTGACCAGGTCGGTGACGGCCGGCATCCGGGTCGAACCACCGACCAGGATGACGTGATCGACGTCGGAGACCTTGACACCGGCGTCCTTGATGGCCTGCTCGAACGGGCCCTTGCAGCGGTCCAGCAGGTCCTGGGTCATCCGCTGGAACTCGGCGCGGGTCAGGGTCACGTCAAGGTGCAGCGGCGCGGACGGGGCACCGTCGGTGGCCGCCGGGCCAGCCGTGATGTACGGCAGGTTGATGCTGGTGGTGGTGGCGGCGGACAGCTCGATCTTGGCCTTCTCGGCAGCCTCACGAAGCCGCTGCATCGCCATCTTGTCCTGCGACAGGTCGACGCCGTGCTGACCACGGAAAGTCTTGACCAGGTGGTCGATGACCCGCTCGTCCCAGTCGTCACCACCGAGGTTGTTGTCACCGCTGGTCGACTTGACCTCGATGACACCCTCGGCCAGTTCGAGCAGGGAGACGTCGAAGGTGCCGCCACCAAGGTCGAAGACCAGGACGGTCTGCTCCTTGGAGCCCTTGTCCAGGCCGTAGGCCAGGGCGGCCGCGGTCGGCTCGTTGACGATCCGCAGCACGTTGAAGCCGGCGATCTCACCGGCCTCCTTGGTGGCCTGCCGCTGGGAGTCGTTGAAGTAGGCCGGGACGGTGATCACCGCGTCGGTGATCCGCTCGCCCAGGTACGCCTCGGCGTCCCGCTTCAGCTTCATCAGGGTCCGGGCGGAGATCTCCTGCGGGGTGTACTTCTTTCCGTCGATGTCGACGGTCCAGTTGGAGCCCATCTCCCGCTTGACCGACCGGATGGTCCGGTCCGGGTTGGTCACCGCCTGACGCTTGGCAACCTCGCCGACGAGCACTTCACCGTTACGGGCGAACGCGACGATCGAAGGGGTCGTACGCGAGCCCTCAGCGTTGGTGATAACGGTGGGCTCACCACCCTCCAGGACGCTGACGCAGGAGTTCGTCGTGCCGAGGTCGATGCCGACCGCACGTGCCATCTTTGCTTCCTCGCTTCGTTGCTTGAGCAGGTGGCGGGCGCTGCCCCCAGATGCCCGCGGATTAACTTGAGTGGACCGGACTCAATACTGCCACGATCGTCGCAGACGTCAAGTCGGAGTTGAGCCGATGTGACGCAACCCTGGGCGGAGCGTGCTCGCTGAGCCCGCCGGTTAGGAAGGGCCCCTTCCAAGGCAGAATGCGATAACAAGGGGCCCTTCCTTGCATCAGTCCTTGTGTCGGGGCGCGACACGGGGTGTGGGATGGGGGTGCTTGTTGTCGGTGTTGCTCGGGTCGGGCACGCTTTACCCGTGACCATGCAGGGCGAACCGGCTGACACTGTCGGAACGTTCGCCGCCATAGCGGACAAAAGCACAAAAGATCCCCAAATGGATCTGCGACAGGCATTGACCGACTTGCGGACGACCCTCGTCACCACCGCCTACCCGTTGCTGCTGCCTTCGGCCGACGAGGCCCGGCAGGACGTCACCGCGCTCGTCGCCCAACTCGACGACTACCTCCTGCCCCGGCTCACCAGACTGGACGCCCCCCTGCTGGTCGTCGTCGGTGGCTCCACCGGGGCCGGCAAGTCGACCCTGGTCAACAGCCTGGTACGGGCCCCGGTGAGCACGGCCGGCGTACTGCGACCCACCACCCGGGCACCGGTGCTGGTCTGCAACCCGACCGACAGTGCCTGGTTCCGGCACGGCGAGCTGCTACCCGGGTTGACGCGTACCTCGGCACCGGGGGACGAGCCCAACACCCTGCAACTCGTGGCCGCACCAGCCCTCACGGCCGGACTCGCCTTCCTCGACGCGCCCGACATCGACTCGGTGGTCGACGCCAACCGGGCGCTGGCCAGCCAACTGCTGGCCGCCGCCGACCTCTGGCTGTTCGTGACCACCGCCGCCCGCTACGCCGACGCGGTGCCGTGGGAACTGCTCCGGACCGCCCGGTCCCGGGGCACCGCCATCGCCCTGGTCCTCGATCGGGTGCCCACCGAGGCCATCGACGAGGTCACCGCCCACCTGATCGAGATGTTGGCCGAGAACGACCTGGCCACCGCCCCGCTGTTCGTACTGCCCGAGACGATCACCGACGGGCAGGGGCTGCTGCCGGAGCTCACCACCGCACCGTTACGTGACTGGTTCAGCCAGCTCGCCGCCGATGCCGACGCCCGCGCCGCAGTGGTCCGGCAGACCCTCGACGGTGCGTTGGCCGCCCTCCAGACGACCACCGAGAGTCTGGCCAACGCCGCCGACGAACAGGTGAAGGCGGCGGAGGTCCTCGACGAGCGGGTGCACGCCGCCTACCGGTCCGGCCACCGCACCGTCGAACAGGGGCTCGGCGACGGCCGGCTACTCCGGGGCGAGGTGCTCACCCGCTGGCAGGAGTTCGTCGGCACCGGGGCCTTCTTCCGCAACCTGGAGGCCCGGATCGGTCGACTCCGGGACCAGATCGTGGCCCGGATGACCGGCCGCCCCGCCCCCGGCGCCCAACTGCAACAGGCCATCGAGTCACAGCTCGTCACCCTGCTACGCGCAGTCGCGGCCGAGGCCGCCGAGAACGCGTACGCCGCCTGGCAGACCCACCCCGCCGGGGCAGCGCTACTGGAACCGGCGCTGGGCCAGCCCACCGAAGACCTGCCCGAACGCGCCGAACGGCTGATCCGCGACTGGCAGCGGGAAGTACTGGAACTGGTCCGCCGGGAGGGTGCCGGCAAACGATTCGTGGCCCGGGGTGCGGCGTACGCGGTCAACGCTGCCGGTCTCGCCGTCACCATCGCGGTGTTCGCCTCGACCGCGTTCATCCCCACCGGGCTGGAGGTCGCCACCGGGGCCAGCACGACCGTCGCCGCGCAGGCCGTACTCCAAGCGATCTTCGGCGATCAGGCGGTACGTAACCTGGCCGCCCAGGCCCGCACCGATCTGCTCGCCCGGGTCGACACCCTCCTCGACGAGGAGGCACGGCGCTACCGGGTACGCATCGAGGCCGCCGGGATCGGTGTCGGACCGGGTGCGCGCCTGCGCCGGGCCGCCCGTACCGTCGCGCAGGCCCAGACCCGAAGCAGCCTCGCCCATCCCGGTCACCCGCCGCGCCCGGCAGGGGCGTGGTCGTGACCGGAATGGCAGCTGGACGGGGTACGGTGGCCGGCATCGTGAGCAGGGTGCGCGACGCGGTACGGGGTGAGCGGCGGATCGACGCCGACACGCTGCTGCGTCGGCTGACCGCCGTACAGCAGTTCCTGGCCGCCGTGGACGGCCACCTGCCCGACAACCGGCTGGTCACCGCACACACCCTGATCGAGCGGGCCGGCGATCGGCTCGCCCTGTCCCGCGACCACACCGTCGTCGCCCTGGCCGGCGCCACCGGCAGCGGCAAGTCCAGTCTCTTCAACGCGCTCGCCGGTTTCGAGCTCTCCTCGGTCGGGGTACGCCGGCCGACCACCGCCGCCACCCACGCCTGTGTCTGGGGACCGCTGGCGGGGGCGACGAAGCTGCTCGACTGGGTGGGGGTGCTGCCCCGGCACCGGTTCGTCCGGGAGAGCGCCCTTGACGGCAACGACGAGGCAGGGCTACACGGGCTGATCCTGCTCGACCTGCCCGACTTCGACTCGGTACAGCGCACCCACCGGCTGGAAGTCGACCGGATGCTGGGCCTGGTCGACCAGGTGATCTGGGTGGTCGATCCGCAGAAGTACGCCGACCGGCTGGTACACCGCACCTACCTGCGGGAGTTCCAGCGGCACCGGGACGTCACCGTGGTCGTACTCAACCAGACCGACCGGCTGCCGCCGGCCGAGGTGCCCACTCTCCTGGCCGACCTGCGCCGGCTACTCGACAGCGACCAGCTCGACGGGGTTCCGCTGCTGGCCACCTCGGCCGTCGACCCACGAGCGGTGGCCGGGCTGCGGTCGACCCTCGAACGGACCGTCGCCGAGCGGCAGGCGGCGCTACGGCGGCTCTCCGGTGACGTCGACCGGGTTGCCGAACAACTCACCGACCTGGTGGGTCCCGACGTGGCCGACGAGGTGCCGGCGGGGGCCGTACGTGGCCTCACCGAGGCACTGGCCGCCTCGGCAGGCGTACCGGCGGTGGCCGACGCGGTGGAGGCGGCGTACCGGCATCGGGCCGCGAGCAGCACCGGCTGGCCGCTGGTCCGGGCGTGGCGGCGACTACGGCCAGACCCGTTGCGCCGACTGCACCTGACCGGCGGCGGCACCGGTGGTGGGACCAGCACCGATGGCGAGGGCGGTGGGGAGACCAGCGGGGCCCGTACCCCGGTCGGGGCGACGTCCCTGCCCGCTCCGATCGCCGCGCACCGCGCCGCGGTCGGGCTGGCCGTACGAACCGTCGCCGAGCAGGCCGCCACGACGCTTCCGGCCCAGTGGCCTGCGGCGGTGACCGCTGCCGCCCGGTCCCGACTCACCGACCTGCCCGATGCGCTCGACCAGGCGATCGCGACCGCCGATCTGGACATGGAGCGCAAACCGGTCTGGTGGCGACTGATCGGCGCGATGCAGTGGCTGGTCACGATCACCGCGCTGGCCGGGCTGGCTTGGCTGGCCCTCGGCTGGCTGCTCCAAGCCCTGGGGTTGCCCGGGCTCGACAACCCGCAGGTCGGCGTCGTACCGGTGCCGACCCTGATGCTGCTTGGCGGACTGTTCCTCGGCGTGGCCGTGGCGTTGCTGGTCAAACCGGTCGTCGGCTGGGCCGCCCGACAGGCCCGGCGACGGGTCGAGCAGCGACTGCACGCGGCGGTCGCCGAGGTCGGGCGGGAGCATGTCGTCGTACCGGTGCAGGAGGTGCTGCGGCGCTACACCGAGGCGCGTACGGCGCTCGCGGACGTCGCCAGTCGCTGACAGAACGACTTCTGACGCACACCGTCGGTAATCACAGCGAGCGATTGAGCGTGGCACAATTCGTTCCTCGCGCGCTGGGCCGCTACGCTGGCCCATCCCGGCGTAGGGTCGAAACATGGCTACACCTCAGACCCCCTACGACGCGGTGCTCCACGCCGCCCGCGAGGTGACCAAGCTGGACTGCGCACTCGACGCGGAGATGCTCGGTACCGCACTTCTCGGTAGCGTCTACGCGATAGCGGAGGAAGACCGCACCGAGGCAGTTCGTGACTTCGTGGGCGGTTTCCTCGCCGCTACCACCCGCCGCCGGAGTGCGGCGGCGACGACGATCCGCTACATCTTCGCCACCCTGGTACCCGACGCCGCCGGTGCCGCAAAGGTCAAGCCCGGAGCGTATGCGCCGCCGTGGTCCCATCAGCTTGGCAAGGTACGGCTCACCGGCAGCTACGCCTACGGTGACGTGTACGGCGACCAGACCTCCTACCTTGCCACCTTCGCCTACGACGACGGCGAGTCCGGCGGCCCGGAACACGCCGTGGTGGCCCTGGTCGACCACAACATCGGCATCACCAAGGACGTCTTCGTGGGCGGTCAGGCGGCCCAGGTCCTCGACCAGGTACGGCAGATGTGCGCGAGCGACGAGCTGACCTGGTTCCGTGAGGAGGACCCGGCTCGCCTGCGGGACGCGGTAAACCGCCATCTCCTGGTCACCGACGATCTCACCGACCTGCCCGGGGAAGGTTCCCTCGCCACCGACCGGGCCCTGGTCGGTGCCCGACTGGCGCTGCTGCCCCCGCCCCGGCCCACCCGTGCGCCCGCCGTCCCGGCACCGCTCACCCCCGCCGAGCGGTCCGAACTCGTACGCGCCTTCCTGGCCTCCCGCGAAGCGGCCCGGTTCGGTCTGGACAAGGTGGACGGTCCGGACCTGGCCTCGCTGCACTTCTGCCTTAGCCTGCTACTCGACCACACGGCGAGCTACACCGAGGCCGACCCGATGCGGTGGAGCCCGGCCGTTGCGGGCCTGTTCCTGCTGGACTGGGTACACCGGCGGGCGGTGCTCGACATGGACGACGCGGCGATGCTGCCCCGGGTGCTGCGCGGCTGGGCCGCGTACGCCGCCCGGCAGCGGGGGCTGTCCGGACCGGCGGCTGAGCGTACCGACTCCGCGATCGAGGAGATGGTGCCGGAGTTCGTCCGGCTCTACACCACCGGCGAGCGACGCAGCCCGGCCACGGCGGCGGTGGCCCAGCTGATGGCGGACGGGATCGACCCGGACGACCCGGTGGCCCTGGACGCCTGGATCGAGGCCAATCGGCAGCGGCTCGGCGAGGACAACCCGACCTGATCGTGCTCGCGTCGGGCAGGGCCAGCAGCCTGGCCCTGCCCGACGCGGCTATCGACCCTGCTTCAACGCGATTATCGGGCGGGGCGGCGTGACTATCGGGCGGTGAGCGCCCGGCTCACCGCTCCGGGACGCTGTAGCGCGTCGACGTGTACGAAGGCACGGCGCGTCCACCGTCCCCGAAGGAACCGGCTCACCTCCCAGCCGATCACCTCGACCACTGCGCGGGCACCAACCCGCATCACGATGCCCACGGCGGCCACCTCCATCCGGAGCGTCCCGCTGCCGGGGCTGTAGCACGACTCGGGGATCGTGATCGTGTCTCCCGGGGTGACCCGCTCCCGCACCCATGCCGCCAGTACGGCAAGCGCGGCCAACTCTTCGTCCTCAGCCCCACCCGGCCCGGATAACTCGCCCCGGTCGCCCTCGGGAGCTGGCCCGACCATCAGAAGCTCCGCTGGTTCGGCATCCGCCGCGTGGCGGGCCCACTCTGGTCCGGGTCCGTTTCCTCGGCTGCCGCGCCCGGCTCATCCGTAGTCGCTGAGCCGGGCTGGGTGGCATCCGCCTCCGATTGGCTCGTCCGGGCTGATTGGCTCGTCCGGGCTGGACGGCGGTCGTCGCGCCGTACGGGTTCGTAGTCACCACTGAACACGGTTCTGTCCCCTCTCGACGGTGTCGGCGGGGCCGCCGTCGGTGGACGGGTGATGGCGACGGCGGCCCCGATCGGATGTGTCCCTCATGTGGTTTGCCGAGCCACCACATCCGATGCAGACATCGTGGTGCCCGTGCGGTTACTGTCGGAAGTCGAAATGACCGTCCGTGACGATCAATGCCCGTACCGTCAGCGGCGCGTGGCAGCTGTGCAACACCCGTAAAACGGCCCGTGAACAGCTGTGAAGAAGGTGTGCGATGACAGAGGAGCAGCAGCCCAGCAACGTGGATTTCCTACTCGCCGAGTTACGGCGTGCACGCAAGCACGCCGGCCTTACCCAGGAGGAGCAGGGCCGACGGATGGGCTATTCGGCATCCATGGTGGCCATGGTGGAGAACGGCACGCGGCGACTTCCGCCCGACTACCTCGCCCTGGTTGACAAGGCGTTGGCGACCGGCGGGCTGTTCGTACGCCTCGGTGCGCAGCTCAAGGTGGACGAAACGCCGCAGTGGCGGCGACAGCGCGACGCCCTGGAACGGGAGGCCGTCTCGTTGCGCTGGTTCGAGCACGCCTACGTCCCCGGCCTCCTCCAGACTGAGGACTACGCCCGAGCAGTCTTCAGTCGGGGCGGCATCTTCAGCGCCGACGAGGTGGAACGGCGGGTCGCGGACCGACTGGCCCGACAGGACGCACTGATTCAGCCCAATCCACCGCACTTGGTCGCCGTCATCGACGAGGGCGTGCTGCATCGGCCGGTCGGTGGCGGCAAGGTCATCCGCCACCAGCTGCTGCATCTCGCCCAGCTCGGCACCGAGCGTCCCCGACTCCGAATCCACGTCGTTCCGAGGTCCGTCGGCGAGTACGCTGGCCTCGACGGGCCATTCATCCTCGCCACTTTGCCGAGCGGCGAAGAGGTGGCCTATCTAGACAATTACCTGGAGGGCCAGGTGACCGACCGCCCCGCTGATCTGGCGTGCCTGCGCGACGCATGGGAGTCAACGCTGGGCGAGGCGCTCACCCCCCACCAATCGATACAGCTCATCCGAGAGGTGGCGGAGACATGGACCTGAACGACGCCAAATGGCACAAGAGCAGCCGCAGCAACGGTAACCAGGGTGCCTGCGTCGAGGTGGCAGACAACCTCACCGGCATTGTCCTCGTACGCGACACCAAAGACCGCGACGGCGGCACCCTCACCTTCACCCCCGCCGCCTGGCAAACCTTCGTCAACCTGGCCAAGTAACACTGACCCCCGCCGCCCAGCCGGTGCGCAGGTGACCGTCGCCCCACCCCACCCACCTCGTTGACCATGAAGTTGTAGCGGCGATTCGGTCGAAATCCGCGCTACAACTCCATGATCAACGCGCAAGGGTGTGGGGCTAGCTGACGGGGTCCATCCCCATCAGGCGGGCGCGTCGGCGGGTCAGCTCCGGCAGGTCGATCCGTACCGGCCAGGGGTGGCGGGTCTCGAAGGCTTCCGTCGTGTAGTGCGCGAGGTAGCGGTACTGCCCGCTCTCCCCGTCGAGCACCAACTCGGCAAGGGAGATAGTGGGCTTGTCCTCGTCCGGCACCACGATCCAGTACGCCGGCACTCCGGCCTTCGCATACAGCGCCCGCTTTGTCTCGGTGTCTCGAAGTGCCGAGGTCGGCGAGACCACCTCCACAACCAGGGACGCGTCGGTGATCGGGAACGGGGTGTGCCGCAGATGCTCCGCCCGGGTGACCACGATGTCGGGCCGTGGTTCGTTGTGGGCGTCGATAGTGGTCGACTGATCCGTTCCGACGGCATAGTCGTCGGACGGACATGCGTCTTCCAGCAGGTTGGCGATCCAACGCGCGATGGTGTTGTGGTCGATCGTGGCCGAGGGGGACACGATGAGGCTCCCGTCGATCAGCTCGTAGCGCCTACCGTCGTCCGGCAGGGCGTGCAGGTCCGCCGTCGTGTAGCCGCGCGGGCCGGGCCGATCGAAGCCGATCAGGGCCGCAGTCATCGCATCTCCCGGGTCGGTCGTGGAAGCCACGAGGTCAAGGCTACGGGTGTGACGTTCACGGGTGCCACGTTATCGATTTCTCGACGCCTCGTCCGGCCGAGTCGGCGACGCGCCGCGTCGGAAAGGCGACTTCGGAACGTCAGGGAACCACCACGGAGAGCTTTCGTGGTGCCACTGTCACGGTCACCCGCTGGCCCCAGCTCATCGCCAGGTGATCGGTCTCCAAACCGTCCGCGAAGACCACCAGCCCGTCCCCCTCGGCGGTGATCTCCAGCTCGTCGGTCGTACCGAGCCGACCGGCGGTCAGCGTGACCCCGGTCGCGGGCGACGGCCACGCCTCGCGGACGAACCAGCACAGCGCCTCCTCCTCCGGCGTGGGCAGGGTCGGCGTACCCGACCGGTCGCGTGCAATGGACGCGCACCAGCCGGTCGCCCCCGTACCGGTGCCGACCACCACGCCGGAGGAGGAGTGCCGTTCCCGGTGGGCCGAGCTGCCACCGTCCACAGCGGAGAGCAGGTACCGGGCGGACTGGTGGGAGGCGTGGCCGACGTACACCTCGTTGAGGCCGAGCAACTGCTGGCCGTCGTCGAGCGCGGCGCGGACCATGGTGCGCTCCTGCATGCGTACGCGGCCAGCGGCCACCGCCGGCAGCAGCCGGGCGACGCGGTCGGCGGTGAACCGCACGAGTACGCCAGCATTGCGCCCCGGTTCGGGGTCGACGCCGAGCACCGGTTGCCGGTCGAGGTACTTCGCCACGTTGGCGACCAGCCCGTCCTGCCCCACCGCGACCACGATGTCCTCCGGCGAGAACAGGAAGCGGGGCAGGTCGGCGCGGTCCACCTGACCGCGCCGCCAGTCGGCCGGGATGGCGGCGCTGACCGAGGTCAGCGCCGCCAGGAGGGCGTCGTGCCGGTCGACGACCTCGTCCAGGGTGCGGCCCCGCTGCCGCAGGTAGTAGCCGGCCGCTGCCCGGGTGCCGTGCCGGGCGAGCAGTTCGTCCAGCTCGCTGCGCCGGCTCACCACAACCACCCGGGGCGCGAGGGTGGCGCTCATCGGGCCGCCCCCAGCCTGGATGCAAGGGTGGCGCTCATCGCGTGGGTGCCAGCCGGGCCAGCAGGTCGGTCACCACGTCCGGCGTGACGGTGAGCTGCCCGATCTCCGGGAGGTGGCCGGCGAGTTCCTTGAGCGCCAACGCCTGGAGGACGCCGGCCGGCAGGTCCGCGTACGCCGCCAGTTTGGCCGCCTCGGTCTCGGCCTCGGCCAGACCGATGTCGCGTACGCCTTCGGCGCGGGCGGCGGTCAGGGTGCGTTCCTTCTCGGCCTCGGCGGTGGCCAGCACTCGGGACCGCTCCGCTGCCGCCTGGTTGGCCACCTTCTCCCGTGCGGCCTTGCCCTGCGCGACCGCGAGTTCGGCGGCGGCGTCCAGCTCGACCTTGCGCCGCGAGTTCGCGCCGTGCTGCTCGACGAGCTGCTGTTCCCGGCGGGCCAGCTCGATTTTGTTCTGCATCTCGTTCTCGGCGATGGCCCGTTCCTGCTCGACCGCCTGGGCACGGCGGGCGTAGGTGGCCCGGTCGGCGTCGACCTGTACCGCCTCGCGGGTGGGGGTCTGCAACGCGCGTTCCAACTCCGGTTCGGGCCGGATGGCGACCACCCGGGCGCTGACCACGGCGACGCCGACGTCGCTGAGCCGGGTCTCGTCCCGCAACGCGGTCGAGACCGCCTCGCGGATCGGGGCGATGTTGGTCAGCGCCTCGGCCAGTGGGACTCGGGCCAGCAGGTCGAGGGCTGGTTGCTGGGCCAGCTCGGCGAGGAGGGTGGCCACCTGGTCCAGCGGGCGGGCCTGCGGGGTGCCCCGTTTCGGGTCGAGCGAGAAGTCGAGCCGGGTGGCGGCGAGCGCCGGGTCGGCCACCCGATAGGTCACTGTGGCCTGCACGGTGATGTCGGCGAAGTCGCTGGTTCTGGCGTGGAACAGCAAAGGTAGCTCCCGGTCGTCGACCGGCACCTCGCTGAGCACCGCGCCGAGCGGCCGGTACCAGAAGGACAGTGCGACGCCTTCCCGGCGCACCTTTCCCTTTACCTGGTGGCGTAGCCAGCTCGTCGGCGCTCCGCGCAGGTGTCGCAGGAACAGACGCTTGGTCACGTCGGCCATGTCGTGCCTCCCCAGATTTTCGTCAACACGACGATAACTCGCGTGCTAGATTCTCGTCAAGGTGGTGATAAATCAGATGTCGGAAGACTCCGCATTCGCGGTCACCGTGGACCTGGTGGTGCTGACCGTGCGCGACGAGGAACTCTCCGCCCTGCTGGTCCGTCGGGGGGTGCCGCCGCATCAGGGGCAGTGGGCGTTACCGGGTGGCTTCGTACACATTGACGAGGACCTCATCGACGCGGCAATCCGCGAGCTGACCGAGGAGACCGGAGTCGCCGACCCCGCCGGCCACCTGGAACAACTGGGCAGTTACGGCACACCCGGCCGGGATCCACGGGGACGGGTGGTGACCGTCGCCTACCTCGCGCTGCTACCCGACCTGCCCACCCCGGTCGCCGGCTCCGACGCGGCCCAGGCGCAGTGGCGGCCGGTGTCCAAACTGTCCGACGCGGAACTCGCCTTCGACCACGACGGAATCCTCGCCGACGGTGTGGAACGGGCCCGGGCGAAGCTCGAATACACCCCGCTGGCCGCTGCGTTCTGCCCGCCCGAGTTCACCATCGCGCAACTACGCGCGGTATACGAGACGGTGTGGAACACCAGGCTCGACCCCCGCAACTTCCATCGCAAGGTCACCGGCACCCCGGGATTCGTGGCCCCGGTCGGCCGCTCCACCGAGGGAGAACGGGGGCGGCCGGCGCAGCTGTTCCACCGTGGACCGGCCAGCCTGCTCTATCCACCGATGCTGCGCCCGCCGACAGCCTCATAGGCTCCGATCTTGGCGGGTTTTGGCCCTCAGAAGGGCCGCAACCCGCCAAGGTCTCGGTTGGCTGTCACCGCGTCTCGGTTGACTGTCACCGCGTCTCGGTTGACTGTCACCGCAGGGCGGCGACGAACACTGCCCCGGCGACGAGACCACCGACGACACCGCCAGCCACCACCTGCGCGATCGTGTGCGCCCCGAGGTGGATCCGGGACCAACCCACCAGGCCGAGCACCGGCCAGGTCACGAACATGGCCGGCCCGAAAACAAGTACGACGATCACCGCCGCTGCGGCGGCGACCGCGGTGTGGATCGACAGTTTCCACCGGTGGCCGACGCCCACTCCGACGACCAGCCCGATGGCACCGGCCACCACCAGGGCCAACACCGGACGCGGCGCGTCCAACGCGACCATCAGGACCAGCCCGACAGCCACCGACACCAGGCCGATGAGCAACGGCGTACGACGTTGCCGCCGTTCCCCGACGTGGTGGTCGGTGAGCCGGCCCCGGCGTACCCCGCCGACGATGAAGGCGAACGGGATGACGCTCGCAAAGATCGCTGCCAGCAGCCCCCAGCCCAGCCCGACCAGCCGGTCGCGGGTGCTGTGCCAGCCCACGGCGACGAACAGCACCGTGACCAGGACGGCCGGGGCGGTCACCTCGGTGACGATCCGGGCCAGTCGGGTCACGCGGCTGGCACGGCGGGCGGAGCGTCCGGGTCGCCCGATCCGGATATGACCAACTCGGGCGTCACCGATCCAGATGTCGTCGGTCCGGGTGCCGTCGGACCTGGCGTGCTCGGCTCCTGGGTCGGCGACGGCGCCGGGGTCGAGGGTGGCGTGGTCGAGGACGACGGAGAGGGCGGAACCGTGGTCGGTGCCGGAGTCGGGGTCGGCGTTGGCAGGGTGGTCGGGGCCGGTGTCGGTGGCACGCTCGGTGTCGGACCAGGCGTTGGCGTCGGTGTTGGTGTCGCGCCCGGCAGCGTCGCTGGGGGTGGGGTAGCCACGGGCGGCTCCGGCAGCGGCGGGCGCGGCGGTTCCGGCAGCGGCGGCCGGCCCGGGTCAGGTCGACTCTGATCAGGGTTGCTCTGATCTGGTCGGCCCGGATCAGGGTGGGCCGGGTCTTGCCCGGACTGGGCGAAGGGCGCCGGTCCAATCGCCCCCAAGGGTGGCCCCGCCCCGGGAATCGGCACCAGGGGTACGACCAGGGTCGGCTCGGCGGAGGGCGGCGTGATGAACGGGGTGGCGTCAGCGGAGAGCCTATCGGCACCCAGGTTGGTCGAACCGGCGCCGATCGCGGTCAGGATCGGCATCGAAGCCGTACTGGCCAGCAGTCCGACGATGAACAGATAGCGCCGGGTCGGTCCGGCGAGTCCCTGGGCCCGATGCACGCCGACCACCCGCCGGGGTCCACCGGGACCCGAACCTGGCCAGCGGTGTCGGGCCGGGGGCGATGGCGGAAGGTCATCACCGTAGTCCGGCACGGGCGGAACTCCTCATCGTCGTGGGGCCGCATCGGCCGACTCGGTGGTACGAAGACATGCCGATGGACAAGTCGGTCCAAACCGGCCACTCCGCCATACAGCCTGACCAAGTAACGCTGAGTTATCCAGCCCGACACAGCGAGTCGGCGTGCCAATTTTCCGATTGGTCGAGATGACTAAGCCAACAAACCCGGCCATATATCAGAAACCCGACGCTAGATCGAGATTGGGTGGCCTCCCATGCTGTCTTGGGACACGTCTGCTCTGCGAATATGGACTCCACGGCAACGCAGCCGTAGCCTCCGCGTACCCAGCGGCAGGCGCGGCTGCATGCCAGCGCTCCCGAACCGGCTTCCGCCAGAACTCGGTTCACTGCCGCGCGGCAACCCCCACCGGGGCTAGGCGCGGCCGCCATAAACCCGGTCCGGCAGCAGCCGGACAGGCGCAGGAGCTGCGCGGTCGGGACACCCCCGGTGCCGACGCACGAACGACAGGGAGATACGGATGGCGAAGGGTGACCGCGGCACGACAGCCCGCGGCAAGCGGGCAACGCCCCGGGCTGGACGGTCCAAATCGGGACGCGGCGGCGACCCGGAATTCGTACAGCTGCTCACCCCGGAGGGTGAGCGGATCGACTCGGTGACCGGCCCGGACGGCACGGAATACACCGTCGACTTCACCGACGAGGAATACCGCGGTCTCTACCGGGACCTCGTCGTGATCCGGAAGTTGGACGCCGAGGCGACCGCCCTGCAACGCCAGGGTGAGCTGGGCATCTGGGCCAGTCTGCTCGGGCAGGAGGCCGCACAGGTCGGCTCCGGCCGGGCGCTGCGACCACAGGACATGGCCTTCCCGACCTACCGCGAGCACGGCGTGCTCTACTGCCGGGGCATCGACCCGATCATGCCGTTGGGCCTGTTCCGCGGGGTCGACCAGGGCGGCTGGGACCCCAACGAGTTCAAGTTCAACATGTACACGATCGTGATCGGCGCGCAGACACTGCACGCGACCGGCTACGCCATGGGCATCACGATGGACGGCAAGACCGGCACGGACGACGGCGAGGCCGTCATCGCGTACTTCGGTGACGGCGCCACCTCCCAGGGTGACGTCAACGAAGCCTTCATCTGGTCGAGCGTCTTCAACGCCCCGATCGTGTTCTTCTGCCAGAACAACCAGTACGCCATCTCCGAACCGCTGGAGCGGCAGACCCGTATCCCGCTCTACCAGCGTTCGTCCGGATTCGGCTTCCCCGGCATCCGGGTTGACGGCAACGACGTGCTGGCCACGTACGCGGTCACCCGCGCCGCGCTGGACAACGCCCGGCACGGGCAGGGCCCGACGATGATCGAGGCGTACACCTACCGGATGGGCGCGCACACCACCACGGACGACCCGACTCGGTACCGCATCGCCAGCGAGGTCGAGGCGTGGCAGGCCAAGGACCCGATCGCCCGGGTCCGGGCATTCCTCGAAAAGCAGCAGATCGCCGACGAGGCGTTCTTCGCCGGGGTCGACGAGGAGGCCAAGCAGGAGTCCCTCAGCCTGCGTGAGCGGGTGCTCGCCATGCCCGACCCGCAGCCACTGACCCTCTTCGACCACGTACACGCGGAGGGTTCACCCGAGGTCGACGCGCAGCGTGACCAGCTCGCGACGTACCTGGACTCGTTCGAGGGGAGCACCCACTGATGGCCACCGAGACCCTCACCCTGGGCAAGGCCCTCACCCTCGGTCTGCGCCGGGCACTGGAACACGACCCCAAGGTCGTCATCATGGGCGAGGACGTCGGCAAGCTCGGCGGCGTCTTCCGCATCACCGACCAGCTCCAGAAGGACTTCGGCGAGAACCGGGTGATCGACACCCCGCTGGCTGAGTCCGGCATCATCGGCACCGCCGTCGGTCTGGCCATCCGGGGTTACCGCCCGATCTGCGAGATCCAGTTCGACGGCTTCGTCTACCCGGCGTACGACCAGATCGTCTCCCAGGTCGCGAAGATGCACTACCGGTCGCAGGGCAAGGTCAAGATGCCCATCGTGATCCGGATTCCGTTCGGCGGTGGCATCGGCGCGGTGGAGCACCACTCCGAGTCGCCCGAGGCGTACTTCGCGCACACCGCCGGCCTGAAGGTCGTCGCCTGCTCGAACCCGCAGGACGCGTACGTCATGATCCAACAGGCGGTACGCTCCGACGACCCGGTGGTCTTCCTGGAGCCCAAGCGGCGCTACCACGAGAAGGGGCAGGTCGACACCGAGACCGACATCGCCACGGCGTACCCGCTGAACGCCTCTCGGGTGGTGCGGTCCGGCACCGACGTGACGGTGCTGGCGTACGGCCCGATGGTGCGTACCGCCCTCGACGCGGCCACCGCCGCCGAGGAGGACGGCCGCTCCCTGGAGGTCATCGACCTGCGCACGCTCTCCCCGTTCGACCTGGACCCGGTCTACGACTCGGTACGCCGTACCGGCCGCTGCGTGGTGGTGCACGAGGCACCGAGCAACGTCGGCCTGGGTGCCGAGTTGGCGGCTCGGATCACCGAGAACTGCTTCTACTCGCTGGAGTCCCCGGTACTGCGGGTGACCGGCTTCGACACGCCCTACCCAGCCGCCCGGCTGGAGGAGGACTACCTGCCCAACCTCGACCGGGTGCTCGACGCTGTCGACCGCACCTTCGGGTGGTGATCGGATGTCGCGGATCAAGGAGTTCCCCCTGCCCGACCTCGCGGAGGGGCTGACCGAGGGCGAGATCATCAGCTGGCTGGTGTCGGTCGGCGACATCGTCGAGCTGAACCAGCCCGTCGTCGAGGTCGAGACCGCCAAGGCGGCGGTGGAGATCCCGGCCAAGTGGGCCGGTCGCGTGCACGCGATCTTCCACAAGGAGGGCACCGTCGTCGAGGTCGGTGTGCCGATCTTCGCGATCGACACCCAGCCGGACGCCGGTGAGCTGCCCACCTCGTCCCAGCCGGACGAGGCGCTGCCCACCCCGTCGGCCGAGGCTCTGGCCGCTGTGGAGTTGGCCCCGGCCGACGCCGCCGTCGAGCCGGGCCTGATCGGTGGGCCCGCGCCCGGTGGCCGGACCGCCATCCTGGTCGGCTACGGGCCGCGTACCACCGCTGCCAAGCGCCGCCCGCGTAAGGCGACGTCGACCGCACCGGCGGCACCGGCTCCGGTGGTGGCCCCCGCGCCGGCCCGGCCGGTCGTACCGGCCCAGGTTCAGCGGAGCGGACCGGTGCTGGCCAAGCCGCCAGTCCGCAAGCTCGCCAAGGATCTGGGCATCGACCTGACCGCGCTCGTCGGCTCGGGCCCGCTCGGCTCGATCAGCCGGGAAGACGTACAGCGGGCGGCAGCCGACGCTGCGACGGCGGCCGAGTCGACCGTGGCTACCTCGACCACGATGGCGGCGGCCTTCGGCCCGGACCGGGAGCAGCGCATCCCGGTCAAGGGAGTCCGCAAGCTCACCGCGGAGAACATGGCCCGGTCGGCGTTCACCGCACCGCATGTCACCGAGTTCCTGACGATCGACATGACCCGGTCGATGAAGGCGATCGACCGGCTGCGCGAGCTGCCCGACTGGCGCGATGTACGCATCTCCCCGCTGCTGCTGGTCGCGAAGGCGGTGCTGCTGGCGGTCCGTCGTCACCCGATGGTCAACTCGACCTGGGCTGGCGACGAGATCGTGGTCAAGGACTACGTCAACCTGGGTATCGCCGCGGCCACCGACCGCGGTCTGATCGTGCCGAACATCAAGGACGCCGGCCGGCTGACCATGCGTGAACTGGCGGACGCGATGACCGACCTGGTGCAGACCGCGAAGGCAGGCCGGACGGCACCGGCGGCCATGTCCGGTGGCACCCTGACGATCACCAACGTGGGGGTCTTCGGGGTCGACACCGGTACGCCGATCCTGCCGCCTGGCGAGTCGGCGATCCTCGCCTTCGGCGCGGTCCGGGAAATGCCCTGGGTACACAAGGGCAAGATCAAGATTCGTAAGGTGACGACCCTCGCGCTCTCCTTCGACCACCGGATCATCGACGGCGAACTGGGCTCGAAGTTCCTACGGGACATCGGCGCGTTCCTGACCGATCCGGAGGCGGCCCTGCTGGGCTGGACCTGATCCAACACAGCGAAACCCCGTGCCGGCCGGGGTGCTCCAGGAACCCTGGAGCACCCCGGCCGGTGCCGTTTCCAGGCCGTTCGCCCCTACCTGGGCGGCCCGGACACGCCCCCACCTCCGACTACTCGATCACCTAACGAACATCAGCTGATCGAGCGTTAAGCCTTCGATTGTTAGGCGCGTGGCCCAGCTCACCTAAGATTCGATGGAAATCATTGGGTCTCCTGCGGTTTAATAGAGACACGACGGGCTCACAACCGAATAGCCAGGAGAGCGACACCATGAGCATGATGAACCGACTTCGCAACCGCCGGGACGCCGCACGCCGCGCACGGGCCATCGAGCGCGCGCTGCGTTCCACCAACTCGCCAGCCGTCCGCAACGAGATCCTCGCGATCGCGCAGCGTCAGTACCGCTGACGAACCCCAAAGCCCGCACTTCCTCCCCAATTGATGACCCGCCCCGCACCTCGGGCGGGTCATCTGCGTTTCACCCCGACCGACACCGGGATTCCATACCCCTCACAGCGCCCGGTACGGTTGGGTTCAGTCGTTACCAGGACCGGCCGCGCGGACCCTCGAGCTGATCGACGTCACTCACATCCTCCGGCCGGTTGGGCTCGACGACAGCGCTGCCCAGCGCCGCCGGCATCCGCCGGTTACGGTGCGGGAAGCTTGCACGGCCGGTTCCGCCGGCGGCGCCGTCGACCTTCCCCGCCGGCGGCACCCGAGTCGGCAACCGGCGGCCGACATGTGATGGAGGAGGCGCACGCATGACGTCCGAGGGCCTGCAGCACCCCGGCCAGGAGCCGGAGGGGGCTGCGCCGGGCGCCGCTGGACCAGCGCCACACGGCAGCCACGCACCACAAGACCAACAACGATTCCCCACCCAATACGATTCGGGTACGGCACCCAACACTGCGTGGGCACCGCCGTCCCCGACCACCCACCCGCACAGCGGAAGCGCTTCGGTCACCCCGTGGGGCGTACCGGGTGGCCCGCCGCCCGCCCCCGCACCGCAAGCCAGCATGTGGGGCGCGCCTCCCAGCGCCGCCCCCGAGCATCCTGCGGCAGCAAACCCCTGGGGCCCGCCGGGGGGCGCTCCCGGTAACTCATCGGCACCGGCAAACCAGGCGAACGCCGACTTCCCCGCCCCCTGGGGCAACCCACCGGCTGCCGTACCACCACCAGCCGCCGCAACCGCGCCAGTGCCGAGCGGGGCAACCCCTCCGCCGCCTTGGCCCGGCCCCGGCGATTCGGGCAGCAACCTTCCCGGGCAGCGCGGCAACCTTCCCGGGCAGCCGGGAGTTCCCGATCCGACGCCATGGCCAGCGGGTGACGCGTGGGGCACCGGCGCCGTACCCTCGCCCCGCCGGCCCGAGGAAGACCCCAGGTCGACCGCTGGCTCCGCTCCGTTCGCCGCCCCTCCGTTCGCCTCCGCTGGCGGGCCCGAGGACGGTGCCGACCGGGACGTTCCGGCCTACCAGCCGGCACCGTCACCAGGCTTCTCTCCCGCCAACGCGGTCCCGCTACCGCCGCAGGAGCCCCGGGTCCCCGGTGCGACCCTCGCAGCATCCGCGCCCCCCGGCTACGAGCAGTCAGGCGGGTTCGCTGCGACGGGTTACGAAACACCGCAGGCGCAGGACTCCGCCCCCTGGCCCGACAGTGGCAGCCCGTACGGTGGCGAACCCAGCCCAGCGTTCCCGGGCTGGGAGGGTGGCGCCGAACAGTCCTGGCCGCCCGCCTCGGCGCCGGTGGTCCCCCAGCCCCGTCCGGCCGGGGACGCCGAAAGCTCCGGCCGGGTCACCATGCCGGATGCGGGCCACCAGGAGTCACCCGACCTGGACCAGGCGTCGAGCGCCGCCGGTGCGGTCTCGGCCAGCGCCTCCGTACCGGTGGCCAGCCGGATCACGCCACCTGCTGACGCCGAACTACGGTCGACTGGCATGCCAGCCCCCCAGCCTCGGGTGTACGGCCGAGCCGCCACAGCCGAGCCGGTGGCAGAGCCGGAGCAGCCGGCCATGCCGGACCCCTACCGTCAGCCGGAGCCGCAGGCCGCGCCGGACGCATACCGCCAGCCGGACGCGTACGCTCAGCCGGACCCGTACGCGCAACCCGACCCGTACGCGCAACCCGACCCGTACGCTCAGCCGGAACAGCAGGCCGCGCCGGACCCCTACCGACAGCCCGATCCGTACGCTCGGCCTGGTGCCTACGCTCCGCCAGAGCCGCAGGCTGACCAGCACTGGCCGCCGGTCGACAACGGGCCGCAACGGACCGCCACCCCGTTCGGCGCGGGGCCAGCCTCGGCCCAGTCCCCGGACAGCTTTGCCGACCAGTTCCCCCCGTCGATGTCGGGTCCACCAGCAGCCGGATCGGGTCGCGTCGCGCCTCGTAATCCGGATCTCGATGGGCCGGCTGGCGAACCAGCTCCCCAGTTCGGCGGCTCCGGTAACCCGCCCTTCGGTGACCTGATCGGCGGCCCGGGGAGCGGCCGGCCCTCAGGTGCACCGGTCAACGGCTCCGCACTCGGTGGAGCAGCCAACGGGACCCACCTTGGCGGTCCGGTGAACGGTTCCCCGCTCGGTGGACCGGTCAACGGTGCCCGGCCGGATAGCCCAGCGCCCCAGGGCGCAGGCCGGTTCGGTCCGTCGTCGGCCCCGCCAGCCAACTTCGGTTCCGCCGAGCCCGGCGGCTTCGGGCCAGGTAACGTCGGCGGCTTCGGGCCAGGCGAGCCCGGCGGCTTCGAGGCAGGCGAGCCCGGCGGCTTCGGGGCGCCGGATCGCGCCGGGTTCGGTTCAACGGCGCCGGGATGGGACGATTCGCCGGCCCCGGCTGGCGGAGCATGGGGGGCAGACCCCGACCAGGGTCGATTCGACGCGTTCAAACCGGAGGCAGAGCCGGAGGAAGCCCCCAAGGCCGATCCACCGACGCCCAAGGTCCGCAATGGACGGGTACTGCTCGCGGTGCTGACGGTGGCGATCCTGCTCCTGGCCGTACCCTTGGGCGCGCTCTGGCTGCTCGGCAAGTCCGGTGACGATGCGGCGTCCTTCGTGCCCGAAATCGGATCCTGCGTCAAGGAGTCCAACAAGGAGCCGGTGGCCGTCAACTGCGCCGACGAGGGCGCATTCCAGGTGGTCTCCAAGGTGCCCAGTCAGGACAAGTGCGAGGGGCAGAACCCGCCGTACATCGAGGTGCCGCTCGGCGACGGCAAGGCCCAGGTGTACTGCCTGAAGCCGCAGGCGGCCGGATAACCAGTTCGCGCAGAAGCACACGGGCCGGGGCAGCAATCGCTGCCCCGGCCTTTTCCTGTCGGGACCCTGAAATTATTTGCGACGGGGCGATCCTGGGTCGGGCATACAGGTGCGACATGTCATCACGGCTTCAAGGGAGGCCAGAGCATGACCGGACGCGCTCCATGACAACCTTGGCCGACGCCAAGCCGTATCGCGGGCAGAACAACGACGTGGCGTTACTGGTTGAGTCCCGCACCGTGCCCGAGCGGTTCGGGATGCTGTTCAACAGCTACTACCCGGAAATCCACCGGTACGCCCAAGCTCGGTTGGCCGCTCACCTCGCTGACGACGTGGCGTCGGAAACCTTCCTGATCGCGTTTCGTGGCCGAACGCGTTTCCACGTCACCGAGAGCAGCGGCCAGGTACGGGCCTGGCTGTACGGCATAGCCACCAATCTGATTCGCAGACACTGGCGCGACGAGCTTCGGCGCTACCGGGCGCTGGCCCGTGCCGGGGCGGACCTGCCTGAGCAGCCACCTGACGAGCAGGTGGCCGCGCAGGTCAGCGCCCAAGGGGTGCGGCAGGAACTCGCGAAGGCGCTCGCCGGCCTTTCCGTACGGGAGCGGGACGTGTTGCTGCTGGTCGCGCTCGGCGACCTGAACTACGCGGATGCGGCAGCAGCGCTCGGGATTCCTTACGGGACGGTCTGCTCTCGCCTCGACCGAGCCCGGCGAAAGGTACGCAAAGCGTTGGGTGGCACCGATCCGACGCAGGTCACCACGAAAAGCAGCGGTAGGAAGGGGTGGCTCCGTGGATGAGATGACAGCAGTGCGGGATCTGCTCCACCAGGACCTGGTCGATTCTTCAGAGAGCATGAACACGGCTCGAACAAGGCTGGATACGGCTATCCACAGTAAGGCTGATGGCTCGCGGACGCCCCGGTTCCGGCTGAACGGACCGCTGCGCTGGTCACTGGGCGGTACCGGCCTGTTAGCCGCCGCAGCGGCCGCAGCGCTGGCCCTGGGCTCGGGCATGACGGCACCGGTCGCGCCACCGTCGATCGAATCGCCATCGGCCGAGTCCCCGGCTAACCAGGTAAGCGCCCAACAGGTGCTTCTAACTGCGGCAGAGCGCATCGAACAAAAGACGTCCGGCAGTCGATACTGGCGTTCCAAGACACTCTTCGTCACCCACCACTCGGTCGTCGGCGGATATCAGGTGACCAACCGAAGGGTTGAGGAGCACTGGACTGCTGCCAAGGCCAGTGACAAGGACTGGATCGGGACAATAGAGCTTGGTACCCGCCCCAGCACCCCAGCCGACGAAGTAGCCTGGCGCGCTGCGGGCTCACCCACTGAGTGGTCCACTCGCACCCACCCGGAAGGGCTGCGATGGGCTGCCGAGCCGCCTTTCTTTGGGGAGATCCCCAACTCCACCAGGAGTTTCTTCGGGGAACTCGAAATCAGTTTGGCTGAAATTCAGCAGCTCCCGGCAGATCCGGTCCAGTTGCGGGCCTGGGGAGTGCGGCGGTTCGTGGGCCCCGGTAACACCACGAAACCCGAAGACACCGACGCCCAGGCGGCCGATCTGGCCATGTCCCTGTTGGGCAGCCTACCGACCACGCCGGCGGTTCGGGCTGCGGCGTTCCGGCTGCTGGCAGGTCTGCCCGGGACGCGGAACGCGGGCCCGGCACAGGACGCCCTCGGCCGTGCCGGCGTACGAATCGTCTATCAGCCCGTACATGGAACCGCCTGGGAAATGATCGTCGACCAGGCGAAGGGTCAGCTACTTACCAACAAGATAATCAGCACACCCATAGACGGTTACAACAACAAGCTGATCCTGATAGCCGAGTGGACCGACGCACGGCCAACATCCCCCACCGCGCCGTAGAGACCTGGGACCAGACACAAGATGACGAATACGGTCGCCGCAGCCTGCCCGGCAGTTCTACTCAGTTTGATCGTCCCGGTGTACCGGGTCGAGAAGTACCTCGCGGTATGCCTCGACTCGATCTTCAGTCAGTCGTTCGCAGACCTCGAAGTGATCGCTGTCGACGATGGGTCAGACGACGGCAGCGCGCAGATCCTGTCGACGTACGCCAGTCGACATAGCCGCCTGAAGGTGGTCACGCTGCCGCAGAACGGCGGTCTGAGCGCTGCCCGCAACCTCGGCCTCGCGCACGCCACCGGGCAGTATGTGTGGTTTGTGGACAGTGACGACTGGCTACCGAACGGAACCCTCACGGCAGTGGCCGAGCGGCTGGCGCAAACAAGGCCCGACCTGCTCATCGTCGGCTACGGTCGGGCCTACCCAGATGGTCGGGTCACCCATCACGGGGTGGGTGAACCCAACGACAGCAGACCGGTGGCGGAAGTCGTCACGGTCGAGGAGCAGCCGAGCCTGCTCAAGGTGCTGTGGATCGCCTGCAATCGGGTGATCCGCCGGGAGTTCCTCATCGAGTCCGGGCTCGTCTTCGCGCCCGGCTGGTACGAGGATGTCTCGTTTGCCTTTCCGCTGATGTTGGCCGCGAAGCGGATCGCTCTGCTGGACCGGTACTGCTATGCGTATCGGCAGCGGTCGGACGGGGCCATCACCCAGACGGTGAGCCGTCGACATTTCGAGATGTTCGATCAGTGGCAGCGGGTCTTCGACCGTCTCGACTCCACTCGCTCCACAGCGGTACGCCAGATGATCTTCCAGCGAATGATCTGGCACTTCCTGAAGGTGCTGGCCCACCCGCGACGGATCCCGCCAGCCCTGCGCCGAGAATACTTTGCCCAGGCTACGACGTACCACCGTCGGCACCTACCGGCCGAAGGCTGTCCACCACTGCCCGGCAACGACGGGATCAAGCAGCGGCTGCTGACAGCTGGGGCGTACCGCCTGTTCGAGATGCTCACCACGCTGTCGCGCGCCCGACGCCGGCTCAACCGGGCGCTCCATCCACCCCGGCAAGAGCCGGTCGATCTGCCCTTTCCCACGCCAAGTGGGTTGGCCCGATGATCGAGAGCAACATCGGGGTCAGCACTGATGGAACAACCGGCTCCGACCGAGCCTGGCGGCTGGTGGGCACGCCGCGACCCGAACGGGCCGAACGACTCAGTCGGACGGTGGGCATCCGGGTGCTCCGGATGCCCTTCCGGCGGACACTCGTGCTCGCCGGCTCGGTCGACCGGTTGCGGGACCTGCTGGTCGATCCGGCCGGGTTGACCCCGGCAAAGTCGGTACGGGTCCTGGTGGCCTGGTGGCGTGCACCGCGTCGGGGCTGGAACGGCGGCATTGGCAGCATCGCCCACATGACCCGGCATCGGGTGTCGCTGCCCGGCGACGGCCGGGGCACCGCACAGGTCACCGTCCGGCTCTCCCGCCCGGCTCCGCTGCGCGACATCCTCGCCGGCACGCTGAAGGCACTCGGCCCGGCCCAGCCGCTGCCTGAGCCAGCAAGCCCGGAGATCACCGCGCACGGGCTACTGCCGGCGTACCTGCCGACCGCACGGACCACGATCGTCGTCGCCGACGATCTGCCGGAGAGCGAGAACATCCGGGCACACGACATCGTGCTGCGCGGAATCGGTACGACCAGCGCCGTCACCGAGGTCCCGCAATACGCGATCGCCGGGGTCCCGCCATTCGCGGTCGCCGTCGACGCAACCGGTCAGGACCTACGGGCACCGTCCGGTCCGCTCGTACTGGTCGACGCCCAGCGAATCAACCCGCGCAACCGGCGGCCCAGCTCCTACCGACCCGATGCTCCCCAGGTCCAGTTGGTGTACGCCCCGGTCGACCGTGGACGGTTTTCCCGGCTCTCGGCTCGGCTTCGGCCAGCACAGCAAGCTCAGCTTCGGTCAGCACAGCGACATCCCGACGGGAGTCGTACGGCGGACTACGTGCTGCCCGGCAACGGCCTGGACGCGGCAGCCCTGGCGATGCTACGTCAGATCGGCGTGGTGCACTGCCCACAACTGGACGACACCGATCCGCCCGGTACGGCTTTTCTCCTGGCGCAGATCGCGATGACCGGTGCCGTGGTCCACGCGCCCACGCTACCGGCACGGGTCGCCGATCTGATCGCCCCGGAGCTGCGTACCCTGCTGAGTACGCCGGTGGACGCGGTCGACGCGCTCGCCCTCGAAGCGCGCAGCGTCCGACAGCGGCGGGCTGCCCTACGCGGACACGCCACCGCATTCGCGCTGCCCCGACTGACGACGTCGACCTTTCCCGCGTTGAGTCACCTGCCGCAGGTCAGCGTGGTTCTGGCGACCCGACGGCCGGAGATGATGACGGCCACGCTTGAGGCGATCATCGCCCAGACGTACCCCGAGTTGGAGATCATTCTCTGTCTGCACGGCGTCGAACTGCCGGCCGGGCTGCGCATCCGGCTGGCCGAATCTGGGCGGCCGTTCGAGATCGTGTCCGTGCCGGAGACGGTCAGCTTCGGCGAGGCGCTCGGGCTGGCCACCCGACGGGCGCAAGGCAGCCTGGTAACCAAGTTCGATGACGACGACACCTACTCCACTGAACACGTGTGGGATCTGGTGCTGGCTCGGCACTACTCCGGGGCAACACTCGTCGGTAAGGGCAGCGAGTTCGTCCATCTCGAAACCTTGGGCGTCACCGTTCGACGGGCCGTCGGAGTTCCCGAGACAGACTGCGAGGCCGTCGCCGGTGGCACGATGCTGATCGCAAAGGGCGATTTGGAAGCGGTGGGGGGTTGGCGGCCGGTGCCGAGATCAGTCGACTACGGACTACTCGACCGTCTCCGTCGTGCCGGCGCGACCATCTACCGCACCCACTCGCTCGGCTACATCTACCACCGTCGGGCCACTGGTCATACCTGGGATCCTGGCCAGCAGTACTTCCTCGACGCCACCTTCGAACGCTGGCCGGGCATTCCCCGCGACGTCGTACTCGACCCGGTTGACGTCGTATTCGACCCTGTTGAGCGGGATCCTGCGGCTTCGCTCTGTTAGGTCTGTCAACCGTCTGCTGGGTCGGTCATGCCGCCAATGCCCGAACGGTGGCGCACCCGTACCGCCGCTGGTTACTCCAGGGCTCGGTCGGGTAGCCAGGTGGGTGCCCTGCCGTTCACGCGTGCGCGGACGGCGAAGGGCGGAACCGGGAACACTCATCGAATTCCGAGGAGGAAAGATGAGCATCCAGACACCTGTGCGGGCACCGCAGCAGGCCACCCGGACCCAGAACCAGCCGAGGACGGACATCGGCAACCTGCCCACCCAACAAATGGACATGCGGGGCGGCGGTCACGTCCATCGGGAGATGAAACCGGGCACGGAGACGAAGCCGGCCTTGAAGAGCACTGAGCTGTACGTCTACCTGGCGGCGGTGGCCGGTGTGCTGATCGCGTCGCAGATCGTCGGACGGAACAGCACCGGGGTAGACATCTTCCGGGCCGACAACGCCTGGTTCATGATCACCCTGCTGACGATCGGTTACCTGGTCAGCCGTGGTCTGGCCAAGGCAGGTAGTGCCTGGCGGGGCGGCGAGAACAGGAAGTGACCTCCTCGACCAGGCAGGTCGAACCAACTGTGGCCCCGGCTGACGCCGGGGCCACAGCGCTATCGGGATGACGAGTATGAGGTGAATTAGTGGCATTTTAGGGGGACGATGGGGAGTGACCGAACGCTGCTCCGACGGGGTGAATCCGCGAATCAACGGAAAGGACGAGGAGAACCGGCACTCAAGCTGGCTGGAACTCTTCTTCGACCTCGCGTTCGTGTTCGCGATGACGACGGTCACCGCCCGACTCGGCAATGATCCCCGCCTCACCTGGGGAGAGGTCCTCGCCGCCCTCGGACTCTTCGCCGCTCTCTGGTGGGCCTGGGTCGGCCAAGCCTTCTTCGACACCCGGTTCGACTGCGACGACGTGACGCAACGGCTCAGCGTCCTCGCGGCGATGGTCGGGGCCGGCGCAATGGCCGTCGGGGTCGCCGACGCGCCCCGTACCCTGCTCTTTCCGATCGGCTACCTCGTCGTCCGAGGCGCGTTACTCGGTCTCTATCTACGGGTACGGGCCAGCCGAACCGAATTCCGCTGGGTCACCTTCATCTACCTACCGGGCTTCGGGCTCGGCTGGCTGATCTGGTTCGGTTCACTCTTCGCTCCGCCCAGCACCCGGCCGGCCCTCTGGGCCACCGGACTCACCATCGAGCTACTCACCCCGTGGATCGGCCGCTACCTGCTCAAACGCGCTCCGGTACACACCTCTCACCTGCCAGAGCGACTCGGTCTGTTCACGATCATCCTGCTGGGTGTCTCGCTGACGGACCTGCTCGACGCGGTCTCCGACGCACCACGTGGTCCAGTTTTCGCCAGCGCCGTCGTCGCTTTCTGCGTACCCGCCTCCATCTGGTGGGTGTACAGCATCTTCGTGTCGAAGGGCGTTAGCCGAGACCGGCTCAGGGGCGGACAGGCGTACGCCTATCTGCACGGTTGCCTCGCCACAACCGTCCTGCTGTTCGGATGGGCACTCGGGCAGATCCTGGCCCAGATCGGAGAGGGCGCAGACGACCTACCAACCGGCTTACGACTACTCCTCGCCGCAGCGATCGGCACCTGGATGATCGGCGGAGCCGGACTGCAACGGGTCACCTTCGGCCCGTTCAACGTCGCCCGACTGCTGACCACGGTCGTGGGGGTCACGCTTGCCGCCGTGGTCACCATGACGATGCCAACGCCGGTGGCGACCATCGTCGCGCTGGCCGCCGTACTCGTCGGCTACGCCTTCACGATCAGCCGACACCTGACCCGGGTCGAACGACACACCACCCCGCTGGGCTCTTGAATCGGACAGAACAAGAGCACGACTCATCTCTATACTTCGATCGACAGCTTTCCATCTGCGGTACGGAGACGTGCGTGGTCGACCACAGACAGCCGTACGCAGGTCGGCCCCGGGAGGGATTCGCGCACGGCCGATTCCAGATCCTGCACCTCGACCACCTCGCCTATTTGCTCGCCGCGGCGAACAAGTGCGACTTCCTCCGGGTCGGTGTCACCCAGCCGGACCCGCATCGGCTGCGCAGCACTCACCAGGGCGCTGCGCACCGCCACCAACCGCAGGCCAATCCGCTCACCTACCTGGAGCGGGCAACGATGATCCGGCGCACTCTGTTCGCCGCCGGGCTGGACCAGGATCGCTTCACCGTGCAGCCATTTCCGATCGAGCAGCCGGAACTGCTCACCCGGTCCATCCCTCCGACGGTGGTCGCCTACGTGACGATCTGCGACGAGTGGAACGTACGCAAGGTCGAGCTTCTCCGTAGCCTCGGCTACGACGTACGGGTCCTCTTCCATCGCACCGCCGACCGGATCACCGGCTCGGCAATCCGGGAGATGATCCGGCAGCGGCGTACCGATTGGCCCGACCTGGTCCCGCCGGCCTGCCGGGACTATCTGCTCGAACTGGACATCGAGCATCGACTACGCCACTTGGCGGACGAGGACCAGCGGTAACAGCGTGGTGGACCGACCGCGTCAGAGTGCCGGCTCCGCCACGATGCTGCGCGGTTCCAGACGGACCGTGAACCGGATCCCGCCGATCGTGGTGACATTGTCGGTTTCGGCGTTCTTCTCCGCCCACTCGTACGCCTGCTTGCGCAGCTCAGTGTTTCCGTACATCAGCGCGTCAGCAAACGTGGCGAAGAGCGAGACGCACACCTTGGAACCCGGCTTGAGCCAGCAGTCCGCCCGGACGTACCGCACCTGAGCTTCGTCACCGAACTCGATGCCGACACTCATGGCGTACTTGAGGTTGCCGGGGGGCTCACACTGCAGTTGCTTCGCCGCCTCACTGATGGTCCTGCGGCCCGAATCGGGTGGGGTGCAGGTGTAGGAGTTGGCCTTCTTCAGCCACTCCTCGGTAACGGTCGAAACCTTGACTCCCGGCAGGTAGCGACGTTCCACGGTGGGGAAGCTGGCATCGGTCGACGGTAGCGCTGACGGCCCCTCCGGGCCGGTGGTCAACGTTCCGGTGACCCCGCCGACGACTGCCCCGACGAGCCCGCTCAGAACCAGAGACACGACCACGGCCAGCACCAGCAGGACCTTGCCCGGCCCGGAGGAGCGCGCACGGCGTCCAGACGGTGGAACCGCCGGCGGCAGCCCTTGCGCACCGGTGTTCATGGGTGGCTGATGGGGCATGTTCATCCCTGCTTCACCAGGACCCGAAGCCGGAGAGCCCGCTTGTCGGTGGCAGTCAACTGGTAGCTGTAGCTACCGATGGTCGCGTTGGCGTCCGCGCCGCCCTCGAACCGCTGGTCGAGCCAACCACGGACCTCTTCGATGGAGACCGGGTCGTGGGCAACCGGCACGGATCCGAGCCAGGTAAGGAAGGACTTGGTCATCGCCGGGACCTCGTCCTCGTAAACAGAACGGACCGACCCGGAGAAATCAATGATCAACCCTTCGTGACTGCTGACGTAGGTCTCGAAGTACGCTTGACCGATCTTGAGCTGGCAAGTCCAGCTACCGCTGCGCTCCTCGCACGTAAAGCCCTTCTGCTTGAGCCCGTCGATCAGGGTGGTCGCGCTGAGGCCAGGGATACAGCGGGCATTTCCGCATCGAGCGGTCTGCTTCGCGAGCTCCGTATTGCGGGCGATGGCGTAGCCGCCGCCACCAGCACCCAGCAGCGAGACCAAGCCGACCACTGCGGCCACAAGAACCAACCGTCCCCAGCTCGTCCCGCGCCTGCCCCCGCTCGACTCGGCGACAACCGGAGGTGGGGGACCCAGCGGCGCGCCGGGCGGACCGGCTGGGCCGAACGGCGACGTCGGGGGTGTCACCTGCACCGCGTCACGCTCCATTCCGTACGAAGCTCGCCCATTGCTGGGTGAAGTCACTGCTCGTCACGCCGAGCACCCGCTTGCAGATGGCATTGAAGATCGGCGTATCGACCACCGGCTCGCCCTCGGTGTCGTTGTACTTGATCACGCTGGCGTAGAACTCGACGGCGGCGGCCCGGCCCTTCTTCTGCTCGACGAAGTAGAAGGCCGTCGAGCTCAACGCATAGTTGAACGGCGCAGTGCCACCATAGAAGTCCTTTGACGTGGGCAATCTGCCCTTGAAGGCCGCCAACTGACTGGCGATGTACGGGCGTTCGTTGATCTGCTCCGTCCAGCGGGCGTACCCCTCAACGGCCCAGGTCGGCGCACCCAGCACCCAACCACCCGGACTGAGCGTGGTCGCCCGCGAACCAACACTGTGCGCCAGCTCGTGCCGAATCACCCGGCGCGGATCGTCGTTGAAGTTGGCGATGGTCTTGAGATTGACCAGAACCCGGGAGCCGACGTACTGATCCTTGTAGACGTCACCGTTCTGGCGCACACCGTACTGCGGGATCTGGAATCCCTCGACGGTGGACTTGTAGTTACTGGCCTGACCGACGCTGAACCACTTCTTGAAGTTCTCCTCGTCCCTGGTCAGAAAGAGCACATACCCCGGGAAGCGGAGCCGGTCACCCCAGAGTGACTCGACATGGCGAACCTCGCTGCGGGCGGCATCGGCGTAGCGCTGCAGGTCGGAGACGCTGGCGTCGCCGACCAGACAGGCGTTGTCGACGTACTGGACCGTCAGCGGCGTGTGCATCCAGGGAGCATCGGCTTCCAGCGCGTTGAACGCGTTCAGCTCCTTGCTGTTCTCCCTGGTGACGGGAAGGATCTCGGTGATCACCAGCCGACCGTCACGGCGCACGACCGAGTAGCGGTAACTGCCCGCAGGCGCCACCCCACCAGGCCCGTCATCCGCGGTGAGCTGTACCACCTCGTGCACCGGCATAAACCGGTACACCTCTCCCTCCGGCATCAGGAAGGACTGGCCGATGGTGTAGCGGAAGGCGGCAAGCTTGAACTTACGTAGGTTGTCGAAGAGGAGCTTCTGCTGTTTGACCAGCTTGTCGTCGGCCTGGTTGAGGTCCGCCAGGAAAGCTGCCTCGTCACCCTTTTGCAGCGCCTCGGCCCGGCGGTTGAGCAGGGCCTGTAGCCCCTGCTTGGTGGGCTCACCCGTGGACTGGCTGCCCTCGTCCTGGAGTCTGGGTCGCTCCTGCTTTCCACAACCGGCGGCCACGAGACCGGTGGTGAGCAGCAACGACCGCCGCGACCACCCGCCACAAACTCCGCCACCAGGCTGCTGCCGCTCCCGCTGCCGCACGTACCGCCCTCTTCCGATAGTCCCGAACGAACGCCCGATAAGCCGTGAATCAGGTAGTGCCCTGCCAGGCCATAGACGTACCCAAGCTAGGCGGTTCTTCGTGGGGCCGAATCCAACAGCGGGTAGATCTTCAGTGGACAGCCACCACCGTGGATGTGCGGGTGTCTACAACCTATGCGGTAGGTCAGCGTACTGCGGCCAACCATGCAGTCATAGGCTTCAGTGACACCTCCGAAGTATTCGGCATCAAACCGGTAACAGACGGGAATCCCATGACCAGCACCAGTCGGCCGGTCGAGGTCCTCGTCGTCGACGATCAGACCCTGATCCGCGCAGGCCTGGTCGCCCTGCTCCGCGCCGCCCCGGGCATCACCGTCGTGGGCGAGGCCGCCGACGACCCGGGTGGTAGTCGACTACAACTCCGGCGGCATTGACCGGTATCGCCGGACTCTGATTACCTCCCTTACGTCGGGCGCAGCAGGCGCCCACGATCATCGAACGGGGATGCGATGAGACGTACGACGAGGCTCGGCTTGGCCGGCCTACTCTCGGCGGTGGTGGTGACCGGACTGCTCGTCGGCGCACCGGCCGCTGCCGAGGTGGCGACGCCGGTGACCGGGGCGGTGTTCAACAACCCGACGGGAACGACGGCGCAGAAGTACGCCATCGTCAACCGGATCCGCGAACTGATCCAGGGCTCGCCCAGCGGTTCGACCATCCGGGTCGCGATCTACAACACCACCGACCAGAACATCACCGCCGACCTGATCGCAGCCCGGGACCGGGGGGTCAACGTCCGGGTAGTCGTGGACTCGGACCGGGCCAGCGAGACGGCCGCTTCAACGCTGATCTCGGCATTGGGCACCAACCGGGCCAACCCGTCCTGGGGCGTTGTCTGCACCGCCGGCCGGGCGTGCATCGGCAACCTCAACACGCCGATCATGCACAACAAGTTCTTCCTCTTCTCCAGCACGCTCGGTGCCTCGAACGTGTTGGTGCAGTCGTCGGCCAACCTGAACTGGTCCAACAGCGAGCGTTACTGGAACAACGCGCTGCAGCTCGTCGGCCACAACGAGATATACAACAGCTACGTCAGCTACCACAACGACCTCGCGGCCAAGGTGAAGAACAACGACTACTACCGGTCGACCTCAGTCGGATCGGTGAAGTCGTACTTCTTCCCCCGCGCCGGATCGGGTGCCAGCAGCGACACCATCGCCAACGCGCTCAGTGAGAACGTCACCTGCACCGGCAACACCAACACCGGTACGGGCACCGGGCGGACCATGATCCGGATCGCAATGTGGTCGTTCACCCGGGTCGAGGTGGCCAACGTGCTCCGCGCCTTGGCCAACCAGAAGTGTTGGGTGGACATCGTCTACGCCGAGTCGACGCCGGAGGTGCTGGCGGCGCTGAACCATGACCGGATCATGGTCTACAAGCTCAACAACGCCGACGGTTACCTGGTGCACTCCAAGTACATGGCGATCGAGGGCACCTACGCCGGTGTCAAGGACACCAAGCTCGTCTTCACCGGTAGCCACAACTGGAGCTACTCGGCGCTGCGGGAGAACGACGAGGCACTGCTGCGGATCACCTCGAACTCGATCCACGACGCGTACCGGTCGAACTTCTGGTCGCTGCGTACCGCCGCCGGCGGCTGATCGTCGACGGTTGGCCATCTAGCAGGGCGGGTGCGCGGGCTTCGGGGGGACGCGCACCCGCCCTTTCGCTTCGTCAGCTGACGGCACCCGGTCGGCCGTGCCGGTTGTGCCCCCGCAGCAGGTTCCACTCGTTCGGCGGGAGGGGATCAGCGCCAGACGGTGTTCTCCTGCCCGGCCCAGGGCCGCGCGCCGGTCGTGGCGGCCGAGTAGACCGTGATGCCGAGCGCGCCCGTTTCCACCCGGCGCTGCTCGTCCACAGTGAACCGCCACTGATCGTGCGGGCTCTCCCCGAGGGCCACCACCGCCCAGGGGTTCTGCGGTCGCGAGACCAGGGCGGCCACCCGGGCGGCCTCCTGCTCGGTCGGGGCGGAGGCGAGAATCAGCACGCCCGGCCCGAACCAGTCGGCCAGTTGCCCCTGTCCGTCGATCTCGGCCAACGCCTCGCTCGTGCTGCCAACCGAGACGATCCGATCGTCCATGTCCGCATCCACCACCACCTCGCCAAGCCCACTGACCACCACCTGGACCTCCTCTGACCAGGGACTGACGACGAGTTGGTTCGCCCAGGCCAAAACCAGCTCCTGGGCTGCTGTCCGGTCCCCACCGACGCTGATCAGCCCGCTGGCAGCCCCAAGTTCGACCAGCTCCTCGTGGCCATCCCAGGTGCCGAGGGTGACCAGGCGTGGGCAGGGTACGTCGATGTCCCACCTGGTGGGTCGATCCCGAAGCGCCCCGAGCGGCGCGTGCCAGGTCCGGCCGGACCTGTCGGCTGTCCACGGCGCTACGGTCTGCTCATCGGCGCTGGACAGCCGAAGTGTGACCAGCTCGTCGTCGACGCTGATCCCCTGGATACGGGGAACTGCCTGACCGGTGGCCGCGCACTCGGTTCCCAACGTGCGCAGTGTCTGGTCGATCGTGGCGGCGACCGTGGTACCGAGGAGCTCGGGACCGCCTGGGGTCGCGTTCCTTCCAGGCCGTCGCGGCCGGCCCTGGCCACCGCTGCTCCCGGATCCGCGCCACCACCAGATGCCGACCGCCGCCACGAGCAACAAGGCCAACACGATGGCCAGCGCGATCCACAGGATGGGAAGCTTGCCGTCGCCCTGGGCTGCGGCTGCGGTTCGAGCTGCGGCCGGATCGACCGAGGGCAGGGGCGTGGTCGGCGGCGGAGTCCCCTTTCCGGTCGGCAACCGACCGTACTGCACGCCGTCGCCTACCGCGTCCCAGGGCAGGATCAGGTGCCAGCCGACTCGTAGCCGGGTGGGCTCGGTGAGCGTGCCGCCGTCCGGCTGCGTCCGGCCCGCATTGAGCTGGTAGAGCTCGTCAGCACGCGACTCGTCACCGAGGATCCGACCAGCGACGCTGGCCAGCGTCTCGCCGCCCGGAGAATCGGACACGGTGTAGTACTTGACCGTACGTGTGTCGGAGGGCGCCTGCCCGGCCGAGATTCCCGGTAGCGCGAGCTGGAGCCCAGAGATGGCCACCGTAAGAAGCATGGCCAGTAGGGACAGTCTCCGCCGAATCGTAGGCACGGCATCCTCCTCCGCCGAGAACCCGACGCTCGGGATGGGCCGGCCCCACCTGATGATTTGATCCCCGAACGGCTCATCACGATCGGGGTTTGTCAGGAGCCCGATTCCGGCACGCTGGGCAACTGTAGCGAAGCCACGCCCAAGGTGGAGTCGTCGGGTTTGGGGCGTGCCGGAGACGACTGGTTACAGTGGATTAGTAGCGGCGGTCCGTCGTCCCGCTATCCTTCCACTGGCCCAGTATCCGATGCGGTCGCATGTCGTGTCTGACCTGGCCACACCAAGCGCACGTGGGTCCGGGCCGCTGTGTGAACAGCAAGGACGATCGAAGGGGTGCCCCCGATGAGCCGGCCCAAGAGACCCGCGCTGCGCGCAAGCTGGCGTACGGCGTTGGCCGCCATCACTCTCGTCGTCGTGGCGAGTGCCGGGACGACGGTCGTGCTGGCCAGCCTGGGCGACGCCGAAAAGGCACCCTTACCTGGCGTGACCGTACCGGCCGAACACCTGCGACCGATCACCGAAGCCGCCACATCCTGCCCGACCCTGACTCCGGCGAGGCTGGCCGGACAGCTCATGGAGGAGTCGCGATTCGTCGCCGATGCGACCACCGCCCGGACAGGTCGTGGGCTGGCTGGATTGACCGACGACGAATGGCGTACCTGGCAGCCCTGGCCAGGCGTCGATCAGGTGGACGCGGAGGCAAGCGTCCTGGCGCTGGCGCACTACCTCTGCCACCTGATGGGACAGGTCCGCGAGGTGAAGGTCGGAGGAGAGCCGTGGCCACTGGCAGTGGCTGCCTACCACTCGGGAATGCCAGCAGTGCTCTCGGCCGGCGGCGTTCCCGACGATGCCAGCGACTACGTGAACCGGATAGAACGGTACGCGGCCTGGTACGCGCTCAACACCACCTTCAGTGACCCATCGCTGCTGGCTGCCGGTCCCCCCGGGGCCACCACGACCACCTCACCCCGGGCCGGCAGCACACCGTCACCGCAGGCATCCTCCTCGCCCAGTAACAGCAGGTCGGCCACCCCGACGCCAACGCGTTCCGCCACACCGACCACGCCGCCGGGTTTCGCACTGGTCAACGACGAGTACCACGGCTGCGTGAGCGCGGTGCGGGCGCAGGATGGCACCCACCTGCGGGTAATGAAGTGCGACGGCTCCTCGGTGCAGCGCTGGGAAACGCGATCCGACGGCACGATCCGATCGGTGGGCTTGTGCATGGACGTCGCGAACGCTTCGACGGACTCTTGGACCCCGGTCCAGGTGGCCTGGTGCAGTGGCAATCCGGCGCAGCAGTTCCGGATCAACAGCAAGAAGCAGGTCTACAGCCCGTTCGCGAACAAGTGCCTGAACGTCCATATTCTCGACAAGCAGATTACTGTTCTGATGTACGGCTGTCTGGACCAGGGCAACCAATATTTCCGTCAGCAGCGGTGACGCTCCCGGTCAGCTCCTCCGCCCGCTGCCAGTGGACATCGGCTTCATCGGATCGGCCGAGCGCGGTGGCGAGGTCGCCAAGGTAGCCGGCCACCGGACCGAGGGTGAGCACGCCGCTCCCCGCCCCGGCCAGCTCGGCGGCTGCGGGGAGGAGTTCGGCGTAGACGTACGCCATCGTGTCGTGGTCGTCGAGCGCGAGCGCGGCCCGGGCGGTGAGACAGAGGCGGGCTTCCCGGAGCAGGTCGTACGGAGATTCCGGGCAGGTACGCAGCGCGGCGAGCGCCTCGACGCGACGGTCGGCCGCCAACAACACCAGTGGACGTACCCAGGGTTCGTACGGACCCCAGTCGGTTCCCGCCCACTCGTCCGGATCCGCCGGCGCGGACCGGTCCCCGGACAGCCGCAACGACAGCAGGGCGAGGGGAAGCAGTCCCTGCTCCAGGCCGGGCATCCCGCCCTGGGGCAGGCTGGCGTTCGCCGCCCGGTATGCGGCTTCCGCCTCGCCGAGGTGCCCCGTGATGGACCGGCGCAGGGCGGCGTACCACCGGGTGAAGACGCCGACCAGTGGTAGGTCGTACTGCTCGGCGAGCCGGTCGACGGTACGGGCGTGGGTGTCGGCGGCGGCAAGGTCGGCGAACGCGCAGTGCGCCTGGAGCAGGATGAGGTGCCCGAGCACCTCGAAGGTGACCAGTTCGTGCCGGGCGGCCAGGTCCACCAGTTCGGCACCGATCCGGGCTCGGGCTTCGGCCAGCCCGGTGCGTTCGAAGGTGTGCATGAAACGGGCGTTGAGCGCGAAGGCCAGCAGGGCCGGGTGGCCGGTCTGTCGAGCCAGCGTCTCCGCCTCCTGCGCCGACCGGCGACCGTGCTCGGTCGTGGTGCCCCGCAGTTCCAGGACGAGGGTGCTCAACAGCCGGCTACGTTGTTCCGCCTCGCCCTCGGGCAGTGCAGCCAACACACGTCGGGCCGCCTGGACGATCCGTTGGGAGAGCTGTTCGTCGTCGTTGCGGGTCCAGACCGCCGGCACCTCGAAGGCGGCGAGCACGGTCGCCATCAGATCAGGATCGTCGATCCGCTCGGCTACCGTAATCGCCTCGACCCGGTGCCGACGGGCCTCCGCCAGGCGACCGGTCACGGCCAACGCCCGGCCCAGGCCCATCACCGCCGACAACCGTCCGGGTACGTCGTCGCCACCGGCCCGGTCGTACGCCTCGACCGCCTGCTGCCACCGACGGGCCGCCTCGTGCAGGTTGGACCGGCCTTCGGCCTGTTCGGCGGCGGCCCGCGCGTAGTTGGCGGCGCGGGGTGCGGTGGCCCGGCTGGCGGCCTGGGTGAAGTGGTGGGCGAGGGCGGCGACATCGTCCGGGTGTAGCCGTTCAATAGCCTCGCCGACTGCGGCGTGCCAGCGGGTCCGACGCAGTGCCGACAGGTCGCCGTACAGCGTGTCGCGCACCAGGATGTGGGTGAATCGAAGCTGGTCGGCGATGCCCTGCTCGGCCAGAAAGCCGCCGCCAGTGTCCGCTTCGATCAGGAACCCGGCCTGTACGGCGTGGTCCAGCGCGTCGAGCACCGCCGGATCGTCGCCGGCCAGGGCGGTCAGCACGTCCGGATGGATGTCCCGGCCGATCACCGCGGCCTGCCGTAACAGTGTCTGTGCCGCGTCCGGCAACTGGGCCAGTCGATGCCGGATGACGTCCCGTACCCCCGCCGGGACCCGCTCCAGCGCCGTGCCGCCCTCGGCTTCGAACAGCCGCGCCAACTCCCGTACGAAGAAGGGGTTACCGCCGCTGCGACGGTGGATCTGCCGTACCGCCGAGGGGTCCGGGTCCGGCCCGACGACAGCTCGGACGAGTTCCCCGGTCGCCGGCTCGGCGAGCCCGCCCAGATAGCTGCGGACCGGCTCGTTCCGGGCCAACCGCGCCAGGGTCGTGGTGAGCACCGGGCTGATCTCGGTGGCGCGGAACGTGCCGACGACCAGGACGGGACCGGTGACCGGTTCCGGCTCGCCGAGCAGCGCGACCAGCAGGTCGAGGGTGTCCTCGTCCGCCCGGTGCAGGTCGTCGAGGACCAGCAGCACCGGCCCTCGCTCGGCCACCGTCGTCACCAGTGACACGACGGTACGGTGCAGACGGAACCGGGCCACGGCCGGCTCCTCGGCACTGCCGATGTTCGCGCTGCCGATGTTCGCGCCGCCAGCCGGAGCCGTCCCGGCCAGGGCATTGGTGATCTGCGTCCATGGCCAGGCGACGGGCGCACCCTCGTACTCGGGGCTGCGACCCCACGCCGTCGTCCAGCCGTCGGCCGCCAGCCGCCGAGTGAGTGCCTCGGCCAGCGCGGTCTTACCCGCCCCCGCGTCCCCGGAGACCAGGACGAGGCCGGGGCGACCAGACCGGGCGACCTGCTCGGCCACCCCGAGCAGGCGGCCCAACTCCTCGTCCCGACCGACAAACGGACGTGGCTCCTCCGGCGACAGCGACAACGACGGCGGCGGGCGAGAGGCGGCGGCGGTCACCGAAGTAGCCTCGATCGGCGGTGTCGGGGTGAGGTGCGGGGCCTGGGCGAGGATGTCGCTCTCCAACTCCCGCAGCCGGGGGCCGGGGTCGATACCGAGTTCCGCCACCAGGGTCTCCCGGGCCTGGCGTAACGCGGCCAGCGCCTCCCCCTGGCGGCCCGCGCGGTATCGGGCGGTGGCCAACAGCCGCCAGGCATCCTCGCGCAGGGGATAGTCGCGCACGTGGGCCGACAGGTCGGAAGCCGCCTCGGCGGCCCGCCCCAACGCCAACAGTGCCTCGGCCCGCCGCTCGACGGCCAGTATCCGCAGCTCGTCCAGACGGTCGATCTCGGCGCGGGCCCACCCTTCGGCGGCCCACTCGCCGTATGCGGGTCCCCGCCACAGCGCCAACGCGTCGTCGAGGCAGCGCAGGGCGGGCCCGGCCTCGCCCGCTGCCAACAGTCGGGCCGACTCGGCGACCGCCGCCTCGAACCGCCACGCGTCCACGGCCGCCGGCGTCGCACGTAACGCGTACCCGGGTGGGGCGGTGACCAGCAGCCGGGCCGGCTGCCGGGATGGCCGGTCAGGCTCCAAGGCTCGCCGCAAATCGGCCACGAAGGTACGGATCGCCGCCACCGCACCCTCCGGTGGCGTCGTCCACAGGTCATCGACCAGGCGGTCGGTCGACACGACCCGGCCACGCGCGATCAGCAGGCGGGCCAGCACCGTACGGTGGCGTGGACCCTTCAGCGGGACCGGACCACGCCCGTCCACCGCCTCCAGCGGGCCGAGTACGCCGAAGGCCACCCCCGGGGTCGACGCCTGCCTGGTCATGCACCCAATCTAGGCATGCCACCGACGGCAGCTCGCAAGCACTCGCTGGACGACAGTCTGCCTCCGGGCACTCATCCGCTGCTGATCCGTTGCTCATCGCCGCTGGCCAGGCTGGGTGTCGTACGCGAAGACCCGATCCGAGCGAGAGGTTCCCATGACCACCAAGATCAGCGGATTCGACTACCAGCGGGTTCCCGTCGCCGACGGCGTGGCGCTCAACGCAGCGGTAGGCGGATCCGGCAGCCCGATCGTGCTGCTGCACGGCTTCCCGCAGACCCACCTCATGTGGCGACATGTCGCCGCCGACCTCGCCGCCGATCACACCGTGATCTGCCCCGACCTGCGCGGCTACGGCGACAGCGACAAGCCCGCCGACCCCGACGGTACGGCGTACGCCAAGCGCACCATGGCCGCCGACATCGTCTCGTTGGCCCGGCACCTGGGACACGAACGGTTCGCCCTGGCCGGACACGACCGGGGTGCTCTGGTCGCGGTCCGCGCCGGTCTGGACCATCCGCAGACGATCACTCATCTGGCCGCGCTCGACGTGCTGCCGACCCTCGACACGTGGAACGTCATGCACGGGGCCAGCGCCGCCGTCGGCTTCCACCTCTACCTGATGGCGCAGCCGCCCGGCCTGCCGGAGCAGTTGATCAGCGCCAGCGCGGACGCGTTCTTCGGCCACTTCCTCGACATCTGGACCCAGAACCCGGACGCCATTCCGGCCGACGTACGGGACGCGTACCTGACAGCCTCCCGTAACGCCGTACCCTCCATCGTCGCCGACTACCGGGCCACCGCCGGTATCGACATCGAGCACGATCAGGCAGACCGGGCCGCCGGAACCCAGCTGCGGATGCCGGTTGCCGTACTACAGCAGGACTGGGGGGCGGCCCTCGGCTACGACGCGGCCGAGGTGTGGCGGGCGTGGGCCCCGGAGCTGGAACACCGTACGGTCAGTTGCGGTCACTTCATGGCCGAGGAGGCTCCCGCCGAGGTGGTGAAGGCGCTGCGCGCGCTCTTGGCCAGGTAGCTCCGGGCCAGGTAGCTCCGGGCGTACCCGGCTACCGGGGGCTGCCCACGTCGAGGGTCCTGCGTAGCCAGGCAAGCTGCTCAACCTGATGGTCGGCTTCGCCGCCCTCGTGGTCGTTGAACTCGTACACCCGCAACTCCTTCTCGCCGCCGTAACGGTGGTAGGCGGCGAAGCAGGTCGATGGCGGGCAGACGGCGTCCATCATCGCGATGGAGACGAGCGCGGGGGCGGTGGCCCGAGGCGCGAGCACCGCGGCGTCGAAGTAGGACAGGGTGTGGAACACCTGACTGCCCCGGTCCCGATGCAGCTTGAGGTATTCGACGATCTCGCCGTACGGGCCCCGGCCGGCGACCTGGGTCCCCCGCCGGAAGTCACACAGGAAGGGCACGTCGGGCATGGCCGCCGCAACGCCGGGACACAGCGCGGCCACCGCCAGCGTAAGACCCCCGCCCTGGCTGATGCCGGTGACCGCGACCCGATCGGCATCAACGGCCGGATGCTCCCGGGCGGCCTGGGCGAACCGTACGGCATCCGTGATCACCCGACGGTAGTAGAACTCGTCCGGGTCGGTGATGCCCCGGGTGAGGAAGCCCGGGACGGTGCCCGCCGGGTACGGGTGCGGGTCCGGGGTGCTGCCGGAGGCAGCGCTCCAGCCCTGACCACGGGTGTCCATGATCAGATGGGCGAAGCCGGCCGCCGCCCAGAACAGCTTCTCGTGCGGTCGACCCCGGCCCCGGCCGTACCCCAGGTATTCGACGACGCAGGGCAGTGGCTCCTCGGCCTGCGCGGGCAGGTGCAGCCAGCCGTGTACGGGTTCACCCGCATACCCGGCGATGGTGACCGCGAAGGTACGGATCTGGGTGAGGCCGGTGTCGACCGGCTCGTACGTCGCCTGACCGGGCTGGTCGGCGGTGAGCGTGCGCGCCCAGAAGTCGTCCAGGTCGGCAGGGACCGTCAGGTCGGGCCGGTACGCCCAGCACTGGTCCAGGGTGAGATCGGTCAGAGCCACGGCATGGCCTCCTACTACGTACCGGTCACGCCTCTGCCGCTGCGGCGTCGGCAACGGCGGCGTCGTTGATGGCGGTGGCGAACCAGCTGGTGATGGTGGTGGGGTGGGTGATGGCGGTGCCGACCACCACGGACCAGGCACCGGCGTGCAGGGCCTGCGCGGCCTGCGCCGGGGTGTGCACCCGCCCCTCGGCGATCACCGGAACGTCGACCGCTGCCGCCAGCCGTGCCACCAGGTCCAGGTCCGGGCCGTCACCCTTGCTGGTGTAGGCGGTGTAACCGGCCAGCGTGGTGCCGACCAGGTCCGCGCCCGCACGGGCCGCGATGATCCCCTCGTCGAGGGTGGAGCAGTCGGCCATGACCAGGGCACCGGTCTGCTCGTGTACGGCGGCGATAGTTTCGGCGAGGGTCCGACCATCGGGCCGGGGCCGAGAGGTGCCGTCAAGCGCCACGATGTGCGCGCCGGCCCGCGCCACGGCTATGGCATGGTCGATGGTCGGGGTGATGAAGACGTCGTCGTCGCCGTCCTTCCAGAGCCCGATCAGCGGCAGGTCGACCGCGTCGCGGATCGCGGCGATGTCTTCGAGCCCCTGGGCGCGGATGCCAGCGGCTCCGCCCCGGACGGTGGCCAGGGCCACCCGGCGCATCGTGTCCGGGTCGCGCATCGGTTCACCCGGGTACGCCTGGCACGACACCACCAGCCGGTGCCGAAACTGCGCGATCAGTGGATTCATGACTCGACCTCCCAGGCGAGCGAGGCGGCCCCGAGGACCGGGGCATCCGAACCGAGGTCGGAGGCCAGGACGGGGACGGCGTCCAAACCGGGCAACGTCTCCTGCCGCACCGCGTCCCGCAGTGCCTGCCACCAGCGCTCGCCGAGGCCGGTGACCCCGCCCCCGATCACGACGACATCGGGATCGAGCAGGTTGACCAGCCCGCCGACCGCCGAGCCGACGGCAGTCCCGCCCAGCCGGACCACCTCGCTGGCCGCCTCGTCGCCAGCTGCGGCAAGGGTGGCCACGGACCGTAGGTCTTCGACCGGCTGCCCGGTTCGCCGCGCGTACTCCTCGACCAGGCTCGGCCCGGCCGCGATCGCTTCGAGGTGTCCCCGGCCGCCGCAGGTGCAGGGCAGCGACCCGGCGTACGGGGAGGGCTGGTGACCGGCGTGACCGGCTGCGGAGTGGGCACCGGCGAGCACGGTGCCGCCGATGACGAACGAGGCACCGATGCCGGTGCCGACCGCGAGGTAGAGCACGGTCTCGCGTCCGGCGGCGACCCCGTACCGGGCTTCACCGAGGGCGTGCGCGTGCACGTCGTTGATGACCGTGACCGGTAGCCCCACTGCCTGGTGCAGGCTCCCACGCAGGTCGGTGCCGGCCCAGCCGGCCAGTACGTCGGTGGCCGAGAGCACCCGGCCGGTCGTACGGTCGATCACCCCGGCGCTGCCGACGCCGAGCGCCCGGATGGCTGCTCCCGCCGACCTCGCCCGCAACTGTTCGACCAGGCCGGCGGCGGTGTCCAGGACAGCGGATGCGCCGGCCCGGCCGGGGGTCGCGGCGGTGAGCCGGTCGACGATCTCCCCCTGCCTCGTCACCAGGGCGGCTGCCGTCTTGGTGCCACCGATGTCGAGCGCCGCGACCAGCTCAGTGGTAGCAGCTCGGGGCGTGCTTGCCTCGGGCATGGTCAGAGCAGCCCCGCCAGTTCCAGGTGGGTACGCACGCGGGCCGTCTCGTCGGCGTCGAGCGGACGCAGCGGCAGGGAGACCGCGTTGCTGTCGATGACGCCGAGCAGGGCGAGGGCGGTCTTGAACGCGCCGACGCCCCGGGTCGCGCCGGCCGACGTGGCGGGGTCGGCGGCGTCGACGATCCGGAACAGCCGGGTGAGGCGGTCCTGCTCGCGACGGGCGGTGTCCCAGTCGCCGTCGACGCAGGCCCGATGCAGCCGTACGTAGCCGGCCGGGTCCACATTGCCCAGTCCGGGGACCGAGCCGGAGGCTCCGGCCAGCATCATCGCGTCGACCACCACTTCGTGCCCGGTCAGCAGGCTGAACCCGGTGTTCGGGGCGCGTTCGGCGACGGAGAGCACCAGCTGCCGGAAGGCGACGTCGTCTCCGCTGGAGTCCTTGACGCCGGCGAGGAGCCCTTCCTCGGCGAGCCGGGTGAGCAGGTCGCCGGAGAGCTTGGTGTGTACGCAGACCGGGATGTCGTACGCGAGCAGCGGCAGCTCGACCGATGCGGCGATCGACCGGAAGTGTCGCTCGACCTCGTGCGGGCCGACGATGGCGTAGAAGGGGGCGGTCACCACCAGCCCGTCGGCCCCCAGCCGGGTCGACGCCTCGGCCCGGTCCAGCACCCGCCGGGTGGTCGGCTCGATGCAGCCCGCGATGACCGGTACGGCTCCCCCGACGGTCTTCACGATGGTTTCGAGAGCCAGGTCCCGCTGCCGGTCGGTGAGAAAGACGGTCTCCCCGGAACTGCCGAGCGCGAAGATCCCGTTGACGCCAGCGTCGAGCATCCGCTCAACGAGCCGTTCGAGGGAGCTGACGTCGACCTCGCCCTCCTCGGTCAGGGGGGTGACGGTCGGCGGCACGACTCCGGCGAACCGGGCAGGGGTGGTCACGCTATCTCCTCGACATGTTGGGGGGTGGTACGGCCGGTCGCCGCGCTGGCGAGTGCGACCAGCTCCGCGTTGCTGGTCCCGGCGGGAACCGGGTGGTAGCACCGGAACTCGTGGTGGTCGCCGCCGTCGGCGTTGGCGCGCTGGACCGGCGGCAGCTCGGTGGCGCACTGGTCGGTGGCGTTCCAGCAGCGGGTCCGGAACGGGCATCCGCTGGGCGGATTGACGGCGGACGGGACCGGGCCGACCAGCGGGATCGGGTCGATCGGCGAGAGCAGCCCCGGCGTGGCGGAGAAGAGCGCCCGGGTGTACGGATGCCGTGCCCCCTCGGGGAGCAGGGCGGCCGGTGCCTGCTCGACGATCCGGCCGAGATACATGGTGACCACCCGGTCACTGATCCGCTTGACGGTCTGGATGTCGTGCGAGACGAAGACCATGGCCAGCCCGAGCCGGTCCTTGAGGTCCAGGAGCAGGTTGAGGATCTGGGCCCGGACCGAGACGTCGAGGGCGCTGGTGGGTTCGTCGGCGATGACCAGCCCCGGTTCCAGGGCCAGGGCGCGGGCGATGGACACCCGCTGGCGCTGGCCGCCGGAGAGTTGACTCGGCAGGACGTCGGCGACCGAGCGGGGCAGCCCCACCAGGGCCATCAGTTCCGCGACCCGTTCTTCCCGCTGCCGGCGGGTACCCCGACTGTGTACGTCGAGCGGGTCGCGCAGGATCTCGCGTACCGGCATGCGGCGGTTCAGTGAGGTGGCGGGGTCCTGGAAGATCATGCCGACGCCCGCGCCGATGTGCCGGCGGCGTTCCGCCGCGCTCATCGACCACACGTCCTGCCCAGCGAAGGCGACCGTGCCGCTGGTCGGCCGCTGGAGGCCGACCAGCACCTTGGCCAGGGTGGACTTTCCGCACCCGGACTCGCCGACGATGCCCACCGTCTCGCCAGGACGGATGGCCAGGTCCGCGCCGGTCAGGGCGTGCACCCGGGCCCGGTTGAACAGGCCGCTGCTGCGGGTACGGTGCAGCACGTACACGTCGTCCAGCTCGACGATCGGCTTACCCGGCACGGCAGTCGGTGCAGACAGGGATGTCGTGCTCATCGGGCCAGCTCCTTGTCGTCGACGGTGACGGCCGGGTGGTGGCAGGCGAACCCGTGTTCGGCGGTGCCGGTCAGCTGAGGAACGGTGTCCCGACATACCTCGGTCGCCATTGGGCACCGGTCGGAGAAGCGGCAGCCGGCCGGGAAGTCCGCCGGTGCTGGCACGACACCACGGATCTGGGTGAGCCGCTCGGCACCGGCCTCCAGGGAGAGGACGGATCCGAGCAGGCCCCGGGCGTAGTGGTGCGCCGGGGCCTCGATCACGTCGGCGGTCACCCCGGTCTCCACGATCTGCCCGCCGTACATCACGACGACCCGGTCGGAGACGTCGCTGACCAGCGCGAGGTCGTGGCTGACCAGGATCAGGGCGAAGCCCAGCTCGTCACGCAGCCGCAGCAGCAGCTCCATCACCTGCGCCTGGACCGTGACGTCGAGCGCGGTGGTCGGCTCGTCGGCGATGATCAGGCGCGGGTCGCGGGACAGCGCCATGGCGATCACCACTCGTTGCCGCTGCCCACCGGAGAGTTCGTGCGGGTACGCCCCCAGCGTGCGCCGGGGGTCCAGACCCACCAGTTGCATCAGTTCCTCGGCGGACCGGGTGCCGCCCCGACGGATCATCTGCGCCAGCTGGGTGCCGACGCGTAGTGCGGGGTTCAACGCCGAGAGCGCGTCCTGGTAGACCATGGCGATCTCCCGCCCCATCAGGGCGCGCCGACGCTTCATACTCATCGTCAGCAGGTCCGCGCCCTGGAAGCGGATCTCTCCGCGTACCCGCGCCCCCTGCGGCAGCAGGCCCATGACGGCCAGCGCGGTCAGCGACTTGCCCGAGCCGGACTCGCCGACGAGACCGAGCACCTCACCGGGACGAACGTCGAAGCTGAGGCCGTCGACGATGTCGACGCCCTGGTGACGTCCTTCGAACCCGATCGACAGGTCCTGGACCGTCAGGACCGGCTCGCCCTGCGGGAGGGGACGTGCCCGCTCCCGCAGTCGCTGGGCCGCGGTGTCGAGACCGGGCAGCGGTACGACCTCGCCGGAGCCGGCCAGCGCCGGCTCGGCCACGTCGCTGGCCGGCTTGCTGGTGGCCCGGCGGGCCGCCGGGGCGGCCCAGGCGTCGGACATGCCCTCGGAGAGTACGTTCAGCGCGAGCACGGTCAGCAGGATCAGCAGGCCGGGGAAGAAGGTGGCCCACCAGCCACCGATCTGCACCATCTCCTTGCCGTACGCGATCACCGAGCCCCACGAGGACTCCGCCTCCTGTGGTGCCAACCCGCCACCGATGAAGGAGAGGGATGCCTCGAAGACGATCGCGTCGGCGACCATGACGGTGACGAAGACCAGGATCGGCGCGGCGCAGTTGCGCAGCACGTGCCGCCAGAGGATGTGCGGTCGCCGGGCCCCGATGATCCGCTCGGCGGCCACGTAGTCCTCGCGGTACTGCGAGAGCACGTTGGCGCGGACGATGCGGGCGATGGAGGGGGTGAAGACGAAGCCGATCGCGAGCACCAGGACCAGCAGGCTGTTCTTCCCGAACGAGATGATCAGCAGGGCGGAGAGCACGATGGCGGGGAAGGCCATGATGACGTCGAGGCAGCGCATCACCACCTCGTCCACGGCGGTCCGGCTGGTGCCCGCCACCGCACCGAGGATCCCCCCGACGACCAGGGCGATGGCGGCGGCACCGAACCCGACGATCAGGGAACGCTGGGTGCCGGCCACCAGACGGGAGAAGACGTCCCGCCCGAGCTTGTCCAGACCGAACCAGAAGTCACCGTTCGGGCCGGTGAGTGCCGGCCCCAGTCCGGCCTGCGCGGGGTCGTACCGGAGCAGGACCGGGGCGAAGAGGCCCACCAGGACGATGAGCAGGACGAAGCCGAGCGCGACCCGGGCGGCGAGGCTGAGCCGTTTGAAGGCGACGCCGGGGCGCGAGAGCTGGGCGGTGAGCGTCCGGCGCATCAGTGGCCTCCGCGCAGTCGAGGGTTGGCGAAGAGGTAGAGGATGTCGACGATCAGGTTCACCACGACGAACCCGAGGGCGATCGTCAGGACGGTCCCCTGCGCGAGTGCGGTGTCGTTCTGCTGCACCGCGCTCATGATCTGGGTGCCCATCCCGGGCAGCGAGAAGATGGCCTCGATGACGACCGTGCCGCCGATCAGGTAGCCGATCCGCAGGCCCAGTGCGGTGAGCGGGTTGACCAGCGCGTTGCGCAGCACGTTACGTCCGATCACCACGCGCGGCGGCAGGCCGGCGCCGATGGCGGTACGGACGTAGTCCTTGTCGAGTTCCTCGACCATGGACGTCCGCACGATCCGGGCGAGCGAACACCCCACCGGTATGGCGAGCGCGAGCGCGGGCATGGCGAGGGACTGGAACCAGAGCGAGACCGAGTCGGCCGGGTTGACGTACCCGCCGGTCGGGAAGATCGGTCGCCGGACCGCGAACTCCTGGATGAACAGGAGGGCCAGCCAGAAGGACGGGGTGGCGATGCCGGCCATGGAGACGAACCGGATGACCTGGTCGGGCCAGCGGTCCCGGTACAGGGCGGCCGGAATGCCGAGGGCCAGCGCGATGACCAGCGCGCCGAGCACACCCAGCAACGTCAGCTGGATCGTCAGGGGCAGCGCGGTGGCGATCTTCTCGGCGACCGGCACCGAGGGCGGGAAGGTCATGCCCAGGTCGCCGCGGACCAGGTCGCCCAGGAAGTTCAGGTAGCGCAGTGGCAGCGGGTCGTTGAGGCCGTTGGCGGCCTTGAACGCCTCGATCTGCGCGGGGGTTGCCTGGTCCCCGAGTACGGACAGCGCCGGATCGATCGGGGAGAACTGCATGATCACGAAGACGAAGAGCGTGATCCCCAGCACCAGGGGGATCAGGGTCAGTAGTCGTCGCGCGACCAGGTTCAGGACGGTCAGCATCGTGTCTCTCTCTCGTCGGGAGGCACCGGGTGTCCCGCCCTACCCCGGGGTGACCGGGGCAGGGCGGGACGTTGGGGGGAGCGGGGTCCGGGCCCCCGATTTCGGGCTCAGCTGCTGCGGCTGCTGCCCAGGAAGTACAGGCCGGTGGTCGCGGCACCGGAGAAACCGGTGACCTTGGCCGGGTCGTAGGCCGTGACGACCTTGGTGTGCAGGATCGGGTAGAGCGGGACCTGGTCGGCCACCATGTCGAGGGCCTGCTTCCACAGGGCCTTGCGGGTCGCCTCGTCGGAGGTCTGGGCCGCCTTGTCGAGCAGGTCGGCCATGGCCTTGCGATCCGCGTCGGACCAGCGGTAACGGTCTCCCGGCCAGGTCTCGCCGTAGTAGTACCAGCGCATCAGCAGGTCGGTGTCGGTGCCGAAGACGCTCGGGTCACCGGTGGCCATCAACACCCGGAAGGTGTCCTTCGGAACGAGGTCGCCGTAGACAGCCGAGGAGGGCACCGTGTTGAGGGTGGCGTTGACGCCGATCTTCTTCCACTGCTCGATGACCAGCGGGGCGACGTCCTTCACGACCGAGTTGTCGGTGGTGTCGAGCTGGAACGACAGGTTCGTGACCCCGGCCTCCTGGAGCAGGGCCTTGGCCTTGTCGATGTTGTGGTCGTAGACCGTCGCGGCCTTCTGGTAGTCCTTGTTGCCCTCGTCGAGGTAGCTGGTCGCCGCGCTGCCGTACCCGTTGAGCGCCGTCTTGATGACCGCGTCCTTGTCGATGGCGTAGTGCAGCGCCTGCCGTACCCGCTTGTCGCTGAACGGCTTCGCCTCCGTGTTGAACATGAGGAAGACCTGGTTGAAGGCCTGCTTCACGTCGACGGTGTACTTGTCCTTGAGCGAGTCGACGTTGAGGTACGGCACCGACTCGATGGCCTGGACCCGACCACCCTGCAGGTCAGACACCCGGGCTGCGGCCTCCGACGTGGTGTTCCACGTCATCGTGTCGACCTTGGCCGCCCGGGGGCCGTTGTAGTTCTCGTTCCGGCTCAGCTTGATGCCGGACTCCTTCGACGCGCTGTCCAGCTTGAAGGGGCCGGAGCCGATCGGGGCCGTGTCGAAGGCCTTCGCGGCGGCGGCGTCGCCGGTCTTCGCCTTGGGGACGATCTTGATGACCGAGATGCGCTCGGAGAAGAGGGCAAACGGGTACTTCAGCTTGAACTCGGTCGTCGTCGCGTCCTTGGCGGTGACCGAGTCGATGAACGGGATGAAGCCCTGCATCAGCGGCGGCGCCGCCGGGTCCGCCGGCTTCAGCACCCGGTTGAAGGACCAGGCGACGTCCTCGGCCGTGACCGGGGTGCCGTCGGAGAACTTGGCACCGTCACGCAGCGTCACGGTTTGCGTGAGCCCGTCAGCGCTGGCCACCGGGTCGGCCTTGGCCAGCGCCAGGTACGGCTCGCGAGTGATCGGGTCGAGGTCGATGAGACCTTCGGAGATGTGCTGGTTGACCGCTGTCGCCACCGCCGACGAGGCGTTGGCGGGGTCGAACCCGCTGGAGAGGGTGAACGCCATCGTCGCCTCGATCGACGTCTTCCCGTCCTTGCCGCCGCCGACGGCGTTGGTCGAGGCGGGGCCGCCACTGCACGCCGCCAGCCCCAGCGCCACGGTCGTGGCGGTAGCCATCATGGCCAGCGAGCGAGTCCGGCGCGACGCGCCGATTCGCCGCACTGCCCGCTTATGGGTGGTGCTCACGTAACTGCCTCCATAGGCTCTTCATGCGCTCCGCGTGACCGCTCAGCGCTGCGGGGGTCCGAGTGTATGGGGTACGACGTCTGATGTCTGATGTCAGTACTCTGAGCGTGGCAGATCTGTCAAGGAAGGGCAAGGGCCAGATGACAACGATTGACGCGAGTCCGCTACGCGGGCAGGCGCGCCCAGGTCCCCGCCGGCAGGAGGTCGTAACGCGGATCAAGGAGTACGTTCTGCGCAATCGGCTCAAGCCGGGCGATTTGTTGCCCACCGAAACGGAACTGTGCGAAGCCGTGGGAGCAAGCCGCTCCAGCATCCGGGAGGCGGTGAAGATCCTCTCCGCCCTCGACATCGTTGAGGTACGTCACGGGCACGGCACCTTCGTCGGCCGCATGTCCCTCAATGCGCTCGTGGAGAGCCTGGCCTTCCGGGGCCTACTGAGCGGCGAAGAAGATCATCACGTACTGGGCCAGGTCGTGGACGTCCGGCAGACGCTCGAACAGGGGCTGGCCGCCCAGATCATCGAGGTCCTCGACGCCGACCACCGGTCCGAACTCGCCGATCTCGCCGACCAGATGGCCGAGCTGGCCGCCAAGGGCGAGGACTTCCTCGCGGTCGACCGGGAATTTCATCTGAAACTGATGGAGCCCCTGGGCAACGACCTGATCCTGCAGCTGACCGAGGCGTTCTGGCAGGTCCAGGCGATCGTCGCCCCGACCCTACGCACCGACCCCGAAGACCGGGCGATCACCGTCCAACGACATCGGGCCATCGTGGACGCCGTCATCGGCGGGGACCCGGCGGTGCTGCGGGACGCGTTGGCCGACCACTATGCACCCGTACGAGCGAGCCTCGCCCGTACCGTCCAGGGCTGAACTACACAAGTTCGCCGGGAGGCCTCATCGAGTCGTCCCGGCGAACACCAGCCGCTCAGTGGCTCACCGGATGCCTGCGGCATGGAGCTGTCGGGTGGCGGCACGGTCGATGCTGGTCCGCACCAACGAACCCCCCGGCGACACAAAGCCACCCCCTTCGAGCGCCCCAAACATCAGCACGAGGAAGAGCCCCGGCATAAGCACCGTTCTGATCAGCATTGCCCAGCACGCCGCGAAACCGACTCGACCACCGTCCTTGACCCGCACCAGTTGCGTGCCGGTGAAGAGCGCGCCGAGCGCGCGGCCATTGCCGTAGAACAGGCCGTACAGCACCGGCGCCCCGAACAGCACAGCAATCATCAGCAGGGCAAGGACACCGTTCGTCAGGCCCGCACTGCTGCCCACCAAGGCCACGACGACGATGCCCACCGCGACAGTCACCACGTACACCACAAAGTCGATGAGCCAGGTGAAGAACTGCGCCCAGCCACCGGGCCGGACGTACAGGATGCCGTTCTTGAACATCTCGACCCGGTCAGCGGTTTTGCGGCCGTACAAACGCTCCGTGTGCTGCTTGGCGATCTCCAGTCGGGTCAACGGCCGACCGGTTGCGGGGATTGTCATGGCGCTCTCCTGAGGTGATGTCGCCATAGTGTGTGTCAGATCCGGAACATGATCTCCAATCGGGTCCGCTGATGGCATGTTCTGGGGATAGCTCCCAAGTCCATCTAGGCGGGTTACTGGTGTCCCGGCTCGATCAGGCTCGACAACGGCAGGTCGATGTGTTTGGCCCGTTCCCGCCAGGTGCCCTCGTCTGCCACCAGTACCCGGTTGACGGTGGTCCGCTCGAAGGAGCGCCGGGGCAGCAGCAGCGCGACGCCGTTCGCCAGTAGCTCGGGCAGCCGGGATCGCACCGACGTGAAGCCGGCCAGTCCGGCCATGCTCGCGCTCACGTCGATGGCCCGGTTCGTACCGACGTGTAGTTGCACCAGGCGCTGTCCCGGCACCACCGATGGTCGGCGCTGATGGAGCGCCAGGTAGTCGCTGTCCAACGTGACCGGCGCTTCTGGGATGACGGCCCAGGCCCGGGCACCCCGGGTGGCGTGCGGCCAGCGCACCACCTCGTTCGGCAGACCCTCCGTTCCGTGTCGCGCTCCGGTGCAGCGCAGCGTCAGTGGTGTGCCCGGCAGCTCGTCGCACTGCTGCGGATGACCCGTCTCGTCGATCAGGTAGCCCGCCTGTAGGCGTGCCTGGTCGAGCCAACCCGCCGGTAGTAGAAAGGTGTCGGACGACGTGACCAGATGCCGCAGGTCTGCCGGAATGTCGATGCCAGTCTGGCTGAGGTCCACCGCGCCGCCGGCCTCGACCCGTAGGCAGATCAGATGGTGCTGCGGGTGGCTACGGGCCAGCCGCTCGCCGTCCAGGATGCCGAGAAGGAACAGTTCGGCGCCGGGTACCCCCTCCACCGCGGCCTGCTGCGGGGAGCACTCGCTGCTGATCCACAGCCTGATCGGTTCGGCGTTGACGCCTGGGCGCTCGGGCAGCCAGCGCACGCCGTGCGGTCGGGTGTTCCGGGCTGGATTGGCCAGCGCCGGCCGGGGACTGGCCTGGGGCAGCGCACCGGTATCGGGGGGCGGCAGCGGCATGACCGGCGCGGCCGCCGGTACCGGAACCGGCGTGGGGGCGTCCGGTCGCCTCGGAATCAACCAGCCGTCGTCGTTGCGCCAACGGGGTTCTACATCGCCTGGCGCGATCCTCGCCCACCGTGCGGGACGACGCTGCTCGTCGACTGTGCGGGCCAATCCCTGCTGGACCACCACCGTGTTGCCGGGCGTCAGGGTCCAGATCTCGACGCTCAGCTCGTCGGCGAGCACGGTCAGGTGTTCCCGAAGCCCAACAGCCCGTTCAGGGGCGACCTGGGTCAGCAACATCAGGTCCTCGCCCGCCCAACCGGCTTGGTCGAGGCGAGCCCGAAACTCTGTCACACCGACGGCGAGGTAGCTGTCGTCGGTGTAGCGCAGGGCCAGCCGCCCGTCCTCCAGGACGGTGAGGTCGAACAGGAACATCCCCGGCTCGCTGGAAAGCTGCGTGTACCGGTCGCGCAGCGCGTCCTCGCGGGCCTGGCCGACGCTGATCAACGCCACGTCTCCGACGGTCTCGGTCACTGGACCGCCCTGCGGCACCAACCGACCGTCCCGGTCGCTGAGAAAGCGTGCCGGCTCGGTCAGGCCCGGCGGCCGGTACTCCCGCCACTGGTCACCTCGGCCGTCCCGGTCACGAACGGCAAGATCGAGACAACCCTTCAGCAGTACGGCCATACCGCCGAGCGCAGGCGTCCAGATGCTGGCCCCGGTCGCCAGCGCCAACTCGCGCAACTGTTCGTCGAGCTGTTGCTGTTCGGCGTGACTGTCCGGCCAACGTAGCCACAGCCGCAGGTCGCCGCCGTAAAGATCGATCGAGGAAAGCGCCGCCGCCACATCTCGCCCGCCATGGACGGTCTGGGATGGCCCGGCCGTGCCAGCGTCGTACACGGAAAGCAGGAAGCCACCAGACCTGCTGGCCAGGGCCACGGTAACCAATTCGGGATGGCCCACGCCGAGTCGCGCGGCTGCCGCCCGTCGGACGACGAAATCCTCCCGGTTGGCGAACTCCAGCCCATCGGGCAGTGGGAGGGTCACCACTCCGGTACGGCTCAGAACCAGCCCACCGACCAAATCGAACCAGCCAGGCAGCGCGGTGCGCAGCGCGCTCGGCTGGATCAGTATCCAGTCCACGACGTTGCCGCTGGCCCGGTCGACCGGCATGGCCTCCACGGCTTCATCGGGCGTCGTACCGGCCGGGCAACGCAAGGTGGCACCTATCGGTGTGACCAGAATGTCGCAGCCCAGTTGGTCCGCGACGAGGCCAAGCAGCGACGCGTTGCGGGCGCCGTCGTCGACAAGGATGCGTAGATCGCTACCAACGACACCGGACGCCTGTGCGAGCTCGACCAGTTCGCCCACACCCAACGAAACACCGGGGTGGACCGGGTCGGCCAAGCCACCGTCCGCAGCCCGGACAAGCCGCAGGTCACACAGCCCGTCAACCGGAAGCGGAGAGTCCGCCGAGGCTTCCTGATCGCCAGACAGCTCGTTCGAGGCGTTCCTGGGCACACCGCTGGCTCGCAACGTTCCTCGCATTCCATCCGTCGGCTCTGGCCCCCCGACGGCCGATGCAACAATTTTGCGCGCATCCTTCGGACCCGGCTACCTCTGTTGGCCGATCAGTGCCGCCGGTGCGACCGGGGTCACTGCTTCGCCGACGCCACCGGTGCCGACTCGCCCAGCCGGAGTGACCACCGTGCGGCCGGGCCGTCTCCGATGACCACCGGAACGAGCTGCTCCCGTGACGGTCGCGCCGACCGAAGCAGCCGTCGCAGCGCGGGTACGTCGGCAGGCGCGCACACCAGCACCCGGATACCGCTCGCCGAACGGTCCGCTGCCAACTCCGCCACGGTCGCGATTCGCCGAGCCCCGGACGGCAGCGTCTCGCCAAGCACATCGCCGGCCACCACCACGTCCGTTCCAGCGCGGTGCAGTTGTGTGATCAGCGCACTTCCCTGCCGACGTACCGCAGCCGGATCACCGCCAATGGTGAACACGTCGGGAGCCAGTGCCAGGTCGACCCAGAGCCGGCGGTCCTCCTGCTCACCGAGCACCAACGGGACACTGGACGGCGGTGGGTCATCCTGCGGGCCGAGCCATCCGTGCGCGGCTCCCCATCGGACTGCCCGAGTGCCGATCAGCCGAACGGTCGCACGATCGGAGCCACAGGTCAGCTCTGCCTCGAGGATCGGAAACCCGCTGGGGCTCGACGAGACACCGCGCCCAACCGCGCCGATGTCCCGACCAGCGGCGAGCATCGGCAGCGAGAGCGCGGTCGGGGAAAACACTCGCCGCGAAGCGGCGGAGGTGACCTCCTCGCCCTCCGCGGGACCGGTTGTCGGTGTAGGCGGGGCAACCGGTGTCGTGGGCACCATCAGCGCGGATGTTGTTGCGGACGCCGACCTGGCAGGTAGCGGCGGCACCGGCAGCTTCTGTCCAGTGCTGGTGGTAACCGGGACCGCGGATGTCGATTGCCTGGCTTTCGCGGTAGGCGTCGCCGTCGTCTCTGTCGTGGCTTTCGCGGTAGGCGTCGCCGTTGCCACCATCGTGGATCCGGCTGCTGGTTCAGACTGCTGTGCCGGTACCGTCGCCGCCCGCCGGCTACGCGAACGCGTCGTCAGCGGACGCCAGAGCAACAGCAGGACGACCAGTGCGAACAGCGCGAGCCAGAGCCCGGTCGGCGACCAGATCTGCAACGGTGCTGTCGTCGAGCCGCCACCGGCGGCTAACTCCCCGGACGAACGCAGACTGCTGGTTGTGGCGCCTGCCGATGGAGACTCTTGCGCCGTGACCGGTGATACCACCGGCAACGGCCCACTCACCACGCCAGGCCCCTTGGCATCCTTGGGCAGTGCGAGGACCCACCCTGGCTCCACCGTGGTCGGCTTCGTCAGGCGTTGGCCGTCCGGCTGCAATCGACCTTCATTGATCTTGAAGATCTCCACGTAACGTCTGCCGTCACCCAAAGTGGCAGAAGCGATCGCGAAGAGGTATTCCCGCTGGCCATTCACCGGCGGCCCAACCACGTAGTACTTACCCGTTTCCTCCGCGGCTTGCGCCGGTACGGGTGCCGCCACCAGGAACAGGGCGGCAACAAGGCCGAACACTGCCATGAGTCGCGTCATCGTGTGATCGTCCTTCGCCGAGAAAATCGAGACCTTGACACCACAGCACCGACGAATCCGAGTTGGGCTTCAATCCGCCAGTCTTGAACCAGCGCCCGGCCCTCCTCGTTCAAGTGGTGTTCTCGCGAGCGATGGAGGCGAAATGCGGCAAATCTTCCTGTCTCCGGGCCATGTTGTCGAGGCCACCGGGTCGGCCGGCTGCCTTCGGCCCAGCCAATCGGAGGGCATCGCAATATTGACACATCGCACCGCGCGACCCCTCGGGTTACGCCCGGAATGAGTCCGCCCACCTGCCGTGCCCCTTCCATGCGGACCCTGGTCGGCTTTCTCGTTCTCGACCGGCTCTCCTACAGCGAACGTAGCGCTGTCCAGCTCCACTTGGATAGCTGCCCGTCCTGCCGGTCGGAACGAAACGACGTGGATCGTGTCGCTGCGGCGTTGGGACTGCTGACTGCCGAGGACATTCGCGGGCTCATTGCCGAGTTCGCCGTCGATTCGGCACCCGAACCATCCATCGCCGCAACGACGGAACACCTGTTCACCGCCCCAGGGGTGGAGCAGGAGCCACGTCCCGTCGATCGCCGTCGCCTGCCCCGCAGCGCAGAGGGTTTTCTGCCACCCCGCCCACCCACCGGCCCGCTGTCGCGGGGCCCGCACTCACACCGATCGCGACCGGGCCGCCGGCCGGTACGAGTGGCACTCCTGGCCATCGGGATGGCGATCATCATTGGCGCCGGCTCCCTCTTCGTACTGACCGACTCGACCAGGCACCCGTCGCCCAGCCCGGTAGTGGCGTTCGCGTCCGCTGAGGACATCATCTACGGCATTCATCTGACGGCAGTCATATATGGCGGCGAGGGAGGTGCCACGGTCCGGCTCACCACTGGTGGGCTGGGCGTACACACTCCCTGTCAACTGTTCGCTGTCACCACCGACGGTGCGGAACTGGTCCTTGGCCAGCTGACGTGCGGCGACGATGGCGGACAGTACGTGGGACCCGTCACCATCCCGGTCGACCAGCTCCGGTCGTTCATAATCAGGCAACTGGACGGTACCGTCATGGTGGAGGCCGACGTCATGTACGGCTCGCCCAGCGCATCGACAACCGCGTCGTCCCGGACAAGCAGCCTCGGCAAGGGACCACTTACTTTCAGGTCGGAAGAACTCCGTCCACTGGTGAATTTTGCCGCCGAAGCGTCCATCATCGTTCCCATGGATCCGACCATGGGGTACACGGCGCCTGAGGAGCTGACGCCTGCCTCCACAGAAGAGCGGGCGCTACGGCTCGCCTACCAGCAACACGGTCCGGTCCTGCTCAACTACCTGCTGCGACTGACCAATGGAAACCGTGGCATGGCAGAGGACATTGTGCAGGAAACGCTGGTGCGAGCCTGGAGCCATCCGGAGGCGCGCACCAACGACGGTCAGTGGAGCCGGGCCTGGCTGTTCACTGTGGCCCGACGTATCGCCATAGACCACATCAGAGCAGCGCAGCGTCGCCCTGCCGAGGTGCTCGACGAGCGAATCGAGGATCACAGAGGCCAGGACGACGACATCGAACGGCTGCTCAACGCCCAGGCGGTCCGTGAGGCGGTAGCTGGGCTACCCGAGCGCCTGCGCAGCGCTCTGATCGAAATCTACTTCCAGGAGCACTCGGCTGCCGAGGCGGCAGAGAACCTGGCTGTGCCCGTCGGCACGGTGAAGTCGCGCACGTTCTATGCGCTACGTGCCCTGCACAAGGCGCTGATCGAACGGGGTTTTACGTTTTGATCGGCACCGACCTTCGAGGCACCCCTGCGGTCGAGAGGGAACCATTCGTGACCAAGACGCAAGAAGACCAGGAATGGCCGGTGATCCGATGAGTGCCGGTCTCTGGCGTACGGCGCAGGTACGCCACGGCATCCTCGCTGCCCTGTTGGTGGCGTTGGGAATAGTTACGGCTGTTCCTGCCCCGGCTGCAGCGGCCGACGAATACGTCAAGTACTACACCGTCACGGCGGCGTACCAGGGCGCCCCGGAGAACCTGCGCGCGATCGCAATACGGTTCCTGGGCAACGCGAACCGTGGTACGGAAATCTTCAACCTGAACGTCGGGCGTACCCAGCCCGACGGTGCGGCCCTCTCCGACCCGACGGTGCTGCACGCCGGATGGCACCTCGTCCTCCCCTGGGACGCCGTCGGCACCGAAGTGCAGTACGGCCTGTTACCGAAAACCGCACCACAACCATCGCCTGGCCGTTCGTCCGGGACGAACCCAACGCCTGGCGCGACGAACTCCGCGTCTCCCGGGCCGCAACCCGGGGCGACCAGTGGAAGCCCATCACCCGGTGGTACGTCGTCGGCGAACGGCCGCAACTGCGTCAAGGCGATTGCGGCCAGTGATTCGTCCAACTGGGCGATGGTGCGGCTCGCTCCCGAACAGGCTTGGACGCGTAGTCGTGGCCGAGGACAACTGGTCGCGATCATCGACTCCGGGGTCGACGGCACTCTCACCCAACTGAGCGGGCGAGTCTCGGCCGGTGCGAACATCGTGACCGGCGGTCAGGGCAACACGGACTGTCTGGGGTCTGGTACGGCGATGGCAGGGCTCGTTGCCGCACAGCCGGCCAGCACCGGTGGTTTCGCCGGTGTCGCACCTGAGGCGGTTGTCATGCCGGTGCGGGTGGTAACGGACTCCCCCGAGGCGAGCGCGGCCAACCAGGCCACCGCGATTGAGGTGGCGGTCTCCGCAGGTGCGACCGTACTCGCCCTCGGGGGATACCTCGACCCCGACAATCCCACCGTCGCGCAGGCAATCAAGTCCGCCGTCGAGCAGGGCGTGGTCGTGGTGGCCGGAGCACCGGTGACCGGCACGACGAACGAGCGGGCAGACCTCCCCGACGAGGTCATCCGGGTTGCTGGGGTCGGTGTTGACGGCAAGGCCGTCGCGGAATACGTCGCCGGAGCGATCGACGTCGTGGCACCAGGCGTCAACGTGACCAGCATCGGCATCACTGGCACGAAGGGGTTCGTCGGCAGCGGCACCCAGTACGCCGTCGCACTGGTGGCTGGCGAGGCGGCTCTGGTGCGATCCGCGTACCCGGATCTCAGCCCCGCCCAGGTGGCAACCCGAATCAAGATGACCGCGGACTCGATGGGCGACGCCCAGCCGGACGGGCGGTACGGACACGGCATGATCAATCCGGCAACGTCGGTAACGAGGGAGCTGTCCGAGGAGGCACAGTCGACTGCCTCGGATGGTCGGCCTGCGGCGGATCCCGCTGGCACCAACGATGGCAAGGGCCTGCTGTTCCTCTTCCCGATACTCGCTGTGCTCGCCCTTGCCGCCCTGGTTACCTTCCGGATACGGCGCACCCTGGGGCAGAAGCGTGGTGGCGATGACGACGTAGCCGACGGAAGCGAGGAGGCTCCCGCCCCAGCGGCCGCGGGGCGGCCGGAGGAGGAGGAACCCAAATCCCGCTGACTATCGACATGCCGACTGGCTTGGCCAAGCTGACCTGGCCAAACTGGCGCGAATCTTCGAGAGCTGACTGTGCCGAGCCGGTGGCGCTTTGCTGGATGTTGCGAACTCCGGCTCGTGACTGAACCAATAAACTACGGCCACCCGTTCCTACGACATACGTCGATAGTCGTACGGCGGGTGAGGTGGATTGAGGACTGATGTGTCGTGGATGAGTCTGAGGACAACGAGCAGCATGTCCAGTCCTCGCTCGGCTTGTATCTGGCGGGGGCGGTATCGAGCGACGAACAAGCACGCATCGAGGAGCACCTGACCAACTGCGAAGTATGTCTGGGCGAGGCCGATGAGCTCAGTCAGGTGGTGGCTGCGCTGGCGCTGCTGACCGAGACGGATCGCCGGGAGCTGGTCGCGGAGTTCGGTACCCAAAATTCGCGGGACGCACTGGCGGATGCGGCAGGTTCTCCGTCCAGCAGCGCACCCGGAGTCGGGTCATCCTCACCCTCGCCCCGGCCATCGAACGCCTCAGGTCCACGACAGCAGCCGACGGCACAAACCGGACCGGGCCGTGGTGCGAGATCGCCTCGCCGCAGCCGCCCCCGCTCTCTGCTCGTCATCGCGGGGGTGGTGACGCTTCTGGTGCTTTCGATCGGTGCGCTGAGCTGGTCGACCCTTGACGAACCACAGCGCCCACCCAACGGCGTCACGCTCGTCGCTGACGCCGCTGACCGGTCTACCGGTGCCTCGCTGTCGGTTGTCGTCACCGACGATGGGCAGGACGACCGAGCCACTGTCCGCGCCACCGTCGCGGGTCTACGGCCAGGACACCGTTACCGGCTCTATGCGACCGATCGTGATGGTCAAATCTGGGAGCTGGCCGTACTGACGGGCCGTGATGGCACGCAGGATGTCGAGGCGAGCTGCCCGGTACCGCTCGACGCGCTGGCACGCTTCAGCGTCACGGGGGACGACGGTGCGCTAGCGGTGCAGGCGGACGTCAACGATCCTGCGTCGCCGTCGCCGTCAGCATCTCGCTGAGCCGACCCGGTCAGCGAGCGCCCGCACTGGCCGAGTGCGGCGTACCGGTGGCGGTGGTGGCCGCCGGGTGCTGCGGCGCATCCGGAACGTGTGCCGGGCGGCCGATCGCGAACTCGGCCCGCAGCACCGGAAGCACCTCCGCCCCGAGCAGGTCGAGCTGTTCCAGCACCGTACTCAGCGGCAGGCCGGCGTGGTCAATCAGAAACAGCTGCCGCTGGTAGTCGCCGGCATATTCCCGGAAGCCGAGCACCCGGTCGATGATCTGCTGTGGGCTTCCCACGGTCAGCGGCGTAGTAGAGCAGTACTCCTCAAGAGAAGGCCCGCGTCCGTAAACGGGTGCCCGGTCGAAGTAGGGCCGGAACTCGCGGATGGCATCCTGCGAGTTGCGGCGGACAAAGACCTGTCCCCCCAGGCCCACGATCGCCCGGTCGGCGTCACCGTGGCCGTGGGCGGCGAACCGCTCCCGATACAGCGCGATCATCCGACGGGTGTGCTCGGGCGGCCAAAAGATGTGGTTGGCGAAGAAACCGTCGCCGTACGTCGCCGCCTGCTCGGCGGTCTCCGGGCTGGTCACCGCACCGTGCCAGACGAAGGGCGGCACCCCGTGCAGGGGACGCGGCACGGAGGTGAAGTCGGTCAGCGGCGTGCGATGCTCACCGGACCACGTCACCGACTCCTCACGCCACAGCCGACGCAGCAGGGCGTAGTTCTCGGCGGCCAGTGGATGGCTGTCCGCTAACCGCCTACCGAACCAGGGAAAGACCGAGGCAGCGTTTCCCCGCCCCATCATGAGGTCCACGCGGCCGCCCGCGAGGTGTTGCAGAAGGGCGTACTCTTCGGCAACCCGGACGGGGTCATTGGTGGTGATCAGGGTAGTAGCCGTACTCAGCAGCAGCCGGTCGGTTCGGGCGGCGATGGCGGCCAGCAGGACCGCCGGAGCCGACGACACGAACGGCGGGTTGTGGTGCTCGCCAGTGGCGAATACGTCGAAACCGGCTTCCTCGGCGCGGACCGCGATCGCCGTAATGGCGGCGAGCCGCTCGTGTTCGGAGGGCGCGCGTCCAGTGGTCGGATCAGGCGTGACGTCACCGACGCTGTAGACCCCAAATTGCATGCGCCCTCCCCAAACGACTTTCGCTTCGACGATAGGACGACCAGCGGGGTCCGCTAGTTCAGCACATCCGAGGGTGCGCTTCGCCGAAGTTCGGAAACCGGGCACGGCACCAGATTTGCCGGACGCAACGTGAACCGAGCCATCTTCGGGCGCGTCTGTAGCGCGACAGCCGTGGGCGACCATAAAGGTGAGAGACGCGTATGTCCTGGATCAGACGAACGACACGTCGTGTTGCCGTCGCCGTCGGTGTAGCGGCAGCGTTGCTCGGCCTGTCCGTCACAGCGGTGTCCGCGAAGGCCAACGGCGAGTATGTCAAGTACTACGTGGTGGCTGCGAGCGACCAGAACCTCACCGAGATCGCGACCCGATTACTCGGCGACGGCTCGCGGTCCGGGGAACTGCTCAGCCTCAACGCCGGGCGTAAACAGCCGGACGGCATGGCACTGACAAACCCCAGACAACTGAACCCGGGCTGGCTGCTGGTGCTGCCGTGGGACGCCGTTGGCGCTGGAGTCCAGTACGGGCTCCTGCCCGACAAGGCCCCGGTGACCACGAAGCCCAGCACACCACCAGAGTCCCGTACGACCGTCCCCGACGCAGCTCTGCCCAGCACACCGCCCAGCACATCGCCCAGTTCTCCGCCACGCAACGATGTGTCGGCCACGACGCAAGGATGCAATACCGCAGCGGGATCCAAAGCCAGTTCGGATTGGGCCAGCCTGCGGCTCGCCGCCAACCAAGCCTGGCCGTGGAGCCGTGGCGCGGGCCAACTCGTCGCGGTGATCGACTCCGGCGTTGACGGTGCCCTACCGCAACTGAGCGGCCGTGTCGCGATGGGAAGGGACATCATCACCGGCAGCGGTCGTGGTGACACCGACTGCCTCGGTTCTGGCACCGCCATGGCCGGCCTGATCGCCGCACAGCCGATCAAGGGCAGCACGGTGGCGGGCATCGCGCCCGACGCCACCGTCCTGCCGATGCGCGTCGTCGACAAGAACGCTCCGTCGCGGCCCGCCGACGGCGCTGCGGCCATCGGGGCGGCGGTGGCCGCCGGCGCGACCGTCATCGCGATTGGCTCGCACGTCGACATCAACCAGGTCGAGGTGGCCAAGGCCGTCAACGCTGCGGTCGAGCAGGGTGCGGTGGTGGTGGTCGGAGCCGTGCTCAGCACGGTGCCGGTAAACCCGGCCGCCAAGCTCGGCGAGGGTGTGCTGCGCGTCGGCGGGATCGGGATAGCCGGCCAGGTGGCCGACGGCTATCGGCGGGGCGGCATTGATGTGGTGGCCCCCGGCGTCGACGTCAGCAGTATCGGTATCACCGGTACCGGGCCGATTGCCGGCAGCGGCACGTACTACGCCGTCGCCTTCGTCGCGGGCGAGGCAGCTCTGGTCCGGTCGGCCCACCCGGAACTCACCCCACAGCAGGTGGCGCACCGGATGCGGAAGACTGCCAAAAGCATGGGCAATGGCGTCGTACCCGACGGCCAGTACGGCTGGGGTTTGATCGACCCGGCCGCGTCGGTCTCCACGGTGCTGCCCGAGGAGACCCGCGCCGATCCGGCGGACGGGGACGCGAGCACGGCCAGTCCGACCACGCCGAGCGGCCAGACGACGTTGCTGGTGATCGTCGTACTGGTCGCCCTCGCGGCAGTGGTCCTGCTGGTCTTCCGGTTCCGACGGATGGTGCAGGCTGACAAGCCCGACGAACCGTCCATCGGGGTCCCACGGCTCCCGACCGAGCCAGCCACCGGACGGCCCGACGACGTACCGCCGGGCGGTCCGCCTGCCCCGCCCGGCCTGCCTGTTCCGGCCGCCGCGCCACCCTCACCTGTTCCGTCCGCCCCGGCCGCCCCGCCGGGTCCGGCCATCACGGTCAACCAGCCGGATTCGGCCGTCACGGCCGACCAGCCGACGGTCAGGCTGGCGGCCAAGCCCAGCGGCGGCCTGTCTCGACCAGCCATGGACGACCGCGACTCGGTGGACGAGTCAACTGGGCGTGCTCGGGCGAAGGACACCGACACTTTGGAGGCCAGCCACCCCGCACCGGCCGGTGCCGCAACCACAGCCGCCGCAACCACAGCCGCCGCAGGCAAGACGACTATCGCGGACAAGGCGACCGCCGGTGCCAAGTCGTCCGCTCCGGCCCGGTCCACCGATGAGTGACCGAAGCCGAGGCAGCGGCACCTCGGTCGTCATGCCCACGCCTGACGATGCCGGTGCCTCAGCGGCGATCGCGCAGCGCAGCGAGTTCGTCCGTGCCTTCGTGGAGCATGCGGGCGACCCGCCAGCCAGCGAGCGGTTCACCGTGCGCTGGCCCACCCTCATCACCGTCAGTGCCCTGGTCTGTTTGGCCGCTTTCGTGGTCGGCGTGTTCTGGGGCCTGCTCCGGCCCCTGCCGGATGCGGAGAAGGAGGCAGCACGGCGAGTGGCCGCCGGGCCGAACGGATCGCCGTCGGCCGGTGCGCCCACCAGCTGGACCGCCGTGGCCGGGTGGGACTGCGCTGCGGCATCCGACCACGGCTTCGATGCCCAGGGCCGGTCGGCGGGCTGGCAAACCATGCCGTCCGGCGGGTGGACCGGCGACGGATGTCACGGCACCTTCGCCACCCTGCCGATCCCGAACAAGGATCAGGACGCCGCGTCGCAGTCGGCGACCTGGTGGTTCACCCCACCCCCGGGTATGAACAGCTGCCAGGTCTCGATCCACGTGCCGGGGGCCGACTACCGTCCCGCGCAAACCGTGCGCTACGCGATGCGAGCCGGCGGCACCGGCACACCGTACGCGGTTTTCACCGTCGACCAGGCCGCGAACCTCGGCAAGTGGGTCAACGTCGGGTCGTACCCGGTCCACCAGAACCAGATCGCGATATCGCTCGATCTAGCGAGTGCCACCGGAGCGCGCGATAGTCGCATCGTCCTCGCCCAGATAAAGGTGCACTGTGGCCACTGATAGCAGCGTGACGCCGTCAGGCAGCGGCCGGACGGCGACCCCGATGAGCGCCCGGATCGAACGGGTCTCGACGCGGGCGTGGAGCCGGCACAAGACCATCGGGTCGGCGGTCCGTGCGGCCCGGGAGGGCAGCGTCATCTCCGTCGCCGCCGGCGTATACCGGGAACGGCTGGTGCTCGACCGCGCGGTCACGATCGTGGCTGAGGAGAATGCCGGCAGCGTCGAACTCGTCTGCGCCGAAGGCCCCGCCCTGGCCGTACGATTCGGCGGGGTCACGGTCCGCGGGCTGACCATTCGCGGGCCCCGGCAGGGCCCTGCGGTCAGCGTCGCCGCAGGCAGTCTCGCCCTGGAATCCGTGCTGATCACGGCCGGGAGCGTCGAGGTCGGTGGCAGCGCCACCGCGACGCTGCGGCAGTGTGCGATCGAGGACACCGATGGTCCCGCCCTGGTCGCCGCCGATGGCGCCCAGGTCGAGGCCGCGGATCTGCGCCTGGAGCGGGTCGCCGGCACCGGGGTACGGGCCAACGGCGCCGCCCGGTTGGTCCTGGCCGGAGCTCGGTTCTCCACGCTGACCGGTGCCGGTGTCAGTGTCGGCGGGACCGCCACCGCTGTGCTGGAGAACTGCGACATCGGCCATACCGGCGTGGCCGGGGTGGACGTGTCGGAGTCCGGCTCGGCACGGCTGCGGAACTGCGCAATCCATGACATCGCCGGCAGCGGAGTGCAGGCGCTCGGCAGCGCCGCGCTCCCCTCCGGGTGGTGGCCGACAATGCAGCCGGGCCGGGCCGGCTCCGCCGAAACCGGCGAATCCGGTGATACCGGAGGTGTGGTGCTGGACAAATGCACGATCAGCCGGACCGAGGCGTCGGGCCTGCTGCTCGGCGGGCAGGCCCAGGTGCAGCTCATCGATTCGACGGTGGATCGGGCCGGGACGGCCGGAGTGCTGGCCACGGCGGACAGCCGTGTCGCACTGGTCGGCACTCGCATCGTCAATACGGCCAAGACCGGCCTCGCCGTGCACGACGACGCGCAGGTCCGGGGCGTCGGCGGCACGCTCGCTGACTCCGCCGCCAACGGCCTGTACGTCACCGGTGGGCAGGTCCTGCTGAGTGGCTGCGAAATCCGCGGCACCGGACTCACCGCCGTACACCTCGGCGGTACCGCCTCCGCCGTGCTGCTCGACTGCGTGGTCGCGAACACCCCAGAGATCGGCATCCGCGCCGGAGAGCGTGCCCTGCTGCACGTCCGAGGCGGCGTAATCGAAGCGGCCGAACTGCAGGGCGTACGCATCGAAGACACCGCCGACGCGGTGCTGCGCGACATCACGCTCACCGGCGGCCGGATCGGGCTGCACGTCGACACGCCGCACCGTCCGCTGATCGAGAACTGCCGGATCACCGACGTCGCGCAGACCGGAATCGAGATCGCCACCCGGGCCATCCCTACCGTGCTGGGCACGAAGGTCTCCGGATGCGGAGCGGCGGGTATCTTCATCGACGAGGGCGCCGCCCCGGTGCTGGAGGAGTGCGAGATCACCGGGGCTGGTGGCAGCGGACTCGCCGTCTGGGAGGGTGCGAGCCCGCAGATCCGCAACCTGCGAGTCAGCAAGTGCCGCAAGAATGGGCTGTACTTCGCGCCGGGCGCACACGGGCGCATCATCGACAGCGAGGTCTCGCACACCGAGTACCCAGCGATCTACCTCGGTGCTGCCGCCGACCCGACCTTTGTCCGGTGCCAGGTGCGCAACTCCGACGAGGACGTCAGCGCCGACGACGGAGCCGGTGCCGCGTACGAGGACTGCTGGAGCACCGAGGTCGCCAACGCGGTCTGGCCAACCGACCGGCAGGCGCCGGCCGAGGGACGACGAGCGGCCACCCCGTCCACCACGAAACCGGGCGGTGCCCCGGCGGGCGACGCCAGCGGCCTCGATGTCCTGCTCGCCCAACTGAACGCCCTGGTCGGCCTGACCCGGGTCAAGCAGGATGTCGGCTCCATGGTCAGCCTGATGCAGATGGTCAAGCGGCGCCGCGAGGCCGGTCTGTCTCCGCCGCCGATGTCACGGCATCTGGTCTTCGCCGGCAACCCGGGCACCGGTAAGACGACCGTCGCCCGACTGTACGGACAGTTACTTGCCGCCCTCGGCATGCTCGGCAGCGGCCACCTTGTCGAGGTCGATCGGGGCACCCTGGTCGGCGAGTACGTCGGGCACACGGCACCCAAGACGCAGGCCGCCTTCCGCCGTGCCCTGGGTGGTGTCCTGTTCATCGACGAGGCGTACGCCCTGGTGCCCGAGGGCCAGAGCACCGACTTCGGCCAGGAGGCCATCTCCACGTTGGTGAAGCTGATGGAGGACCACCGGGACGAGGTGGTGGTCATCGTCGCCGGTTATCCGGACCAGATGCGGCACTTCATTGCGGCCAACCCGGGTCTGTCCTCGCGGTTCTCCCGCACTCTCACCTTCGACGACTACTCGGCGACCGAACTCGTCGGAATCGTCGACAGCCAGGCCGAACAGCACCAGTACCAGCTGTCCGACGCCGCCCGTGCCGCGCTCGCCGAATACTTCGTCACCGTCTACCGCGGCGAGGGCTTCGGCAACGGTCGGTTTGCCCGAAAGGTGTTCCAGCAGATGACCGAGCAGCACGCTGGCCGGGTCACCGAGCTTGCCGATATCACCGCCGAGCAGCTGAGCACCCTGGAGGCTGACGATCTCGCCCGCATCGACATCGACGTACGCGGCTGAGGAGGCGCAATGACCAAGCTCGCCTTTCACCGACCGGCCCGGTTCCTGGCACCCGAGCTGCCCACTGAGAGCGTCACGCTGCCCACCCCGCCGGAACCGCCCAAAGAGAACGCCGCCTCCAACATGTGGAGTCTGGTCATGCCCCTGCTGAGCAGTGTGGGTATGGCCGCCTACATGGTCACCTTCGGCCGGCCAACCATGATCATCATCGGCGTACTGTTCATGGTCACCTCGGTGGGTGCGGTGATCGCGATGCGGATGCAACAGCGCAGCACGGCCGGCAAGCAACTCCGTAAGCAGCGGGTCCGCTATCGCAGCCACCTCAAACTGTCCCGAGCCCGCGCCCGGGAGGTGGCCGCAGCGCAGCGCACGGTCGCCGCTTTGGCCAACCCGGAACCGGCTCGGCTCTGGTCGATCGCCACCAGCCGGATGCGGGTGTGGGAGCGGCGGCAGCACGACACCGACTTCCTGCGCGTCCGCGTCGGCTGCGGGTCCGTACGTCTGGCCACGCCGATGCAGATGGACGGTCAGATGGACCCACTGACCGAGTACGACTGGGACTCCGCCCAAGCCGCGCACCTGCTCATCGAACGGATGGGCCGGGTCGACCGGCAGCCCATGGTGATCGACATCGGTGCCGCCGGGGTGGTCAGCCTGGTCGGCGGCACGGCCCGCACCGAGCCGTTGCTGCGCGCGATGCTCTGCCAGATCGCCGTGCTACACGCACCGGACGACGTGACCATCGCCCTCGAGACCTCCGGGTCATCGCAGTGGGAATGGGCCAAGTGGCTGCCGCACACGTTCGAGCCGAAGGCCCGCGGCGAGGCCGGCACCGTGTCCCTCGTCTCGCCCCAGCCCGAGCTCCTCGGCCCGTACCTGCAACAGGAGCTGGTCAGGCGAGCCGAGGAGCAGAGCAACCGTCGCGGCACGCTGGAGCAGGGAAAGGCACCTCGCCAGCGGCGGCTGATCGTCGTCTTCACCGGATTCGCCCCGGTCTCCGAATGGGGCCGTTCCGAGTTGATGACCGCACTACTCGGTGCCGCCAGCCCAGAACTCGGCCTCACCCTGATCTTCCTCGCCGACCAGGATCCGGACGAGCCAAGCCGGGTGGACCTGCGCATCCGGGTGGGCGGCGACGGCCGGCTGGTCACTGAGGGACGCACCGAGCTGGTGACCACCCCCGCGATGGGCTGCGTGCCGGACGCGATCACCCCGGACTTCGCCGAACTGATCGCCCGCAGCCTCGCACCGCTGCGGCTCAGTGACGAACGCGAGCAGGTCCTGTCCCGGGTCACCTCCCTGGCGGAGATGGTTCTCGGCGCAAATCCGTTCGACGGCGACCTGACCAGCCGTTGGGTGGGCGCCGGCGACCCGCGTATGTTGCGCGCGCCGATCGGAACGAACGGCGAGGGCGAGACGGTGGTCCTCGACATCAAGGAGTCGGCGCAGGGCGGATCCGGCCCACACGGACTGATCGTCGGTGCCACCGGCTCCGGCAAGAGTGAGCTGCTGCGGACGCTGGTCACCGGGCTCGCGCTGACCCACTCGCCGGAACTGCTCAGCTTCGTACTGATCGACTTCAAGGGTGGTGCGGCGTTCGCGCCACTGGCCGGGCTCCCACACACGGCCGGGCTGATCACCAACCTGGTCGACGACAGCGCCATGATCGACCGGGTGCTCGCCGCGCTCATCGGGGAGCAGCAACGCCGCCAGCAGATGCTGCGCGACGCCGGCAACCTGGACACGATCCGGGAGTACCAGATGCGCCGAAGCGCCGGCGCCACCAAGTCGAACGGCGAGCCGCTGGAGCCGCTGCCGTACCTGTTGATCATCGTGGACGAGTTCGGGGAGCTGCTGACCGGCCGACCCGAGTTCAGCGACCTGTTCGTCCAGATCGGCCGACTCGGCCGCAGCCTCGGCATGCACCTGCTCCTGGCCACCCAGCGTCTCGAGGAGGGCCGGCTGCGCGGACTGGACTCCCACCTGTCGTACCGGATCTGCCTGCGCACCTTCAGCGCCTCCGAGAGCCGTACCGTGATCGGCACTCCGGACGCGTACAAGCTGCCTCCGATCCCCGGCTCCGCCTACCTGAAGGTCGACGAGTCCATCTACACCCGGCTGCGCGTCGCACACGTCTCCGCCCGCTACGTCAGTGCCGCCGAGCGTGACGCGGCGGCTGGGCGCGCCACCAGCGGGCTGGTGGCGTTCGAGATCCGCACGGCTGCGGATGTCGTCGAGCCGGAGCCCGAGGAGCCCGAGCTGAATGTCGGCACCGGACCAACCGAGCTACAGATCGTCGTGGACCGGCTCAGCTCGGTCACCGCGCCCGCGCACCAGGTGTGGCTGCCACCGCTGCCCGCTGCCCTCGCCCTCGACCACCTCATCGGCCGTCCCGCCATCCAGTCCGGCCGTGGCTACTCGTCCCGGGTGTGGCCGTACAACGGCAAGCTTGCCGTGCCGCTCGGCCTGCTGGACCTGCCGGTCCGGCAGGAGCAGGAAACCTTGGTGATGGACTTCGGCGGGGCGCACGGGCACCTCGCTGCGGTCGGCGCGCCGAGAACCGGACGTAGCACCCTGCTACGCACGATCATGCTGTCCACGATGCTCACCCACACGCCAGAAGAGGCGCAGTTCTACTGCATCGACTACGGGGGTGGCACCCTGCACCCGTTCGCGCAGGCACCGCACGTCGGCTCGGTGGCCGGGCGCACCGACCGGGAACTGGTGAGCCGGACGCTCGCCGAGATCCGCCAGCTCATCGCGGAACGGGAACGGCTGATGCGGCAACTCGGCGTCGACTCGATCGGTGACTTCCGGGAACGCCGCGCCGCCGGACGACTGCCCGGCACCCTACGCAGCGCCGATGTCTTCCTGATGATCGACAACTGGGGGGCGTTCCGGGCCGAGTTCGAGAACGCCGACGCGATCCTCTCCGACATCGCGGGCCGCGGACTCGGTGTGGGCGTCCACGTGGTGATGACCAGCGGCCGCTGGAACGACATCCGGCCCCAGTTGCGCGACAGCATCGGCACCCGGATGGAGCTACGGCTCAACGACCCCACCGAGTCCGAGGTGCACCGCCGGCTCGCCGCGCGGGTGCCCAACGACGTCGCCGGCCGGGGCATCAGCCCGCCGGGCGCGTTCTTCCAACTGGTGCTGCCACGCCTGGACGGCCAGGACAGCGTCGACGGGCTCCGGGAGGCCCAGGAGGAAGTGCTGACCAAGATCGTCTCCGGCTGGACCGGGCACACCGCGCCACCGATCCGGTTGCTGCCACACCGCGTCGAGGTGCGCGAGCTGACCAGCAAGCCGGACACCAGCGCCGTACCAATCGGGCTGGCCGAGGACAACCTACAAACCGTCACAATCGACCTCAACGACGAAAACCCGCACTTCCTGGTGTACGGCGACGCCGGATCGGGCAAGTCGACCCTGCTCAAGACCTGGCTGACCGGACTCACCAGCCGCAAATCGGCCTACGACATCCGAGTGGTCGTGTTCGACTACCGGCACGCCCTGCTCGACGTCGTACCCGAGGAGCACCTCGGCGCGTACGCCGGCGACGCCACCACCGCTCAGGTGTACGTCCAGCAGGTGGTAGAGAAACTCCAGGAACGTATTCCCCCGATCGGCATCACCCAGGCGCAACTGCGGGCCCGAGACTGGTGGGAGGGGGCCGAGCTGTACGTCGTGGTCGACGACTACGACCTGCTGGCCGGCGGCGCAGGGGCACCGCTGAATCCGCTCGCCGCGTTCATCCCGCAGTCCCGTGAGGTCGGCCTGCACGTGGTCCTCGCCCGGCGGGTGGCTGGCATGTCCCGCAGCCTCGGCGATCCGCTCGCCGCCCGCATCCGCGACATGGGCACCGGCGGCCTGATCCTCTCCGGTGACCAGCGCGAAGGCGTCGTGCTCGGCGACGAACGGGCCACCCAGCGCCCGCCCGGTCGCGGGGTGCTGGTGCAGCGCGGCTACCCGAACCGGCTGATCCAGGTGGCCACCACCGCCGAGACGCCCGCCCCGGCCTCCTCCTGACGACCCGCGCGACCCCTCGAAAGGCAACATCGATGGCCAACGAACAGAGCCGAATCACCGTCGTCGGCGCGCGCCGCAGAGTCGACATCGCTGTGCCCTCCGACGCCCCGATCGGCGAGTACGCACCCCGGCTGGCGGAACTGTGTGGCCAGAAGGAAACCGGTGTCATGCCGCCGGCCTGGTCGCTGGCACCCGCCGAAGACGCCGCCTACCCGCTCGACGCGACCCTGCGGGACCTGCGCGTCGTCGACGGTCAGGTGCTCTACCTGCGCGACCTCGCCCAGGAACCCGGTGACGCGCCCGTCGTCAAGGACATCGACGAGGTGGTCGCCGACGAGTCGGCACAGCAGCGTCGCCACCGCATGCACGCCGGACCCGCAGTCCTGGCGTTCGGCCTGGTCTGGCTGCTCGCCGCCACTGTGCTGACAGCGTGGCGGACCGGACTCGGCATCGGTGCCCTGGCGATGCTCGTCGTAGCCGGCGTCACGCTGCTCGGTACCAGCTGGGGGCTCGGGCAGCGGCAGACGGCGATACCCAACGGCCTACTGCCGGTCATCTCCCTCGCTGCGGTGCCCTGCTTCGCGGTCGCCGGGATGTTCGTCGCCGATGGGCTGGGCGGCCCCGACTACCGCTGGGCTGGCATCATCGTCGGCGCAAACCTGGCCACCCTCATGGCCCTCGCGATCGGCCCCAACCTGGTCCTGATGGCGGTGCAGTTCCAGCTGCTCGTGGCCGCCGTACTCGCGTTCCTGCTACTCGGCCTGGACGCAAGCGGGGTCGAGGCCGCTGCGGCGATCGCCGCCGTGGCGACCGGGCTGCTCGCCGCCGCCCGGCGGACCGCCGCCACGGTCACCGCCTGGGGCCGGGAACGCCCCCGTGGCCGGGAGACGGCGGCCGACGCCACCGCCCAGTTGGTGGCCCAGTCCGGGCGGATTCTCGGCGTCGTCATGGCCGGACCGGCGGTGGCTCTCGTCGTGGCGCTGCCATTTCTGACCCTGTCCGGCCGCGGCTTCGCCGTCGCAGTGGCAGCCGTCGTCACTATCGCATTGCTCGCCCGGGTCCGGCGGCCCGCCCTCACCAGCGAGCTTCTGTTGATCGGCGGTGCCGCAATCGTCGGTCTGTTCAGCCTGCTCCACCAGCTGATCAGCATGATCGGGGGATCCGTGGCTCTGCTGACCGTGCTGTCGCTGGGCTCCGGCCTCGCCGTCGTCGGTATCGGCGTCGCGTTGGCGGTCCTGGTCACCGGGCCTGGCGACGACCAACCCGAGACGCCAGGGGGGCTCATCCGGCCCCGCAAGCGCAGCCGCGCCGATGGGATCGGCATGGTTGCCGGCATCGCCATCGCCCCGCTCACGATGGGCGTGTTCGGTGTCTTCAGCCACCTCGTCATGGTCGGCCGCACGTTGTTCTGACAGTTGCCGGATGCACGGGTGGGCGCGGCACCCGGCTCCGGCGGACCAGCGTCGCTACGCTGCCGGATTGATGCGCCGCTTCTGCGCGACGTGTCCCAACTCAATCGCCATACGGGTCAAGTCGGCCTTGTTGCTGACGTTCAGCTTCGCGCGGATCCGCTTCGCGTACGTGTTGACTGTCGCCTGTGACAGGCCCATCCGGGTGGCGATCTGCGCGTGCGTCAGTCCCGACGCGATCCAGCGCAGCGTCTCGATCTCCCGCGGCGCCAGGCCACTCTGCTCCTCCTCGGTATGCCCGGCCAGCTCCACCTGGAACTGGCCAACCATGCGCGGGCAGATGTAGAAGCCACCATGGGCGATGACGCGCATCGCCTCGCGGACGTCACGCTGCTCGGCGAACCGGCTGATGCAGCCCCGGGCACCGGTTCGGATGGTGGCGAGCAGCGTCGGCGAGCCTTCCCACAAAGAGCTGACCAGCGGAGGCCCGACGGTCGCCACCTTGGCCACCGCGTCGAGCGCGGCAGCCGACAGTTGCGGGAGATCTAGCACAACCACGTCGTAAGAGTCCGCGCGCTGGTACAGCTCCTCGACCGTCGCGACGGCCGTCACGACCCGCATCCTGGCATCGTCGGACGCCAACTTCTCCATTCCGGCGCGTGATACCGGGTGGTCCGCGACGATCGCTACTTGGTACACGGCTCCTCCATACGGCCTCCCGCACATGCGGGAACTTGGCCCTAAGACGGGTCCGGGCACAGGCCGGTTCACGGATCACCCGGCGGATGTCCACGGCACGTCCCCGAAGGAGGTATTGCGCCCGTTCCCAAACCCGCTCCTAGCCTCGACGGGCATCCGTCCGCCTAGCGAGGAGGCCGATGTGCCGACCGACGGCACTACCCAGACGCTCTCCGACGGCACCACCATCGTCTACAACAGCGATGGCAACGTCATACGCCAGGAGCTGCCGGACGGCACCGTCTTCGACCGCTTCAACGCCAACGGCGAACCAACCCACGGCGTACTCGCAGGCGAGAACAGCCAGGCCGTCAACATCAGCTACAACGACAACGGCAGCACCTGGCACTACACCGACGGCACCACCGTCACCTACAACAGCGATGGCAACGTCATACGCCAACAGTTGCCCGACGGCACCGTCTTCGACCGCTTCAACGCCAACGGCGAACCAACCCACGGCGTACTCGCAGGCGAAAACGGCCAACCACCACAGCCCGTCAA
>NZ_JBSFTE010000020.1:0-124863 GCF_053590565.1 Micromonospora sp. NPDC003197 | reverse complement strand
CCCACCCCCCTTCTCGTTTTAAACACCCCACCCGGGCTGCTCAAGACCCCCCACCACCAACCCCCCCGCTTCGTGATGTCTGGCGGAGGATCAGCCCTGCGGGGCGCTCATCGCCAGGCTCTTGATCAGAACTTCCTTCTTGGGGTGGCCACCGCCGGCCGATTGGCCGAAGGCGTTGTCGTGCCCCGCCGCGGCGACCTGCTTGACGATGTCCATGCCACTGGTGACGGTGCCCAGCACCGTGTAGTCCGGGTCCAGCTCCGAGTCGCCGTAGACGATGAAGAACTGGCTGCCGGTGCTGCCCGGCTGCTGGGACTTGGCCATCGCGATCACGCCCTCCGGGTAGGCCGGGCGCTTGTCGGTCGGGAGGTTCTCCTCGGCGAACCGGTACGTCGGGCCGCCCATACCGTCGGTCTCGCGGTAACCGGCACCGGTGGCGCTCGGATCACCGCACTGGAGCACCTGCAGGCCCTCGGTGACCAGTCGGTGGCACTTGGTGTTGTCGAAGAACTTCTTCTCAGCGAGGTGGGTGAAGCTGGCGGCGGTGCACGGGACGGCCGCCAGATCCAGCTGCGCGACGATCGGGCCGAGATTGGTGTCGAACGTCATCACCTGGCTACCGGTGTTCTTAGCCTCGGTCGGCGGTAGCCCGACGTCCTTGGTCTGCGGGCTGCGCTCCTCCGGTGCCGCCTCGACCCAGCTGCACTGCGCCATTCCGGCGGCCTGGGTCGTCCCCTGGTCCTTGTCGTCGCCAACGAGGCTGGTCACCAACCACACCGTGCCGGCCGCGACCAGCACCAGGGCTGCACCCGCGCCGATACCGGCCTGTAGCCGACGGCGCTTGCGGGCCTGGGCGGCACGCTCGGCCATCTCCTTTTCGAGTCGTGCCCGCGCCGCAGCGCGCTGCCGCTCTCTGGTGGACGTCACGGTGGCTCCTCCTGGGCTGTCTGGGCGGTGCGTATCTAGTCTGCGGTCTGTCCGTGGCCGGGCCGGTCAGGACTTCGCGGCTGCGGTCGGGCTGGCGGTGGCGGTGGCCGACGGTACGGCGCTCGTGCTCGGCTCGGCGGGCGTGCCGGTGGGGTCGACCTCGCCAACAGTGAGGCTCTGCACCACCACGTCCGTTTTCGGCGTCACCTTCGAGCCAGAACCATTGTCCACGGTTTCCAGGGCACCGATCTTCTGGACCACGTCCAGTCCAGCGGTGACCTTGCCGACAATCGGGTAGCCGGGCTGCGCCGGGCTGAAGTCCTTGAAGAAGATCAGGAACTGGCTGCCGTTGGCCCCGGGGGCATTGCTGGTCAGCGCCACCGTGCCCGCCGGGTAGACCGCCGGCTGGCCCGGTGCCGGGCTTGCCGCCGGAGCCGAGGGGATGTTCTCACTGAGGAAGGAGTACGTCGGGCCGCCCTGCCCGGTGCCGCTCGGGTCGCCGCAGCGCAGCGCCCCCTCGTCAGTGATCTCGTGGCACTTGGTGTTGTCGAAGAACGAGTTGCTCGCCAGGTGGGCGAAGCTCGCCCCCGCGCACGGCGCGTTGCCCAGGTCGAGGGCGACGGTGATCGGAGCGCCCTGGTTGGTGGTGATGGTCATCGGGCGGGTGCCGGCGGTAGGCAGTCCCGTCGTGGCCGGCTGGCCCACCTCTTTGAGATTGCTGTTACCGGACGAGTCCTGAGGAGTCCAGGCGCAGATCTCCTTGGCAGTCGGGGTGGGCTCGCGGTCGAATCCGCCGAGCGCCCAGACCGAGCCGAGTACGACCAGTGCCAGTGCCACTGCCGCGCCGATACCGGCCTGGATCTGGCGCTTCCGTCGGGCGGCAGCCGCCCGACGGGCCATCTGTCGATCGAGCTTTGCCCGCGCCAGTTTTCGCTGCCGGTCCCTGCTGGAAGCCACCCGCGCTCCCCTTTCCTCTGACCCGGATCCCGTGGCGGACGGCAGGCTGCCGTTGTCGGGCGTCAAGTGCGCCACGCCACACGCCCGCCAGAGTGTACGGCTATCTGCTGAGAAAGTGGTGTACGAGGTCGACCGCAGTGGTGATCGGACAGCATCATTGTTGCCACTGATACCAACGGGAGTGGTGTGTGCCCGCGAAAAGCAGGATGGAGCGACGGATAGTCTTTCCAGGACGACAACCGTGGACGGGAGGATATCCGACGTGTTCATCGCCGGTTTTCCCGCTGACTTCCTGGGCACCAATTGTTATGTGGTCGCCCCCGCTGCTGGCGAGCAGTGCGTCGTGGTCGACCCCGGTATGGGGGTCCTGGACCAACTCGACGCCGTACTCGCTGAGCATCGACTCCAGCCGGCCGCCGTCCTACTCACCCACGGGCACCTCGACCACACCTTCTCGGTGACCCCGGTCTGCGGTGCGAAGGGCATCACCGCCTACATCCATCCGGCCGACCGGGAACTGCTCGCCGATCCGACCAAGGCGCTGTCGACGGACCTGAGCCAGATGTTCGGCGGCCGGTTGCCGTACACCGAGCCGGAGGATGTGGCCGAGCTGACCGACGGCACCACGATCACCCTGGCCGGGCTGGAGATCACTGTCGACCATGCTCCCGGCCATACCGGCGGGTCGGTGCTCTTCCGACTGCCGGCGGCCGGCTCTCCGTTCGAGGCGGACCAGCTCTGCCTCTCCGGGGACGTCCTGTTCGCCGGTTCGATCGGCCGCACCGACCTGCCGGGCGGCAGCATGCCGGCGATGTTGACCAGCCTGCGGGACAAGATCCTCCCGCTCGCCGACGACACCGTCGTGCTGCCCGGCCACGGACCCGCGACCACCATCGGCCGCGAGCGCGCGAGTAACCCGTACCTGCGGGAGGTCGCTGACCGCGACGGCGCGCGCCCGGCCGGTCCCACCCGAGGCTGGTAACCCCACCGCGCAGCTTGAGACGGCGCGCGGAAGTCAAGGAGCATGATGAGCAAGCCCACGCCGATCTCCGGATTTCCCGAGTGGCTGCCACCGCAGCGGATGATCGAGCAGTACGTCCTGAACCACATCCGTAACACCTTTGAGTTGTACGGCTTCGCCCCGCTGGAGACCCGGGCGGTGGAGCCACTGGACCAGCTGCTGCGCAAGGGGGAGACCTCCAAGGAGGTCTACGTGGTGCGGCGGTTGCACGAGGATCCCGCCGAGCCGACCGCCGACGACGCCCTCGGTCTGCACTTCGACCTGACCGTGCCGTTCGCCCGGTACGTGCTGGAGAACGCCGGCCGGTTGCAGTTCCCGTTCCGGCGCTACCAGATCCAGAAGGTGTGGCGCGGGGAACGGCCGCAGGAAGGGCGCTATCGCGAGTTCCTCCAGGCCGACATCGACATCGTCGACCGGGACACGCTGCCCGCGCACTACGAGGCGGAGTTGCCGCTGGTGATCGGAGACGCGCTCAGCGGGCTGCCGCTGGGCCAGTCCGCCGGCCAGTCGCCGATCCTGATCCAGGTCAACAACCGCAAGGTCTGCGAGGGGTTCTACCGGGGGATCGGGCTGACCGACCCGGAGGCGGCGTTGCGGGCGGTGGACAAGCTCGACAAGATCGGTCCCGACCGGGTGGCGACGCTGCTGGTGGACACCGCCGGGGCCAGCCCGGCACAGGCCAAGGCGTGCCTGGCGCTGGCCGAGATCTCCGCGCCGGACGCCTCGTTCGCCGAGGCGGTGCAGAGTCTGGGCGTATCGGATCCGCTGTTGGACGAGGGCCTGGCCGAGCTGGTCGCGGTGGTGGAGACGGCCGCCGCGCACTCGCCGGGGCTCTGCGTGGCCGACCTGCGCATCGCCCGAGGGCTCGACTACTACACCGGTACGGTCTACGAGACCCAGCTGCGTGGCTACGAGCGGTTCGGCTCGATCTGCTCCGGCGGCCGCTACGACAACCTGGCCACCTCCGGCAGCACCCGGTTTCCCGGTGTGGGCATCTCGATCGGGGTGTCCCGGCTGCTCGGTCTGCTCTTCGGGGCCGGGGCGTTGACCATCTCCCGGAGCGTGCCGACCTGCGTGCTGGTCGCGCTCGGGGCCGAGGAGCAGCGGCCGGCGAGCAACCGGATCGCTGACGCGCTGCGCCGCCGGGGCATTCCGACCGAGGTGTCCCCGTCCGCCGCGAAGTTCGGCAAGCAGATCCGGTACGCCGAGCGGCGCGGCATTCCGTACGTCTGGTTCCCTGGGGTCGACGGGGCAGCCGACGAGGTCAAGGACATCCGCTCGGGTGACCAGGTGCCGGCCGTACCCGAGGTGTGGAGCCCACCGACGGCGGACCTGCGACCCGCCCTTGGGTGAGATCCATTGGCGTTTCGCGCGTTCTTAACCTACGGTGGCGTAAGTTACGCCACCGTAGGGAGACGCCGTGACCGCTCGCACCGCCCCGCTGAGTCAAACCGCCCTGCTTACCGAGCTCGAACCCGTCGTCGCGAGCAACCTCGACCGGCACCTCGGGCTCGCCAAGGAGTGGTTCCCCCACGAGTACGTGCCGTGGAGTGAGGGGCGGACCTTCGACGGCCTGCTCGACGGGGAGGCCTGGACACCCGAGGACTCGAAACTGTCCGACGTGGCCCGTACGGCGCTCGTGGTCAACCTGCTCACTGAGGACAACCTGCCGTCGTACCACCACCAGATCGCGACCCTGTTCGGTCGGGACGGTGCCTGGGGGACCTGGGTGCACCGCTGGACGGCGGAGGAGGGGCGGCACGGGATCGCCATCCGCGACTACCTGACCGTCACCCGGGCGGTCGACCCGGTGGCGCTGGAACGGGCCCGGATGGTGCACATGTCGACCGGGTACAGCAACGCCCACGACAGCGAGATGCTGCACTCCATCGCGTACGTGTCGTTCCAGGAGCTGGCCACCCGGATCTCGCACCGCAACACCGGCAAGGCCACCGGCGACCCGGTCTGTGAGCGGCTGCTGGCCCGGGTGGCGGCCGACGAGAACCTGCACATGGTCTTCTACCGCAACCTGCTCGCCGCCGCGTTCGAGGTGGCCCCCAGCCAGGCGATGCGGGCGGTGGCCGACGTGGTCGCCGACTTCCAGATGCCCGGCAACGGGATCGAGGGGTTCGCCCGCAAGTCGGTGGCGATCGCCCTGGCTGGCATCTACGACCTGCGGCAGCACCGGGACGAGGTGCTCGCGCCGGTGCTGCGCCAGTGGGACGTCTTCAACGTGTCCGGGCTGGACGCCGACGGCGAGGCCGCCCAGGAGCAGCTGGGCCGCGAGCTGGAGGAGCTGGACCGGGCCGCCACCCGCTTCGAGGAGAAGCGGGACGCTCGGCTGGCTCGGCTCGCCAAGCGCTGAGGCATAGCTTGCCCAACGCTGAGGCGTTAGGAAGGGCCCCTTCCTATCTGAAGTTTTGTAGTTATGCGGCGGCTGCGGCCCACGCTCGTTGGACTTCTTGGATTTCTTCGGGTGTGGGCTGGGCTGGGTGGGTTGGAGAAAATCGGGCGGCGATCAGGGTTCGGCGGAGCTTGGTGAGCATGTCCTCGAACGCTGGTTCGGTTTTGGTGGTGTACCAGGGTGACAGTGCGGCACGGTCGTTGATGTCTTGTGAGTGGTAGCCGTGGCGGGTGTACCAGACGGTGACGATGCTGAGGGTGATCAGCCCGAACGGGACGGTGCGTTCGACCGCTCGTGGGACGCGGTTGCGGGCTTGGCCGACTCCGAGGAGTTGTTTGGCGTTGGCGATCGTGGTTTCGATGGACCAGCGGGCGGCGTAGCGGGCCACGACCTGGGCGGGTGGGGTGTGTAGGTCGGTGGTGACCAGGGCCAGGTCATAACCGGTGGTTGCGGGTTCGCGTACGAGGATGATGCGGACCTGGCGGGTGCCGAACGCCCCGTACCACAGGCAGGTGCGTGTGGTGATGCCGATGGTGTCACGCTGGCCGTAGCGTTCGATGGTCACGTTCTTCCAGGTGAGGGTTTCGGCTAGGTCGGCAGGGGTGCCCAGGCGGGGGCCCTTGAGTCGTGGTCGGCCGCGCTGGCCGGCGCGCCGTGGTCCGGCGATGTCCTGGAGGACAGCGTTGCGTTGTAGCCGGCAGGTCCAGGTCACATCGGGGGGTAGCGTCTTGCACGCGGGTCCGTGGTAGGCCGCGTCACCGGTCACGTGCAACCGGCGTCCGAGTGTCCCGGCCAGCATGGTGACCAACGCGGCGGCGTGGTCGACCTTCGACACGTGCTGTTTAGGCCGCCACAGTCGAAACAGCACCGGCAGGCACACCGGCCGTGCCGGTACCGGCAGCCGCAGCACGATCCCGACGATCACCCAGCAGTTGCCGTAGCCGAACTTGCGGGTCCCCTGCGCGGCCCCGTCGTGTTGCCACCCGGCGGCATGGACCTTGCGCCCGTACCGGCGAAACAGGGTGTCATCGACAACAACCTCGACCGCCGCGTCCGCTGGTAGGAACATGTCCACGATCAGCGTCGCAAGGGTCAGACCGAGTGTGTCCGGGCACCACCGGGCCCGGGCGAAGAACCAGTGCGCCCGCCCGTGATGGGCCAGACGTGACAACCCGGCGGCGATCCACATCCCACACACCGTGCGCCGGTGCACCGCCGCGACGTGCCCCACCAGCAACGCGCAGAACGTCACGAACGACGGCGCGGTGAAACATGAACGTAGCGGCTGCACCAGCGATGCCAGCGACGGCGGTAGGGTTACAGACGGAAGCATCAGCGGATAACTCCCCACACAGGGCGTTTTAGGCACCGCTGATGCTTCCGTCTATCTACCGCGAAGGCCACCACCCGCGACCCCGCGCGTCGCGCACCCCCACAGTTGATCTACAAAACTCCGAAACTGCAGTTCCTATGCAAAAAGCGATAGGAAGGGGCCCTTCCTAACATCTATTCGGTGCGGAGGCCGTCCGGCTTCAGCAGCCGCCACAGCGCCGGCAGGCTGAGCCCGGTCACCAGCAGTACGACCGACAGCGCGAGACCGGACATGCCGAGGATGCTCGGCCAGTCGAGGCGTACCCGCTCGCTGGTCATCTCCAGCAGGACCGCACCGAGTGCGGTGCCGATGACGACCGCCAGCAGCAGTCCGAGCAGGACCGGGATGGCCGCTTGCCAGAGCACCGACCAGCTCAACGTGCTGCGCTTGGTGCCGAAGGCAACCAGCACCGCCAGCAGTCGACGCCGTTCCCGTAGGTGCTCCAGGGTGCCGACCAGCAGACTCAGCGCCAGCAGCGACAGGGTCGCCACCACGCCGACGTACAACCCGCGTTGGATGCTGGCGAATCGGTTGGTCGCTTCGCTCTCCTGGAAAATGCTGACGCGGGCCAGCGGGCTGATGCCAGCTGCGGCGTTGCGGACCAGTTCGATGGCGTCTGGAGCGGCCGGGTCAAGGCGTAGGTAGACCGTCAGGTCCAGCTTCGACAGCCGGGCCGCCTCGACCGCGCCGGGGGTGGCCAGGATCCCGGAGTGCAACCGTCCCACCGGGTCCGGCCGGGGGATGGCCGTCCGCGCGTCGGCTGGCACCGTCCAACTCCGGTACGTCGAGTCGCGCGAGCTGAGAATCTCGATCGGCTGTCCGGGAGCCGGTGGAATCGGCTCGCCGGTGACTTCCGGCTGTTCCGGCGGTACGACGAACACGTCGCCGTCGGTGCAGCGGTCCCACGTGACCAACTCGGCCAGGGACAGGCAGTCGCCGATGAACAGAATGCTGGTCGGTTGGTCCTGATCAGGCTCGGGCGTGGAGCCGGCGGTCCGGAGGGTGGTGTGCGCGAGGCTGGCGACGGGCGTGACGCCGGAAAGCGCGGTGAACCGCTGGGTGGTCGTCCGGGCCGTGTCCTGGTCGGCACCATCCAGGTGGACCATGGCCTGGGCGCGGGTGACGTCCTGCCCGGTGTACCGGGTGTAGTTGTCCGCGATCCCGGCGAACAGCATCTGTAGTGCGATGCCGCCGGCGACCGCCACGGCGATTCCGTTGACCATTCGGGCCGAGGTGCCGCTGTCGAGTTGCAGCCGGCGCACCGCCAACTGCCAGGACAGGTCACCGCTGCGGGGTAGCCGGTGTACCACCTTCTCCACCAGCCACGGCAGCAGCGCGGTCACGCCGACCAGCAGCAGTAGGACGCCGACGACGACCTGGGTCTGATTGAACGTGCCCCCGGTCTGACCGACTCCGCGTAGCAGCGGAATGAGCAGCCCGGCGCCGACGACCGGCAGGAGCAGCCGCCACCAGAGCCGACGGGTGACCCCGCCGGACTTGCGGACCACTCCCAGTGGCTCGATGACGATCCGACGCAACGCCAGCAGGGTGACCCCGACCGACGCCGCCGGTACGGCGAGCAGGATCAACGTGGCCAGAACGGGGTCCGGCCGGACGTACTCGGTGAAGACGCTGAGCCCCTGCAGGGTGATCAGCTCGATGAACTGCCGGCCGACGAGGAAGAAGGCGACCCCGGCGGCCAGTCCCAGCGCGGACAGGAACAGCGCCTCGCCCGCTGCCATCCGCCGGGCCATCCCGCTGTCCGCGCCGACCAGGCGAAGGGCGGCCAACCGACGGTCGCGTTGCGCCCCGCCGAAGCGGATCGCGGTGGCGATGAAGACCGCGACCGGCAGCAGCAGTACGACGAACGCGATCACTACCAGCAGGAGGAGCACCGGGTCCAGGCCCTCGTCCGGGCCCGCGTCGAATTCGCCGAACCGGTCGATCCGGATTACCGCACCACCGTGACTGAGCTGGTCACTGCCGAGATAGAACGTGTACTCGTTGGGCTCGCTCAGTCCGGCGTCGTCGATGATGCCGACGACGGGCTGCGGCAGTCGAGGGCGCAGCAATGTTCCCTCGGGGGAGGTCAGTAGCTCGGCCAGCTCGGGGGAGACGAGCAACTCGTCCGGACCGGGCAGTCGGGTGATGCCGGGCGGGATGGGGGCCTGCGGGCCTTCTGGCTGCAGGATCCGACCCCGGATGGACCTGCCCCGGTAGTGGGTGCCGGCCTCGGCGATCAGGAGTGTGGCCGCTGAGGCCGATGGTTGCTCCGCACTGAAATGCAGGTCGTTACGCGCGGCGGCCCGGTCGGAGCGGCCGTCCATCATGGTCGAGAGGGAGGCCGCCAGCAGCAGCAACGCGACACCCAAGCCGACTCCGACGGCGGCCATCCCGGTGCGGAGCAGGCCGTCGCGACCTCCGGCGGCGGCCATCCGGGCCCCGAGCAGCAGCTCCCGGGTCCAACGAACTACGCCCGGTTGCCGGTACGTCGGGTCGTTTGCGCGGGTCACGGTGCCACCAGCGTGGTGTCCCGGGCGAGGCCGTCGCGGACCACGATCTCCCGATCGGAGTACGCCGCCACTCGTGCTTCGTGGGTGACCAGGGCCACGGCGGCACCGGTCTGTCGGGCGGCCTGGGTGAGCAGTTGCATCACCCGCTCGCCGTTGAGCGAGTCGAGCGCGCCGGTGGGTTCGTCGGCGAAGACCACTCGGGGTTCGGTGACCAGTGCCCGGGCGACCGCGACGCGTTGGCCCTGCCCACCGGAGGCTTCACCGGGCCGTTTGGCGGCCACGTCGGTGACCTCCAGCCGGTCGAGCCAGTCGAGGGCCCGCCGTTCGGCCTCCTTGCGCTTGACGCCGTCGAGCCGCAGCGGCAGGGCGACGTTCTCCAGGCACGTCAGTTCCGGTACGAGTTGGCCGAACTGGAAGACGAACCCGAATTCGCCCCGACGCAGCGCGCTGCGTTCCCGGTCGGACATTGCCGACAACTCCTGGCCCCGGTAGTGCACTTGGCCCGAGTCGGGCCGAACGATGCCGGCGAGGCAGTGCAGCAGGGTGGACTTGCCCGAGCCGGACGGGCCCATGATGGCGACGATCTCGCCGGCCGCGATGTGTACCGACGCGCCGGCCAGGGCGGGTGTGGACCCGTACGCCTTGTGCAGGTCGGTCGCGGCGAGCAGCGGGGTGGTGGTGGGCACGTCGTACTCCGGTGGGGGTGAGGTGTTCATCCGCGGACCGTCGCAGCGAGTTGGTCGAGCCGTGCGGTGGTCAGTTCCAGCCACCGCAGGTCGGCTTCCAGGTGGAACAGCGCGTGGTCGCAGATGAGCTGGTCGGCGAGGTCACCGCCGGCCTTGCGGCGGGTGAGTTCGCGCATGAGACGCAGGTGTTCGGCGCGCTGGGTGTCCAGGAGTTCGACGGCACCTCGGCCGGTCAGCAGGGCGAGTAGCACCTTGGTGTAGAGGGTGCTCTGCAGGTAGGCGTCCGGCTTCTCCGGCTGGGACAGCCAGCGTTGCACGTCGGTGATGCCGGCGGCGGTGATGGTGTAGCGCTTGCGTTCCGGCCCGCCGCCGGGCTCGACCCCGTCGACCTCGACGAGTCCCTGCTTCAGTAGCCGAGCCAGGGTCGAGTAGACCTGGCCGTAGTGCAGTGGGCGGCTGTGCGCGAACCGTTCGTCATATTCGCGCTTGAGGTCGTAGCCGTGTCGGGGTTGGGCTTCCAGGAGCCCGAGGAAGGTGTGTCCGACTGACATGTCGAAGGACTATACGCGAGGCGTATACACCGCGTGTATACGCCTCACGTATAGCTGTTGAGCAGGTGTTATCTGGATCGGGTGTCAGTTTCCGTGTCCGGGTGGGGGGCTACCAGCCGAAGCCGGCGGCGTACGACACATCGGCGAGCACCCGCTGGCCGCTCGCGTTGGGGTGGAAGTAGTCCCAGCCGGAGAGCTGCCCGAGGGTGAATGGGTAGTTGAACACCGCGTTGCCGTCGAACTTGCAGTTGGCGCCGTATGCCGCACACGCCTGGGCGAGCTGGGTGTTGAAGTCGGCGACCCGCTGACGTACCCGGGCGCGACGGTCGACGTCAGCCTGAGCGGTGGAGGTCGGGTTGGCCAGCAGCGACTGGCAGATGCCAAACAACGACCAGGTGTTTCGGGCGCTCGAGCTGTCCTTGCCGACGAACCACAGCCGGTGTACGTCCGGAATGCTGATCAGGTAGACCTTGGCGTTCGGCAGGCCCGACTTCAGTTGGTTGAGCGCCGCGTCGATGTTGGCCCGGTACGTGGTCACCGACGTCATGCTCGACTCGGAACTGGTGCAGGCATCGTTCGCGCCGATCAGCATGGTGACGTACCCGACGCCCTGGGAGACCGCGGTGCTCGCCTGGCCAGCCATGTCGGCGGACTTCGCGCCGGACTTCGCGTCGTTGTGGTTGCGGCCGTTGATGGCGGAATTGACCGCCCGGATGCGCGGGTAGTGGCCGTTGACCGAGGAGTCGTCGCCGGTGCTGAACGAGCGGGAGGTGCAGTCGACGTACCAGCCGCAGGCGTTGAAGCCCCGGGTGATCGAGTCGCCCAGGCTCGCCATCGAACTGGGCGGGGGACCTGGATCTGCGGCTGCCGGGCCAGCTGCCGGGGAGGCGCTGGCGGGGGCGGCGGCCAGTGCGGCGGCTGCGGTGACGGCGGAGAGGAGGATGGGGAGGAGACGGCTGCGTCGAGCGAGCGGCATGGTGGCCTCCGGATCGCGGTAGGACCGGGGGAGCGGAGCTCCGGTGGCCGGGATCGTATAGACGTCAATCACTTGTTACAACCGCTGGTCGGCTGCTGTCGAGGGTGGGGAGAATTAGCATTCAATCGGTTGTATTCGATCTCGTGTGCGCGAATAATCCTCGCCCCGTACGCGAATGGTCCTTACGCGTACACGAAGGCCCTGCTGGTTTCGACGTGTTGGCTGGTGCGCGTTCGGACGCTGACTGGCGAGCGTTCGGATGCCGACTGGCGCGCTTGGGCGCTGGCTATCGCACGTCGGCGACGGCGGTCGAACGACGTGCCACGCGGCGGGTCGCCAACACCACGACCGTTGGCCAGCACGCCTGAGTGCCGGCGGCTATCCGTTCGGACAGACCAATCCATGAACCACGGGACTGAAGTTCGAGCGCGAACCAACCCACCAGTACGAGCAGGAACCCGGTGACCGCCAGCGCCACCGGTGGTCGCAGCGCCCAGACCAGGCTGCTCACGGGTACCCCGGTCGGGCGCCCCACCAGTACGGCCCCGGCCGGCCAGATCGCGACCGAGAGGCAGGCGATCGAGGCGGTGACCCCGTGGGCATCGGAGGGGCCCGCCTCGGGTTGCGGAAACAGGGTGACCAGCATGGTGGCGATCCCGCCGATGGCCAGGATGGCCCGGCCGGTCACCGGCACCGGGCGCAGGCCGGCGGCGGTCACCACATAGCAGAGGCCGACGGCCAGCAGGGTGACGTTCATGATCCAGCGGTCGGCGGCACCGTTCGCGGCGAGTTCGCTGATCGTGTCGTTGACCCCGTTGTAGCCGTCGGGCTGCCGTTCACCTGCCACGGTCCAGCCGGCGAAGAGCAGCACCGGTGCGGCGGCAGCCGACGGTAACGTCCACCATGGCGGAGGTCGCACGCGGTAACCGTATGGTCACCTAAGAGTCGGGTGGTTCGAAATCCGGGAACCCGGCACGTTCCAGAACGGTGCTTTGACCGGTGCGGGATGCCGGCTGTCCGGCCCGTCCTGACCGAACGCCGGACCACCCTGACAGAATGCGGGGCAGCACTCGTACTCCGGTGGGACCGCGACCAACGCGGGCCATCCGGACGCTCGGTACCCGTGAGGAGACGCTTTCCGTGATCCGTACCCATGACGCCGGCAGCCTGCGCGCAACGGACGCCGGCACGACGGTGACGCTCGCCGGCTGGGTGGCACGCCGACGCGACCACGGCGGCGTGATCTTCGTTGACCTGCGCGATGCCTCCGGCGTGGTCCAGGTGGTGTTCCGCGAGGAGATGGAGTCCGCGCACGCCCTGCGCAACGAGTTCTGTGTCCGGGTGACCGGTGAGGTGACCCGCCGGCCCGAGGGCAACGAGAACCCGGAGCTGGCCACCGGTGAGATCGAGGTGACCGCCACCGTACTGGAGATCCTCTCCGAGGCGGCGCCGCTGCCACTGCCGGTGGACGACCAGATCGAGGCCGGCGACGACGTACGCCTCAAGTACCGCTACCTCGACCTGCGGCGCAGCGGCCCGGCCGCCGCCCTGCGGCTGCGCTCCAAGGCCAGCCAGCTGGTCCGCAACGTGCTGCACGACCGGGACTTCCTGGAGATCGAGACGCCGACGCTGACCCGCTCCACCCCGGAGGGCGCGCGGGACTTCCTGGTGCCGGTACGCCTCCAGCCCGGCACCTGGTACGCCCTGCCGCAGTCCCCGCAGCTGTTCAAGCAGCTGCTGATGGTCAGCGGCATGGAGCGCTACTACCAGATCGCCCGGTGCTACCGGGACGAGGACTTCCGGGCCGACCGGCAGCCGGAGTTCACCCAGCTCGACATTGAGATGTCCTTCGTCACCCAGGACGACGTGATCGAGCTGGGCGAGGCGATCGTCGGCACGCTCTGGAAGGAGCTGGCCGGGCACGAGATCAGCCTGCCGATTCCCCGGATCACCTGGCACGACGCGATGGACCGGTACGGCTCCGACAAGCCCGACCTGCGCTACGGCGTCGAGCTGACCGAGCTGACCGACTACCTGCGCGGCACCGAGTTCCGGGTCTTCGCCGGGGCGATCGACGCGGGCGGCTACGTCGGTGCGGTGGTGATGCCGGGCGGCGCTTCGCAGACGCGTAAGGAACTCGACGGCTGGCAGGACTGGGCCAAGGCGCGCGGTGCCCGGGGCCTGGCCTACGTGGTGCTGGACGCCGAGAGCGGCGAGGCTCGTGGCCCGGTGGCCAAGAACCTGTCCGAGGCACACCTGGCCGGGCTGGCCGACGCGGTCGGGGCCAAGCCGGGTGACGCGGTCTTCTTCGCCGCCAGCACCAATCGTCGCGAAGCGCAGGAACTGCTCGGCGCGGCCCGGATCGAGATCGCCAAGCGGGCCGGGCTGATCGACGAGAGCGCCTGGGCGTTCTGCTGGGTGGTCGACGCGCCGATGTTCGAGCCGGTCTCCGACCAGGGAGCCGGCGGAGCGGGTGGCTGGACCGCCGTGCACCACCCGTTCACCTCGCCGAACGCCGACTGGCTGGACCGCTTCGAGTCCGCGCCGGACGAGGCGCTGGCCTACGCGTACGACATCGTCTGCAACGGCAACGAGATCGGCGGCGGTTCGATTCGTATCCACCGGGCCGATGTGCAGCGTCGCGTCTTCGAGCTGCTGGGCATCACCCCGGACGAGGCGAACGACAAGTTTGGCTTCCTGTTGGAGGCGTTCAAGTACGGCCCGCCGCCGCACGGCGGCATCGCCTTCGGCTGGGACCGGACCTGCATGCTGCTGGCCGGGGCGGACTCGATTCGCGAGGTCATCGCCTTCCCGAAGACCCGGGGCGGGTTCGATCCGTTGACCAGTGCGCCGACGCCGATCACCGCGCAGCAGCGTACGGAGGCCGGTGTCGACGCCAAGCCCAAGCCGCCCGTACCGCCGGTGCACACCGGCACCGCCGGCGTCTCCGCCCCGGTCGAACCCTCCTGACCCACTCGCCCCGTCTTTCCCCGTTGATCAAGAGATTTGCGTCACGCGGCACGTGTCCACCTGACGTAAATCTCTTGATCAACACGGTCTGAGAGGTAGGGGCCGGTGACGCTGCTGGTGGTCGGGGCGAGTGGACACCTCGGGGGTGAGGTGTGTCGCCGGGCGCTTGCGGCGGGACAGCGGGTGGTCGGGACGTACCACCGGGCACCGGGTGCGGTCGAGGGTGTGGACTGGCGGCCGTTGGAGGTACGGGATCGGGCTGCCGTGGGCGCGCTGATCGGCACCCTGCGGCCCCGGGCCGTCGTCAACTGCGCCTCCGAGTACGCCAGTTGGGCGGTCACCGCGGACGGAGCCGCCCACGTGGCGCTCGCCGCCGCCGAGGCGGGTGCCCGGCTGGTGCACCTGTCCAGTGACGCCGTACACGGGGGACGCTCCACTGCCTACCTCGACGACGAGCCACCCGCCCCGGTCTTCCCGTACGGGGCGGCGAAGGCGGCCGCCGAGACCGCCGTACGACTTGTCGATCCGAGCGCCGCGCTGGTGCGTACCTCGGTGATCGTTGGTGATGCGGCGAGCCTGCAGGTGCAACTCTGCCTCGATGCGATTGCCCAGCGAAACGGCGTCGCCCTCTTCGCCGACGAGATCCGCTGCCCGATTTCGGTCGACGACCTGGCAACGGCGGTGCTCGAGTTGGTCGAGTCCGACCATGTGGGGCTGATCAACGTGGCTGGCCCGGAGGCGGTCAGCCGGGTGGAGTTCGGGCTGCTGGTGGCCCGCGCCCATGGTCTCGACCCGGCCCGGATGCGGACCACCACCATCGCCGAGTCGGGTCTTGTGCGCCCGCCTCAGGTACGGCTCGACTGTGGTCGGGCTACCGCGCTGCTGACCACCCGATTAAAGGCGGTCAGCGAGTTTCTGTCCCGACCCTGACCGTTCGGGTGGCCGTAGGCGTGGCGTCACCAGAGGGGCAGCGGCGAGCCATGGTGCTGGATCGGACACCGCAGGAGCGTATCGCGCACGATCACATGGATCATCGGCCCACGGTCATGCATAAAACTTGTGCACAGATTCTATGCACAGTTATTGTGCATCCATGGCAACGTCTACTCGACCGGCTGGTGACCGTCAGCCCGAGGTCTGGCTCGACAGTCGACAACTCCGCGTCCTCGCCCACCCGCTGCGCTCCCGGCTGTTGAGCGCACTGCGCCTCGACGGGCCCGCCACCGCCACCGGACTGGCCCAGGTGCTCGACACCAACACCGGCGCGACGAGTTATCACCTGCGCCAACTCGCCGAGGTCGGGTTGGTGGTCGAGGAGCCGGGCCGGGGCGCTGGTCGGCAGCGCTTCTGGCGGGCGGCGCATGCCAACCACGGTTGGTGGCTCACCGACCATCCGGACGACCAGGCCGCACTGGACTGGCTCGCCGAATACCAGGTGACCGCCTTCGCCGAAGAGGCGGCCAAGTGGCGGTCAGCGCAGCACCAGATGCCCCGGGAGTGGCAGGACGCGGCTTCGCAGAACGACTACAGCCTTCGGCTCACTGCCGAACGCCTGCGGGCGCTCAACGACGAGTTGGCCGAGGTGATCGTGCGCTACCACAACGAGGCGGCCCGCTCCACCGATGACCAGCCGACCGAGGAGGTGGCGGTCTTCTTTGCCAGCTTCCCGCGCGTGACGCTGGGGAAGCCCGGAGCGCCCGGGAAGCTCGAAACGCCCGACCGTGGCTCGGAAGAGTCCGGAACGCCCGGCCGGGAGCCGGGGAAGGCCGGAGCACCCGATCGTGGGCCGGGGAAGGCCGAAGACGCGACGGCAGACGGGCAGGTGGAGGACTGATGGCGGCGCTCACCGTACGTCAGGTCCACCGTCGCTATCTGATCCTGCACGGCCTGCGTTGGCTGCCCACCGGCCTGCTGATCCCGATCATGGTCCTGCTCATGTTGGAGCGTGGACTGTCCATCGCCCAGTTCGGCATGGTCGTCGCCGTTCAGGGCCTGGTCGTACTCGTGTTGGAACTGCCCACCGCCGGTCTGGCCGACGCGCTGGGCCGAAAGCCGTTGTTGATCGCGGCCGCGGTGATCAACCTGGCGTCGCTTGCGCTCTTCTCCGTTGCCCAGACAGTCGGCTTCTTCCTGGCGGTCTTCATACTTCAGGGGATCTACCGGGCCCTGGACAGCGGCCCGCTCGACTCCTGGTACGTCGACGCCGCGCTCGCTGCCGACCCGGATGCGGACATCGAACGCGGGCTGAGCCACGGCGGTACGGTGCTCGGCCTGGCCATCGGAGCCGGCGCGCTGCTGAGTGGGGGACTGGTGGCGCTCGGCCCGCTCGGCGGGGTCGGCGCTCTGACCGTGCCGGTGCTGGTGGCCGTCGGCCTACAGGTCGCCGCGCTGATCGCGCTGATGCTGCTGCTGGTCGAGGTACGGCCGGCGAAGGGCATCGCGGCGTTGCGTACCTCCGTACGGCAGGTGCCGAGCGCCATCGCGGGTGCCTTCGGTCTGCTGCGTCGGTCCCGGATCGTGCTCGCGCTGGTCGCAGTGGAGTTGTTCTGGGGCTTCGGGATGGTCACCTTCGAGTCGCTGCTGCCGGTCCGGCTGGCCGAGGTGGTCGGTGACCCGGACCGGGCGGCGGCCCTGCTCGGCCCAGCCGGCTCGGCGGCCTGGGTGGCCTCGGCGGCGGGTGCGGCCATAGTCCCGTTCGTCAGCCGCCGGATCGGCGTGGCCCCGGCGGCGGCGCTGCTGCGCATCCTCCAGGGCGCGACCGTCGTCGGGATGGCGCTGATTGCCGGCCCGATCGGGCTGATCGCCGCCTACCTCGCCTGCTACGTCACGCATGGAGCCTCCAACCCACTGCACATGGGTCTGTTGCATCGCCAGGTCGACGGGCCGTACCGCACCAGCGTCGTGTCGCTCAACTCGATGGTGGCCCAGCCGGCCGGTTCGCTCGGCGGGGTGACCCTGACCGCCCTGGCCGGGGCCACCACCACCAGCATCGCCATGCTCGTCGGAGCCGGTGTGCTCGCCCTCGCCGCGCCGCTCTATCTGCCGGCATGGCGGAGCAGGCAGGCCGTCGAGCCGGCCGAACCCCGCCCTTGCTCCGCGTCGGCCACCGGTCGAGGAGCCCACATGGAGATTGACGGACAGTGACGTTGGGTACATCCGGATGGACCTGCCGGATACCCCCACTGGAGGGCCACATGCTTGCCATCGCCGCTGCTGTCGTCTTCGGCTTCACCTTGCTGTTGGACCTGCTCAACAGCAATCTTGGTGCCCCGGACCTGTTCAACTGGCAAACCCTCACCCTGATCGGGCTGCTGCTGCTCGCCCTGCACCTGGGCGGCGTCGGCCACGGTACGGCCGGCAGCGGTCGTCGCTGGTATCGGGGCCGCCGCCCGGGGCGGGGCTGACCTCGCAGGACAGGGACAGCAAGCCACCGGAGAAGCACACATAGCGAGGCCGGCCGGCCAGGCCATGCTTGCCCGGTCGGCCGGCCAGCCACCTCCGGCCCGATTTCAGCGAATTTTCGGCACCTGACACCGGGCCGGTACTGTCTTCCTGATGGAGTCCGACGCCCTGTTCACCCTCGGCAACCCCGGTGGCTCGCCCGGCGCAGCCAGCGGTATCGATGGGTTCAACGCCCCCGACGCGGACTCGCCACTGCCGGTACGGATGCGCCCGACCAGCCTGGACGAGTTGGTCGGCCAGGAGCACCTGTTGGCACCGGGTGCTCCGCTGCGCCAGCTGGTGAGCGGTTCGACACCGATGTCGGTGATCCTGTGGGGGCCGCCAGGCAGCGGCAAGACGACCATCGCGCATCTGGTGGCTGGGGCGACCGACCGCCGTTTCGTGGCCATGTCTGCGCTCACCGCCGGGGTCAAGGACGTGCGCGCGGTGATCGAGGCCGCCCGGCGCGCTCGGCGGGTAGGTGCGATGCCCACCGTGCTCTTCATCGACGAGGTGCACCGGTTCAGCAAGACCCAGCAGGACTCGCTGCTCGCGGCGGTCGAGGACCGGACGATCACCCTGCTCGCGGCGACCACCGAGAACCCCTACTTCTCGGTCATCTCGCCACTACTGTCGCGGTGCGTAATGCTTACCCTCCAGCCGCTCGGGGACGAGGCGGTCCGGTCCCTGCTGCGCCGCGCGGTCGCCGATGAGCGCGGCCTGGGTGGGGCGGTGTCGCTGGAGACCGAGGCCGAAGACCATCTGGTACGCCTCGCCGGCGGCGACGTACGCAAGGCGTTGACCGCGCTGGAGGCGGCGTCCGGTTCGGCCGTGGCCCTGGGGTCAGGCCGGATCGACCTGGCAACCGCCGAGCAGGCCGTGGACGTGGCGGCTGTCCGCTACGACCGGGACGGCGACGCGCACTACGACGTGATCAGCGCCTTCATCAAGAGCATGCGTGGATCCGACGTGGATGCCGCGCTGCACTGGCTGGCCCGGATGCTGGTGGCCGGTGAGGATGCCCGGTTCATCGCCCGCCGGCTGGTCATCTTCGCCAGTGAGGACGTCGGCATGGCGGATCCGACTGCGTTGACCGTGGCGACCGCGGCCGCCCACGCCGTCGAGTACGTCGGCCTGCCCGAGGCCCAGCTCAACCTGGCCCAGGCAGTGATCCACCTGGCCACGGCCGCCAAGTCCAACTCGGCGACCGCCGCGATCGGTGCGGCCATTGCCGACGTACGCGCTGGGCGCGGCGGGTCGGTGCCCCGCACCTTGCGGGACGCGCACTATCCCGGCGCCCGTGGGCTGGGGCACGGTGCCGGCTACCGCTACCCGCATGACGATCGGCGTGGCATCGTCACCCAGCAGTACGCGCCGGACGACCTGGTCGGGATCGAGTACTACCGTCCCACCGGTCACGGCGTGGAGCGGGAGGTCGCGGCCCGGCTCCCGTTGCTACGGCGCATCGTCCGGGGGGAACCAGCTCCCGTCTCGGCCACCGAGCCGAGCAACGGCCGCGTGCCGGCCACCGAGATCGCTAACGGCCAGCCTGTCGCCACCGAGCCGGCCACCGGTCGGGTGACTGTGGCGACAGTGGATGATGTTGAAACGGGTGTGCCAGCGAACGGAAAGGACCCCGTATCGGCGGTCGGCCGTCCGGGTTCGACAAGTACGGACCTGATGGACGACCGGAGAACAGACGACAGCGGCAGGGTGCCTGCCGGGGAGGAACATCAGTGAGATCGCGCGGTTCCGATCGGCCCGAGAACGGCCCCGACGAGCGGCGGGATCCACCGGCCAAGGGACGACGCTGGGGTCGGGGCAGGTCGGAGGGCCCTACCGAGGAGCCGGTCAGCGGCGAAGAACTTGGTTGGATCGCCGACCTGCGTACGGCCAAACAGCAGCGCGCCGACCTGGGGCCGGAAGCGGCTGGCGGCGGGCTGCCGGAGGCGCCGACCATGGGGAGACCACCACAGCCGCCTGCTGGCCGTCCGGTCGAGGCTGCGCCTCCCGGCGGGGAATTTGGACCGGGCAGCCTGCCGGAGGCCGGCACTGGTCGCCGGCAGGCCGGTGTCGCCACGCCCCCGATCGGCGAGCCGGCGGGCCGTCCCGAAGTCACCCCTCCTGGTCGGTCGCCCGCCGGTTCGCCGCCGCCCGTAGTTCCGCAACCTGGCCGTACGCCTGCCGGTCCGCCGCCCGGTCGGCCAGTCTCCGGTCCGCCGTCGCCGGCCGCAGTTCCGCCGCCTGGTCGTGTGCCTGCCGGTCCGCCGCCACCCATAGCTCCTCCGGCCGGTCCGCCGTCGCCGGCCGCAGCTCCGCCGCCCGGCCGTGTGCCTGCCGGTCCGCCGCCATCTGCCGCCCGGCATGCTGCTGGGCCGCTCCCCGATGCCCGGCATGCTGCTGCGCCGCTCCCCGACGCCCGGCCGGGTCCGGCGTCGGACGCGACGGCCATCACCCCGGTCGTGCCGAGCACGGGTAACCCCCGACCGCCAGGGCCCGCGCCGATGCCGAGCGCGGCGCGCCGCGCCGCTCCGGTGCCCCGCCCCGAGGATCCGGGTGCCACTGGTGTCCTCCCGGCCTACCGGGACCCGGCCCGACCGCCGGCGGACCACGAAGCTGGCCGGCACGCCCCGGTGCCGCCGTCGGATCGCCGGTCGACACCCGGCCGTGTCCGCCCGGCTCCACCTGCCGGCGCAGTGCCGCCCGACACAGTGTCACCTGGTCGGGTTCCGCCGCCTGACATGCCGCCATCCGGTCCGGTCCCAGCATCCGGTTCGGTCCCGCCGCCTGGTCGGGTTCCGCCGCCAGGGCAGGGGCGAGCTGCGTCGCGTCCGGTAGCTCCGCCGGCCCCGCCGTCCCCGCCAGCTCGATCGTCGGCACCGGGCCCTGGACCGGACAGGCTGGACGGTCCAGCCGGTGGCCGGACCGTGGCGCGTCCCGCAGGTCCGGTGCCGCCGGGCGGGCCCGTGTCGATGGGCGGACCTGCGCCGACGGGCGGACCTGTGCCGCCCGGCGTACCACCGCGTGGTGCCGCAGCCGTAGGCGCGGCACGACCGGGTGGACCCGTACCGTCGCGTGAGTCGGCCCCACCCCGCGATCTTGTCCCGGTGCCCCGCCCGGCTGGGCCGGGACCGGTTACCCGGGCCGCCGCATCCGTTCCGGCCGCAACCGGTGTCGGAGGTGCCCGCCCAGATCTGGCTGGACCGCCCGGCAGCGGGCCCGACGCCGACCCGCGTCCGGGGCGGACGGCTCTGCCTGCGGTGCCGGCAGACGAGGAGAGGACCGACGAGACCCGCCCCGCCACCGGGCTCGGGACGCTGCGGGTCGCCCGCTCCGAGATCCGTCGCCAGATGCGCGAACGGCGACGGGTACGGGTCACCGTGGTGGTCATGATCAGCCTGCTGGTGCTCGCTGCGCTGCCGCTCTACTTCGGTGTTCGGGCCGCTATGCGGGATCCGGTGTTCAACTCACTGGATCAGTTGGACGTGCCGGCCTGGGCGGCGGTCGAGACGGTCGACGACGTCAGCGGCAGTCGGTGGTGTCTACAGGAATGCCGTTATCGGGAACGCACCGCGCAGTCCGAGCGGGCTACGGCCGAGACAGCACCGGTCTATGAGAAGGCGCTGGCCGCAGAGGGTTGGCAACCGTGGAAGGTGCAGTTCTGCCCGGACCAGCCGGTGCGGACGGAGCTGCCCGGCCGGTACACCTGCTGGAAGCGTGACGAACTGACGCTCGACCTGTGGGTCCGGGACGCCACCTGTGCCATCGAAGCCACCCCGGACGCCCCTGCGGTGGAGCCAACGGAGGGGGCAGCGCCTCCGGCAGCGGAGTGCACGGGTTCCCTGGTCTCGATCAAGGTGCGGAACGCCATCGCCGACGATCGGACCGGCCCGAGGCCCAGCACCGACCCTTCGCTTACCGGTGTGGACCCGGATCCGGTCTATAGCGACGATCCACTGGGCGATTTGACACCCTCACCGTCCTGAGCCGGCAGCGATCACAGAGGGTAGGGTCTGTCGGTGACGCGAAGTGGGGTGTTTGGCGGTCGGTGACCGACTGCCGCGCAGCCACGATACCGGGCCCGACCGGGCCCGGTCGCGTACTTCGAGACTGTGTGGGTGGAGGAGACAGGCGTGCAAGCTGGAGAGATCGCTGCGCTCGTCGCGGCTGGGGCATTCCTGATGCTGGTGCTCGTGCTGGCTGTGCCGATCCTGCGGTTGCGGCACACGGTCGATGCGGCGACCCGGACGATCAACGACCTGAACGACCAGACCGGCCCGCTGCTGCACAACGTCAACACGACGGTGGAGAACATGAACATCGCCGTGACGCAGGTCCACACCTCGCTGGACGGGGTCAACATCCAACTGGCCAAGCTCGACACGATGACCGGGCACGCCCAGAACGTGACCGCCAACATCGCCAACCTGACCACCGTGGTCTCCGCTGCGGCGGCGAACCCGCTGGTCAAGGTCGCGGCCTTCGGGTACGGCGTACGGCGGGCCACCGCCGCCCGCCGCAACGCCGAGGACGAGCGTGAGGTACGCGCCACGCTCAAGCAGCAGCGTCGGGCCGCCAAGCGGGGCACCGCCAACTGAAACCGCCCGGGTGTGGCGTACCCGCTGGGTGCGGCACTCCGGCATGGAGGAAGGATGAGGCCATGAAGCGGCTGCTGTGGTTGGGCGTCGGGCTCGCCGTCGGCGCGTTGGTCGTCCGGAAGCTGACCCGCACCGCCCAGGCGTACACCCCGGGTGGCATCGCCACGTCACTACAGGAATCGGCTGGCGGGGCAGTCGATGAGTTGCGTAGCTTCTGGGCAGACGTTCGGGATGGCATGGCCGAGCGCGAACAGCAGATCCACGAGGCGTTCGCCGAGGGGGTCGCGTTCGACGACCAGTTCGCTGAGCTACGCGAGGACCCGCGCATCGGCGATCGACAGATATTTGGAGAGGGACAGCGGTGAAGACAGCGGAGATCAAGCGGCGCTTCCTGGCGCATTTCGAGGCCAACGGTCATACCGTGGTGCCCTCGGCTCCGCTGCCCGCCATCGACGATCCGAACCTGCTGTTCATCAACGCCGGCATGGTGCAGTTCGTGCCCTATTTCCTCGGGCAGCAGACTCCGCCGTTCCGCACCGCGACGAGCGTGCAGAAGTGCATTCGTACGCCGGACATCGACGAGGTCGGCAAGACCAGCCGGCACGGCACGTTCTTCCAGATGAACGGCAATTTCTCGTTCGGTGACTATTTCAAGGCCGGGGCGATTCCGCTGGCCTGGGAGCTCTCCACCAAGAGTGTCGGCGAGGGCGGTTTCGGGCTCGACCCGGAGCGCATCTGGCCGACGGTCTACCTCGACGACGACGAGGCGTACGAGATCTGGCGCTCGGTCGGGGTGCCGGCCGAGCGGATCGTGCGCCGGGGGAAGAAGGACAACTACTGGTCGATGGGCATTCCCGGCCCGGCCGGTCCCTGCTCCGAGCTTTTCTACGACCGGGGCCCGGCCTACGGCCGTGAGGGCGGGCCGGAGGTCGACGAGGACCGGTACATGGAGTACTGGAACCTCGTCTTCATGCAGTACGAGATCACCGATGTGCGGAGCAAGGAGGAGTTCCGGATCGTCGGTGACCTGCCGGCCAAGAACATCGACACCGGCATGGGCCTGGAGCGGATGGCCTCCATCCTCCAGGGCGTCGACAATCTCTACGAGATCGACGAGGTGCACCCGATTCTGAGCCGCGCCGCCGAGATGACCGGCAAGCGGTACGGCGCGCACTCCGGCCAGGTGGCGAGCGAGTCGCACCCGGACGACGTACGCCTGCGGGTGGTCGCCGACCACGTGCGCACCGCGCTGATGCTCATCGGTGACGGCGTGGTTCCGAGCAACGAGGGCCGGGGCTACGTGCTGCGCCGGATCATGCGCCGCTCGATCCGGGCGATGCGGCTGCTCGGTTGGCAGGGGCCGGCGCTGCCGGAGCTGCTGCCGGTGGCCCGCGACTGCATGTCGCCCTCCTACCCGGAGCTGGCCACAGAGTTCCAGCGGATCTCGCAGTACGCGTACGCGGAGGAGGAAGCGTTCCTGTCCACGCTGCGGGCGGGTACGACGATCCTGGACACGGCGATCGCCGAGACCAAGTCGGCGAATAAGCCGGCGCTCTCCGGTGACAAGGCGTTCCAGCTGCACGACACGTACGGCTTCCCGATCGACCTGACCCTGGAGATCGCGGCCGAGCAGGGGCTGACGGTCGACGCCGACGGTTTCCGCCGGCTGATGGCTGACCAGCGGGCCCGGGCGAAGGCCGACGCGAAGGCGCGTAAGACCGGTCACGTGGACCTCTCCGCCTACCGCAGCGCGCTCGACGCGGGCGGTCCGGTGGAGTTCACCGGCTACACCGAGGTGTCCCGGGAGTCTCGGGTGCGTACCGTGCTCGCGGCCGGCGGCGCGGTGCAGGCGGCGGGCGAGGGGGAGATGGTCGAGCTGGTGCTCGACGCCACCCCGTTCTACGCCGAGGGCGGCGGTCAGCAGCCCGACCTGGGGCTGATCTCGGTGGGCGGCGGGCAGGTCGAGGTGCTCGACGTGCAGCAGCCGATCCCGGGGCTGATCGTGCACCGGGCGCGGGTGGTGCGTGGCGAGGTCCGTACCGGGGAGACCGGGTTCGCGGAGATCGACATCACGCGGCGGAAGGCGATCTCCCGGTCGCATACCGCGACCCACCTGGTGCATCAGACGATGCGCAACTTCCTCGGTGAGTCGGCGACCCAGGCCGGTTCGCTGAACGCCCCGGGCCGGCTGCGGTTCGACTTCAACACCCCGACCGGGGTGTCGCCGAGCGTGCTCGCCGACGTCGAGCAGCAGGTCAACGAGGTGCTCTTGGCCGACCTGGAGGTGAACGCCTTCATCACCAGCCAGGAGGAGGCGCGGCGGCTCGGCGCGATGGCGCTCTTCGGCGAGAAGTACGGCGAGGAGGTCCGGGTCGTCGAGGTCGGTGACTACGCCCGGGAGCTGTGCGGTGGTACGCACGTGTCCCGCTCCGGCCAGCTCGGCCTGGTGAAGATCCTCTCCGAGGCGTCGATCGGTTCCGGCGTACGTCGGGTCGAGGCGCTGGTCGGCATCGACGCGTTCCGGTTCCTGGCCAAGGAGCACCTGCTGGTGTCCCGGCTGGCCGAGCTGTACCGGGTGCCGAGTGAGCAGGTGGCTGACCGGGTGGAGCAGACCGTGGCGCAGCTGCGTGACGCGGAGAAGGAACTGGAGAAGCTGCGCGCCCAGATGGTCCTCGGCGGTGCGGCGGCGCTCGCCGCGCAGGCCAAGGATGTGCGGGGCACCGCGTACGTGGGCACCGAGGCGCCGGAGGGCGCGGCCGGTAACGACGTACGGACCCTGGCGCAGGAGATCCGGGGCAAGATCGACCCGGCGCGGCCGGCGGTGGTGGCGGTGGCGGCCCGCTCCGGCGGCAAGGCGTCGCTGGTGGTGGCGGTGAACGCGGCGGCCAAGTCGCGCGGCCTGTCGGCGGCGGTCCTGGTCAAGGCGGCGCTCTCCGGTCGGGGTGGCGGCAACGCCGACCTGGCCCAGGGCGGTGGCCTGCCGGCCACCGAGGCGCCGAACCTGCTGATCACGGTCGAGAAGGCAATTTCCGAGGCGTGACCTTCGGTCTGGTTGATCTAGGGCAAATCATTGTGGTTGGATCTGGTCCACAATGATTTGCCCTAGATCGTATTCAGCTCTGGATGGTACGGATTGAGCGACTTTTCGCCTGGAGTGCGACTAGGTGTCGACGTCGGAAAGGTCCGGGTCGGGGTTTCCATCTGCGATCCGCACGCGATTCTGGCCACGCCCCTGGTGACCCTGCCTCGGGACCTGACCGCCGCTGACGACGTACTTCCGGCCGACATTCGGGAACTCGCCCGACTCGTGACCGAGCACGAGGCGGTCGGAGTGGTGGTCGGCCTACCGGTGACCCTGGCGGGCGGGCACGGGCCGGCTGCGGCGCACGTCAAGGCGTACGCTGACCGACTGGCGGAGGCCATCGTCCCCGTACCGGTGGTTCTTGTAGACGAGAGGATGTCAACGGTTGTCGCATCTCGTAGGCTGTCCGAGCGGGGCGTACGAGGACGGCGGCAACGAGCGGTGGTCGATCAGGCGGCCGCAGTGGAGATTCTGCAGAGCTGGCTGGATGCGCAGCGGAGGCGGACGTGATGATCGACGAACTTGAGCTCGCTTTCGACGAGTCGGACAAGGGCCGACATCGGCGCAGCGCGCAGCGCAAGCGAAACAAGAAGCAGCGCGGCGGGCGCGGCAAGACGGTCTTCGCCCTGATGATGGTGCTCGTCCTACTGGGCGGTCTGGGTGGGGTCGGCTGGTACGGCTTCGACCGATTCCAGGGCTACTTCATGACGCCGGACTACGAGGGCGGCGGCACCGGCGAGGTGATCATCGAGGTCAAGCAGGGTGACCTCGCCGCCGACATTGCCAACACTCTGGTCGAGGCCGGCGCGGTCAAGAGCGCCAAGGCGTTCATCAAGGCCGCCGACGGCAACTCCCGCAGTCAGGGTATTCAGCCGGGGTTCTACAAGGTGCGCAAGGAAATGAGTGGCGAGACGGCGCTCAGCCTCCTGCTCGACCTGAAGAACAAGATCGTGAAGGGGTTCACCGTCCCGGAGGGGCGGACCGTCAAGGGGACCTTCAAGGTGCTCTCAGAGCAGACCAAGATCCCGATTGCCGAGTTCGAGGCGGCAGCCAAGGACCCGATTGCGCTTGGCGTGCCGGACTGGTGGTTCAAGCGCACCGACGGCAAGAAGGAGTTGCGGTCGGTCGAGGGTTTCCTCTTCCCGGACACCTACGAGTTTCCGCCGAACCCAACCGCCGAGGGCATTCTCAAGGAGATGGTCAACCGTTTCCTGACTGTCACCGGTGAGATGAAGTTCGCCGATGAGGTGCAGGCCAAGCGGGGCGGAATCAGCCCGTACGAGGCGTTGATCGTGGCGTCGTTGGCGCAGGCCGAGGCAGGGAACAAGGACGACCTTGGCAAGGTGGCGCGGGTCGCCTACAACCGGGCCTACAGCGAAACTTTCCCCTGCAAGTGCCTGGAGATGGATGTCACAGTCAACTATTACCTGGAGTCCATCGGTAAGGAAACCAAGACCTCCGGGCAAATGACCGAATCCGAACTGCTCGACGAGAAGAGCCCGTACAGCCGCAAGTTGCGGGGCATGATTCCGACGCCGATCAACAACCCGGGCAAGGACGCGTTGCAGGGCGCGATGGACCCGCCGCCCGGCAAGTGGCTGTACTTCGTGGCGATCGACAAGGAGGGCCACTCCGAGTTTGCCGAGACCTATGAGCAGCACCAGCGCAACGAGGACAAGGCGAGGAAGGCCGGAGTCATTCCGTGACGGAGCTGCGTCGGGCGGCGGTGCTTGGTAGGCCGATCGGGCACTCACTGTCTCGGTGATCCACACCGCGGGTTATGCGGCGGCGGCGCTCGCCGGCTGGTCGTACGTGGCGATCGAGTGTGCCGAGGCCGAACTGCCGGATCTGGTGGCTGGCCTCGGCCCGGAGTGGGCCGGGCTGTCGCTGACCATGCCGCTGAAGGAGGTGGCGCTCGACGTGGCCGACGAGGTCGCGCCGGTCGCCGCCACCGTCGGTGCCGCCAACACCTGTACGACCTGCATCGGCGATCTCTCATACTTGTCGGGAGCAGGGTGTGGCAGGCAGACGTGCCTTTCGTTATTGTTTTTAATCTGATGCTGCGTCCATCGCCTTTGTTGCTTAGCGACTTGCAAGTTGAAAGAATCTGCGCTTGCGAATTGTAGATGCGGGAACCGTGGATGCGGTAAACTCACGCTTACCGCATCCATGGAAGGTTGCGATGCTAGTCGCCGACGACGTCAGCGCCGGGTGGGATTTGGGAGATTCGTATACAGCCTAGCGCGACGTATCGAAGGGTGAGGCTGTATCCAACCTTCAGCCACTTATTGCTTGTGACGCCATTGCAGGTGTAGGAGTCGCCAGTTGTGACGCCTGTGCTGCCCTTATTGCAGTCACCAGTGGCTGGGTACCAGCAGGTCACCCACTGGCCCTGCCCCATTTGGGCTATCGCGGTATAGGTGGAGCCGGGGCCGGTGCGAATTCTGACGCCGTCGTTACCAGCGCTTGGGGTTGCTCCAGCGTTTAGGGTGCTGGCTGCAGCTGCGGGCTGAATCCATGCTCCGAGAGAGATGAGAGCGCCGGCTAAGGCGACAACTCCCAGTTTTCGTAGACGCACATCTCCTCCGTTCTTGGACGTGCATTTATGTAACCACATGTGTTGATCAGACTGCAAGGGGTTGCTTGTGTTGTGAGTCTGGGTTATCGTTGCCTCGCCGGTTATCCGGGGGTACCGTGCCTATTGCGTGGAGTGAACTAGCTTTGTGGATAGGCTCTGGGTTTTGTGGAAATCTGTTTGGTTCCAACCGCTATTCGAATAGCGGTATGTATGCAAAATATGGAACTTCGGCGGTTGGTCTCCTGTGGGGTATGCCTGATGGGCTTTATTATCGCGTCATGCGAATGGGATCGTCTGAGATGACGAAGCTGCGTCGGGCGGCGGTGCTGGGTAAGCCGATCGGGCACTCGCTCTCGCCGGTTATCCACAACGCGGGCTATGCGGCAGCCGGGCTCGCCGGCTGGTCGTACGTGGCGATCGAGTGTGCCGAGGCCGAGCTGCCGGATCTGGTGGCTGGCCTCGGCCCGGAGTGGGCCGGGCTGTCGCTGACCATGCCGCTGAAGGAGGTGGCGCTCGACGTGGCCGACGAGGTCGCGCCGGTCGCCGCCACCGTCGGTGCCGCCAACACCCTGGTACGCCGCCCCGACGGCTCCTGGTACGCCGACAACACCGACGTCGGCGGCATGGTCCGGGTGCTGACCGAGGCGGGGGTGGCTGACGGTGTGATGGTCACCGTGCTCGGTGCCGGTGGCACCGCCCGGGCCGCGTTGGCCGCTGCCGCGCAGCTCAAGGCGGCCGGGCTGACCGTGGTGGCCCGCCGGCCCGAGGCGATCGACGAGCTGCGCCCGGCCGCTGCCGCGTTGGGCATACCGCTCTCCGGCGCGGCCTGGTCGGACGCCCCGGTCCATGCCACCGCCGATGTGGTGATCTCGACCGTGCCGAAGGGCGTGGCCGATCCGCTGGCCGGTCAGGTCACCTGGCGACCGGAGACGGTCTACTTCGACGCCCTCTACGACCCGTGGCCCACCCCGCTCGCCGCCTCGGCGGCTGCCGCCGGCTGCCGGATCGTCTCCGGTCTCGACCTGCTGCTGGCCCAGGCGGTCGGCCAGTTCGAGCTGTTCACCGGCGTTGCTGCTCCGGTGTCGCAGATGCGTACGGCGTTACTGGCCGGTCGCGCCACCAACTGAGGAATGCTCCCCGGTCTCGGATCGATATTCGTGGGTCGAGGGGATATTGAAGCCCTGCCCTAGGGTAATCGTGTGGCGATGGGTGGATATCGGCTCGGTGTCGATTTCGGTACCTCTTCAACGGTGGCGATGTTGTCGGGTCCGGACGGGCGGGCGAAGCCGTTGCTGTTCGACGCGTCGCCGCTACTGCCGTCCGGGGTGTTCGCTGGACCAGGCGACACGCCACTGCTGACCGGGGCAGATGCGGAACGTGCCGCGTTGACCGACCCGGCCGGTTTTGAACCCAACCCGAAACGGCGTATCGACGACGGGGTGATCTGGCTCGCCGAGCGGGAGGTGGCCGTCACCGACGCGATTGCCTCGGTGCTGACTCGGGTGAGCGCCGAGGCGCGTCGGGTGGCCGGCGGCCCACCAGGTGAGGTGGTGTTCACGCATCCCGCCGGATGGAGCCGTACGCGACTGGGTGTCCTGGCCGCCGCCGCCGATCGGGCGCAACTCGGTGAATGCCGCTTCGTCGCCGAACCGGTCGCTGCGGCCGCCTACTTCGCCGACGTCCTCGGCCGGGATCTGTCGGTGGGGCAGTGCCTTGTCGTCTATGACCTCGGTGCCGGCACCTGCGACGTCAGCATCGTCCGTCGTACCGGGGGTGGGCTTGAGGTGGTGGCCACCGCCGGCCTCGACGACGTGGGCGGTCTTGACCTCGACGCCGTGATCGTTGCCCACGCCCGCTCGCTGACCACGGAAAACACCGACGCATGGCGGCGGCTGAACTGGCCGCAAACCCCCGCCGACCAACGTGCCCACCAATCGCTGTGGCGGGACGCCCGGGCCGCGAAGGAACAACTGTCCCGCCACGTCACCGCCGACCTGCACATCCCGCTCGTCGACACCGTCATCCACCTCACCCGGGACGAGTTCGAAACCGCCGCCCGCCCCCATCTGGACCGCACCACCGAACTCACCACCACGCTTCTGGGCGACGCCGGCATCCCCAGGGAAGACATCGTCGGGGTGTTCCTGGTCGGCGGCTCCTCCCGCGTACCCCTCGTCGCGTCCCTGCTGCACCGCACCCTGCGGATCGCCCCCACCGCCCTCGACCACCCCGAACTCGTCGTCGCCGAAGGCGCCCTCCATGCCCTCACCGAGGCCACCCGCCCGTCGGCCGAACCCACTCCTCCGACAAGCGCGACCCCGGCGCCCTCGGCCCAAGCGACCCCGATACGGCCGACAAGCGCGACCCCGGCACCCCTGGCGAGCGGGACCTCAGCACCCCCGATGGACAGCCCCACCATTGGCAACGCCCACCAAGCCAATCGTTGGCGGCCCCGAACCCCTCGCGACCGAGCCGTCGTCGCCGGTGCCGCTGCCTTGGTAGTAGTGATCGTCGCCGGGTTGTGGATCTTTCTGCCCGCCGAGCGACCGGATCGGGCCGGCGGTCAGCCGCAGGCCACCGTCACCGACCAGAACCCGCCGGCCACCGCCACCCCCACCAGCCAGAATTCGCCGCAGGCCACCCCCACTGCCACCCCCACGGACCACACCGACACTGTCCAGGATGTGGCGTTCAGCCCGGACGGTAAGACCCTCGCGACGGCCAGCAACGACAACACCGTGCGGCTGCGAGATGCCGGTACCGGAGCAACCAAGGTTGTCATCACCGGTCACACCGACAGCGTCTTCGACGTGGCGTTCAGCCCGGACGGTAGAACCCTGGCTTCCGCCAGCGGTGACGACACCGTGCGGCTGTGGGACGTGAGGACCGGAGGATTCGCCGGCATCCTCACCCACACCGGCTTCGTCAGCACCGTGGCGTTCAGCCCCGACGGGAAGACCCTCGCCTCGGCCGGCAGTGACCGGACCATACAACTGTGGGACGTGACTACCGGCAAATCCACCGCTACCCTCACCGGTCACGACGGCGTCGTCGACGGCGTGGCATTCAGCCCGGACGGCAAGACCCTCGCCTCCGCCAGTTGGGACTACACCGTACGGCTGTGGGAGGTGAGCAGCGGCAACCCCATCGCCACTTTCACCGGCCACACGTACATGGTCGAGAGTGTGGCGTTCAGCCCGGATGGGAAGACCCTGGCTTCCGCCAGCGGTGACGACACCGTGCGGTTGTGGGATGTGGCCGGCCGCAGGGCCGCCGCCACCCTCCGGGGCCCCGACGGTTTCGGCGACGTGGCGTTCAGCCCCGACGGAAGGACCCTTGCCACCGCCGGCCGTGACGGAGTCGTACGGCTGTGGAACGTAGCGACCCGCAAGACCACCACCACCTTCACGCACGCCGGGTACGTCACCAGCGTGGCATTCAGCCCCGACGGCAGGACCCTCGCCAGCGGCAGCACCGACGAAACCGTACGGCGGTGGAAGCTCGGCACCTGACCGTGGTCGTCCGCAGGGCGGGACGGTGTGACCGGTGCGTGGTACCGGACCATGCCCGTGACAGACTGACCATCGTGTTGCGCTGGCTGACCGCAGGTGAATCCCATGGCCCCGCTCTCGTCGCTCTCCTGGAGGGGGTACCCGCCGGGGTGGAGGTGACCAGCGCGGAGATCGTCCGTGAGCTGGCCCGCCGCCGGCTCGGCTATGGCCGGGGCGCGCGGATGTCCTTCGAGCAGGACGAAGTCGAGATCATCGGCGGAATTCGGCACGGGGCGACCCTGGGCAGCCCGGTCGCGATCCGGGTCGGCAACTCCGAGTGGCCCAAGTGGCAGACCGTGATGGCCGCCGACCCGGTCGACCTGGACGAGTTGGCCGGGCAGGCGCGCAACGCGCCGCTGACCCGGCCCCGGCCGGGCCACGCCGACCTGGCCGGCATGCAGAAGTACGGCCACACCGACGCCCGGCCGATCCTGGAACGGGCCAGCGCCCGGGAGACCGCCGCCCGGGTGGCGGTCGGCACGGTGGCCAAGGCACTGATCCGGCAGACCCTCGGCATCGAGATCGTCTCGCACGTGACCGAGCTGGGGTCCGTCGCCGCCCAGCCGGGCCTGCGTCCCCGCCCCGAGGACGCCGAGCGGATCGACGCCGACCCGCTGCGCTGCCTCGACCCGGAGGCGAGCAAGAGGATGGTCGCCGAGGTCGACGCGGCGAAGAAGGACGCGGACACGCTCGGCGGCATCGTGGAGGTGCTCGCCTACGGCGTACCGCCGGGGCTGGGCAGCCACGTCCAGTGGGACCGCAAGCTCGACGCCCGGCTGGCCACCGCGCTGATGTCCATCCAGGCGATCAAGGGCGTGGAGATCGGCGACGGCTGGCAGCAGGCCCGCTCCCGGGGGTCGGTCGCGCACGACGAGATCGTGCCGACCGAGACCGGGGTACGCCGGGTCACCGACCGGGCCGGTGGTCTGGAGGGCGGCATCACCACCGGCGAGCCACTGCGGGTACGGGCGGCGATGAAGCCGATCTCCTCGCTCAACCGGGCGCTGTCCACGGTGGACGTGACCACCGGCGAGCCGGCGACCGCGATCAACCAGCGCTCCGACGTGTGCGCCGTGCCCGCCGCCGCGGTGGTGGCCGAGGCGATGGTCGCCCTGGTGCTGGCCGAGGCGGCCACCGAGAAGTTCGGTGGCGACTCGGTCGCCGAGATCCGCCGCAACCTCACCGGCTACCTGGAAAACCTGGTGATCCACTGATGGCCCCGGTCTGCGTACTGGTCGGAGCACCCGGTTCGGGCAAGACGACCACCGGTCGGGCGCTGGCCGCCGCGCTCGGCGTCGACTTCCGGGACACCGACCAGGACATCGAGACGACCGCTGGCAAGCCCATTCCCGAGATCTTCATCGACGAGGGGGAGGAGCACTTCCGTACCCTCGAACGGGCTGCCGTGGCCACGGCGCTGGCCTCCTTCGACGGGGTGCTCGCCCTCGGCGGTGGGGCGATCCTGGCCGAGGAGACCCGGGCGGCGCTGGCCGGACACACCGTGATCCACCTGTCGGTGGAGTTGACCGACGCGGTCCGCCGGGTGGGGCTGGGCGTGGGTCGCCCGCTGCTGGCGATCAACCCACGCGCCACCCTCAAACACCTGCTCGACCAGCGGCGACCGCTCTACGAGCAGGTCGCCACCAGCACCGTCGTCACCGACGCCCGTAGCACCGAGCAGATCCTCGACGAGATCCTGAGCATCCTCAAGCGCTAGCACCCATCATTCGTCGCCCGGTGCTATCCGGCGGCGATCGCGGTGAGGATGTCGGTGCGTGCCGCCCGGCGGGCTGGCCACACAGCAGCGACCATCCCCACCAGCATCATGCCGGCCAGCGCGACACCGAACACCGGATACGGCACCATCAGCCCCCACAACGGACGGTCGAGGATCGCATGTTGCAACACGGCCCCGACCACCAGCCCCACCAGGATGCCGAGCAGCCCACCGTAGAGCGAGAGCACCATGCTCTCCCAGCGCACCGTGCCTCGGACCAGTCGCCGGGACGCGCCGATCGCGCGTAGCACCCCGACTTCCCGGGTGCGCTCCACCACCGCCAGAGCAAGCGTGTTGACCACGCCGAACACCGCGATCACGACCGCCGTACCGAGTAGCGCGTAGAGCACGGAGAGCATGAGCGCGAAGGGGGCGAGCACCTGCTCGATGCTGCCCGCGCGATCGGTCACCACCACGTCCGGCCGGTCCGCGAACGCCGTGTCGAGGGCGGAGCGGACGGCTGCCGGGTCGGGGCCGGTGGCGTACGCCGCGTGGATGTAGTCGCGGAACCGCTCCGGTACGACCGCGACATCCACCACGATGCCGGTGAGCACCTCCGAGGTCCGGTACGTACCGACGACGGCCACCTCGACGCTGCTCTCCTTGTCGTACCGGATGGTCAGCCGGTCACCCGGTCTGATGCCCAGCTCCCGGGCCCGGTCGGCGGGGACCAGTGCGCCCCGGGTCAGATCGGCAGAGCCTGCGGTGATCGGCGGAGTGAGCGCGGTGCCCACTCCAGCTGGTTCGATGGCGCTGATCGTCGCCCCGAACCGGGCAGGCCCGTGCGTCACCTCCCCGGCCGCCCAGCGGACCGCCCCGACCTGGGCGACCCCGGTGGTCGACGTGATGGTGTCGACGGTGGTCTCGGCAAGGCCAATGCCGGAGGAGGGGGACCGCACCACGGTCGTGGTGGCCGGCACGGTGTCCCGGACCGGCTGGGCGGTCGCCACCCTGAGGGTCTCGCCGACCGTCGCGAACGTGCAGATCAGCGCCAGGCCGAGCATCAGCGCCGAGGTGGTGGCGGCGGTACGGCGCGGGTCACGTGTGGTGTTGCCGATGGCGAGCCGGACGGCGGGACCGCCACGGCGATCGGCCCACCGGGACATCGGACGCAGCGTGCCGACCACCAGCATCGGGGCGAGCAACAGCACACCGATCCAGGCGCTCAGTGCGCCAGCCACGGCGAGGACCCGCTGCCCGCTGGACAGCCCGGTCCCGGCGGTCGCCGCTACCGCTGCCAGCCCAGCGACCAGGGCAGCTCCGCCCAGGTTTCGGCGCGTCTTCAACGACCGGCGGGGCAACCCGGCGTCGGTACGCAGTGCGGCGATCGGCGGTACGGCGGCCCCTCGGCGGGCGGAGCCGTACGCGGCGGCCACCGTCACGAGGATTCCGACCGCGTACCCCGCCGCGATCGCCGTCGGCGACACCGCGACCATCACGGACTGACCGGCTGGCCGGAGTAGGTGGAGGGCAACGACCCCGATGCCGATTCCGAGGGCCAGGCCGACGGTGCCGCCGATCAGGCCGACGAGGCCCGCCTCGGCGAGCACCGCCCGCCGTATCTGTCGGGGGCTCGCGCCCACCGCCCGTAACAGCGCGAACTGTCGAACCCGCTGCGCGACCAGCATGGTGAAGGTGTTCGCGATCACGAACGTGCCCACCAGTAGGGCCACGGCCGCGCACCCGAGCAGCAGGTTACGCGCCATGGCGGTGTCCCGCTCGGCCTGCTGGTTCGCCACCGCCCGCAACTCTGGCCCGGTTCCAACGAGGTAGCGGTCTGCGCCGAGTAGCTCGTCGACCGCCTGGGCGACCGAGCGTGGGTCCATGCCGGTGGCCAGGGTCAGCTCGACCCGGTCGATGCTCCCCCCGAGCAGGTTCCGGGCGGTGGCCGGCTCGTACGCCGCGACCGGTGTCTCCTCGCGGGCGATGGGCCGGTACAGGTAGAGCCCGACGAGTGTGGCGTGGTGGGAACTGCCGTCGGCAAGGATCACCCGGGGAGCGTCCCCGATTCGCAGCCCCGCCTCGGTGGCGGCCCGCTCCTCGATGGCGACTTCACCGGCACCGGCCGGCGGACGGCCGGAGAGCAGATGGAACCGGGATGAGCCGTCCCAGTTCGTGCCGCCGCGTTCCGGCGCAGCGGTGACAAGCTTGCCGGTGCTTCCCACGAGGGCGGCCCGCCCGATGAACACCGTGGCAGCGTTCGTCACCCCGGGTAGCTTCGCCAGCCGGTCCCGGTCGGCCTCGGTGAGCTTCGCCCCACCCCGGCCGACGGTCTGAACCGCCACCCCGATGTCGTGGCGTCTCTCGCCACCGGCCACGGTCTGAGCGTTGGAGTCGGAGATCACCCAGGTGGCGACCACGAACGCGACACCGAGCACGACAGAGAGGAGGGTCATCGCCAGGCGGGTACGGTGCGCCCGCAGGTCCCGCAGCATTGCCCGGAGCATCAGCGCCCCACCGCCGTACGGCTGGCCGTGGGGATGTCGGCATCGCCCTGAGCCAGGGTTGGCGTCTCCAGACCCTTCATCCGGTCGAGGACCAGGTCTGCCGTGGGTGCGGACAACTCGTCGACGAGAGCGCCATCGGCGAGGAACAGCACCCGGTCGGCGTAGGCGGCGGCGGTCGGGTCATGGGTCACCAGCACCACCGTCTGGCCGAGCTCGTCGACGCCGCGCCGCAGGAAGGAGAGCATCTCGGTGGAGGACCGGGAGTCCAGCGCGCCGGTGGGCTCGTCGGCGAACACCACCTCGGGGCGGGTGATGAACGCCCGGGCGCAGGCCACCCGCTGCTGTTGTCCGCCGGAGAGTTCACTTGGCCGGTGCCGCAGCCGGTCACGTAGCCCGAGGGCGTCGACGATCGTGTCGAAGAACCCCGGGTCGCGGGAGCGGCCGGCCAGGTCCAGCGGGAGGGTGATGTTCTCCATGGCGGTCAGCGTCGGGAGCAGGTTGAACGCCTGGAAGACAAATCCGATTCGGTCCCGCCGCAGCTGGGTGAGCGCATGATCGTCCAGGGCGGACAACTCGGTGTCCCCGACCCAGACCTGTCCCTCGGTCGGGGTGTCCAGGCCAGCGGCGCAATGCATCAGGGTCGACTTTCCGGAACCGGAGGGGCCCATGATGGCGGTGAGTCGACCACGGCCAAACTCCACCGTCACTGCGTCCAGGGCTCTTACCGGGGCGGCTCTCGAACCGTCGTACACCCTGGTCAGCTCTTCGATCCGGACCGCTGCCGAGGTAGTCGTGTGCGTCATGATCGAAAATCTGGCGAGTCCGGGCGGCAATCGGATCATGAGAACGTCGACCGGTGACCGCTACTTAAGTCGTAACGGGAGCCACCGGCCTGCGACCTTCGGAGTGGGGAGCCGACAGCGGCTCCGCCTAGGCTCTGGGCGTGGAGGAGCAGGCGGAACAGGCCATTGGTGGTCTGGTGTGGGCACGGCTCGGCCAGGTGGTCCGCTGGTTGTTGCCCTGGACGGTCGCGCTCGCCGCCGTCGGTCTCTGGTTCGTCGCACCGCAACAGTCACCGGTTGCGGCGGCGGCCGGTAATCCGGCTGTCATGGCACCCCAGCCGCCGGAGTTCCTGCTGATGCTGTCGTTCGCGTTGGCGACCGGGGTGGCGGTGCTGGTACGGCATCGGTGGCGCTGGCCACTGTGGGCGCTTGCGGTGGCGGGTTGGTTCGGGTTTTCCGCCTGGACCGGACTGGTGGTCGCCGTCTTTGCCATGGCGGAGACGACCCGACGCCGGGCCGAACTGGCGGCGCTGCTCGGGGTGGCGGCCGTTACCGTCTTCCTGCCGATCTGGCTGGGCCTTGCCGTCGACGAAGGTGTGGCACTGGCGATCCTGCCGGCGCTCGCGCTGACCCTGCTCCTGGTGGGGGTGCCGGCCCTCGCCGGGCTCTGGCTCGCCGCCCGGCGGCTGGTGATCGCCGGTCTGCGGGACCGGGCGGCTCGGGTGGAAAGCGAGCAGTTGGCCCGAGCGGAGGCGGCGCGGGCCGAGGAACGGGCCCGGATCGCCCGGGAGATGCACGACGTACTGGCCCATCGGGTGAGCCTGATGGTGCTGCACGCCGGAGCGTTGGAGGTCAATGCCAGCGACGAGCGAACCGTGTCGGAGGCGGCGCTGATCCGCACTACCGGCCGGGAGGCGCTCGCCGAACTGCGGGAGGTGCTCGGCGTCCTACGTTCCGCCCGGACCGAGACGCCACAGCCCTTGACGCCACAGCCCTTGACGCCACAGCCCTTGATGCCACAGACCCTGATGCCCCAGCCCACCCTGGCCGACCTCGACCTGATGCTGGCGAGGTCGCGGGCGGCCGGCATCACGGTCGTACGGCATGACGAGGGCGACGTTTGCCCGCTTCCCTCCACCGTCGAGCGGACCGGCTACCGGGTGGTGCAGGAGGCACTGACCAATGTCGCGAAGCACGCCGTCGGCGCTTCGGTGGATGTCGTCGTACGGCAGCTTCCCGGTGCGCTGGAGATCGGCGTACACAACGGTCCTCCGACGCAGCCGAGGGCCGGGGCGGTGCTGCCCGGCAGCGGACTCGGACTGGTGGGACTGCGGGAGCGGGTCGAACTGCTCGGCGGGCAGTTCCACGCTCGGCCCCGACTCGACGGCGGCTTCACGGTGCTGGCCCGCCTACCGTTGCCCGCGATGAAGGAGTTGACGTGATCCGAGTGCTTCTGGTCGACGACGAGATACTCGTACGCTCCGGGCTTCGGATGATCCTGGAGGCGTCCGGGGACATTGCCGTGGTCGCCGAGGCCCGCGACGGCGCCGACGCGCTCGTCGCCGTCCGTCGTCACCGTCCCGACGTCGTGCTGATGGACGTACGGATGCCTGGCACGGACGGGATCGCGGCTGCCGCCGCCCTGCATCGGCTGCCCGACCCGCCACGGGTGATCATGTTGACCACCTTCGACCTTGACGAGTACGTGCACGCGGCTCTGCAAGCCGGTGCGGTCGGATTCCTGCTCAAGGACACGCCGCCCCGGGATCTGGCCACCGCGGTACGCGCCGTCGCCGCCGGCAACGCCATGCTCGCACCCACTGTCACCCGGCGGCTGATCTCCGCCTTCGCCGGCCACCGCGCGGCCGAGCCGGATCGCGCCCGGGCCCGGCTGGCGGAACTCACCAGCCGAGAGCAGGACGTGATCCGGGCGGTCGCCCGAGGTCTGTCCAACGCCGAGGTGGGGCGGGCGCTGGGGATGAGTGAGGCGACGGTCAAAGCGCACGTCAGCCGATCGTTGGCCAAGCTCGGCCTGACCAACCGGGTGCAGGCCGCGATCCTGGTGCACGACGCCGGCCTGGGCTGACCGCTGTCGGGGCGGGCGGGCCCTCGACAACGGTCAGCACAACTCATGCCTGCTGCCTCAGCTACTCACACCTGCTGCCTCAGTTGGTCGCGTCGCTGGTGATGCGGTCGAGCAGTTCGGCGAGCCGCGTGGGCTCGCTGAACATCGGCCAGTGGCCGGTTGGCAACCCGTGGACCTCGGCACCGGCCAGCCCGGCGAAGAACGGGTGCCCCTGCGCGATCATCTGGCGGGCCACCTCGGCCGGAAACGTGCAGGCGATCAGCGCGGTCGGCACCGGCCGCCCGCCGCTGACCCGGACCGGGTCGGTGGCGGTACGCACCGGCTGCGGCGTGCTGCGGGCGCGCAGCAGCGCCAAGGTCACGTCGTCCAGCCCGACGTAGTTCTCCGGGTCCTCGTCCGGCTTCCAGGCCGGCGGGGGCAGCAGGTGACCGTCGCCGATCAGGGCTCGCAGCCGTTCCTGCTCCTCCGGCGGGTTGGTGTCGAACTGCGCGGTGCCGTCGGGCAGCGGGCCGCTGTCGACGTAGACCATCCGGGCGATCCGCTCCGGGATCCGGTCGGCAGCCTGGGCAGCCGGCATTCCGCCGCCGGAGTGGGCCACCAGCACCACGTCCCGCAGGTCCTCGGCCTCGATCAGCCGGACGATGTCGGCGGTGTGGGTGTCCAGGCCGACGTCCGGGGTGGCCAGATGCGACCGGTCGGCCAGACCGGTCAGCGTCAGCGGATGTACGTCGTGCCCGCCGGCGCGGAGCACCGAAGTGACGTCCCGCCACGCCCAGGCGCCGAGCCAGAAACCGGGAACCAGTACGAAGGTGCTCATCTCGATCTCCTTGATCGCGTTGCTGTCGAATAGAACGTAGAGTTGAATCCGGACAGATCCCGCCCGGATTTGGAGAGTGCTCTGTGTCACATCCCGCCGCCCGGGTGCTCGGCATGCTTGAGCTGCTCCAGAGCCATCCCCGGCTTACCGGCGCTGAGCTGGCCGAACGCCTCGATGTCGATGAGCGCACCATCCGCCGCTACGCGACGACCCTGGCCGATCTGGGCATCCCGGTCGTTGCCGCCCGGGGCCGGTACGGCGGTTACCGACTGTTGCCCGGCTACAAACTTCCGCCGCTGATGCTCACCGACGACGAAGCGGTGGCGGTGCTGCTCGGGCTGATCGCCGCCGAACGGATCGGCCTCGGCACCGAGGCGCCCGCCACCGCGCTCGCGCAGGCCAAGATTCGTCGGGTGCTGCCCACCGCGTTGGCCGAACGGCTCTCCGCCGTACAGGAGACGCTCGGCTTCACCCTGCACCCGCGTACGGCGCTGCACCGGCCGGCGACCGCGATCCTGCTCGCCCTCGGGGCCGCCACCCGATCCCGGCAGCGGGTCACCATCGACTACCGGTCCTGGCGGGGTGGACAGTCCCGGCGGGACCTCGACGCGTACGGACTCGTCTTCCATTCCGGCCGTTGGTACGTCACCGGCCACGACCACCAGCGTGACGAGATCCGCACGTTCAGGTTGGACCGGATCACCGCCGTCGAACCGGGGCGGGAGAGTTTTACCGTGCCGGACGGATTCGACCCGGTCGGCCACGTCACCCGCTCCCTGGCCGGGGTGCCCTACGCCTGGGAGGTCGAGGTGCTGCTGGAAACCGACCTCACCGAAGCCCGGCGTCGGGTACCGCCCAGCGTGGCCGAGCTGACCGAGGCACCGGGCGGCGTGCTGTTCCGGGCCCGCGCCGAACACCTCGACGGGATGGCCCAGATGCTGGCGGGTCTCGGCTGGGACTTCACCGTCGTACGCCCCGCCGAACTGCGGGCCGCCGTCGCCATGTACGCCACTCGGCTCGCCGCCCTCGCCCAGCGAGGGGTCAGTGTGCCCGCCCAGCAAGTGTCCAGTGTGCTCGGTCATAGTCGACCGGTTGGGGAATCAACTGGTTCGGCATAGCTTTCGATCAAGCAGATGGATGGCTGGCACACAACGGGGAGGCCCAGGCCAATGCGCGCAGTGGTGATGGACGAGTTCGGCGGTCCGGAGGTGCTCCGATACCGGCAGGTGGCCGACCCGGTCGCCGGCCCCGGGCAGGTGCTCGTGGCGGTGGAGTACGCCAGCATCACCTTCGTCGAGACCCAGGTACGGGCCGGTCGGGGGCCGGCGGCCCTCAACCGGCCGACGCTGCCCCGGGTGCCCGGCAACGGGGTCGGCGGCCGGATCGTCGCCGTCGGACCGGACGTCGACCCGGCACTGGTCGGTACGACCGTGGTGACCACCACCGGCGGCGAAGGCGGGTACGCCGAACTCGCCCTGGCCCGGGTCGAGGACACGGTCCCGGTTCCGGCCGGGCTGGCACTGCGGGACGCGACCGCCCTGCTGGCCGATGGTCGTACGGCCCTCTGGCTGCACCGCCGCGCGCAGGTGCAGCCCGGCGAGTGGGTGCTCGTGGAGGCTGCTGGCGGCGGGGTGGGCAGTCTCCTGGTGCAGCTCATGGTCGACTCCGGTGCTCGGGTGATCGGTGCCGCCGGCGGTCCGGGCAAGAGTGAGCTGGTGGCCTCGCTCGGTGCCGTCGGTTACGTCGACTACTCGACGCCCGGCTGGTCCGGTCAGGTCGTCGAGATCACCGGGTGTGCCGGGCTTGATCTCGTCCTCGACGGTGTCGGCGGCGACGTCGTCGTCGAGGCGGTCACCGCCCTGCGCGACGGCGGCCGGGTGCTCAACTACGGGATGGCCAGCGGATTGTGGTCCGCCCTCGAGGCCCCCGACCTCGCCGCCCGTTCGATCACCATCGTCGGTGGTGCGCCCCTGACTCCCGCCGAGGCGCAGGCGCTCAGCAGCGAGGCGCTTGCCCTGGCTGCCGCCGGCCGGCTGCGGCCGACCATCGGCCAGATCCTCCCGCTCGCCGAGGCAGCGGCGGCCCACGCCGCCATCGAGGCCCGCGCCACGACCGGCAAGACGCTGCTCGTCCCCGACCGGTCCGCCGGCCGATCGGCGCACTAGGCTCTGGGGCGATGGACGAGGTGACCCGGATCCCGGTTGGTGGCGAGCGGCCTTACGAGGTGCTCGTCGGTCGTGACCTGCTCGACGCGTTGCCGTCGCTGGTCGGCGGGGCGGCGCAGGTGGCCGTACTGCACGCCGCACCGCTGAAGGCCCGTGCCGACGAGGCCGCCGAGGCGCTGGCGGCAGCCGGCGTACGACCGACGTTGATCGAGGTGCCGGACGCTGAGGCAGGCAAGACCATCGAGGTCGCCGCAGCCTGCTGGGATCGGCTCGGCGAAGCCGGGTTCACCCGTACCGATGCGGTGGTCGGAGTCGGCGGCGGTGCGGTCACCGACCTGGCCGGTTTCGTGGCCGCGAGTTGGCTGCGCGGGGTGCGTTGGGTGCCGGTGTCGACGTCGCTGCTCGGCATGGTCGACGCGGCGGTCGGCGGCAAGACCGGCATCAACACAGCGGCTGGTAAGAACCTGGTCGGGGCGTTCCACCCGCCGGCCGGGGTGCTGTGCGACCTCACCACCCTGGAGACCCTGCCCCCGATCGACCTCACCGCCGGCCTGGCCGAGGTGGTCAAGTGCGGCTTCATCGCTGACCCGGCCATCCTCGACCTGATCGAGGCGGACCCGGCGGCGGTCACCGACCCGGCCAGTCCGGTGCTGCGGGAGCTGGTCGAACGCGCGGTCCGGGTCAAGGCCGACGTGGTCACCGGTGACCTGCGCGAGTCGGGTCGCCGCGAGATCCTCAACTACGGTCACACGCTGGCCCACGCGATCGAGAAGGTCGAGGGCTACCGCTGGCGGCACGGTCACGCGGTGGCGGTCGGACTGGTCTATGCCGCCGAGCTGGCCGAGCGCGCCGGCCGGCTCGGCGACCCCGACACGGTTGCCCGGCACCGGCGCGTACTGGAGAGTCTGGGACTGCCCACCGCCTACCGGGCCGACGCTTGGCCGGATCTGCTGGCCGCGATGCGCGTCGACAAGAAGGCCCGGGGCGCGCGGTTGCGTTTCGTCGTACTGGATGGGTTGGCCCAACCGTCCATCCTGGCCGGTCCGGACGACACACTGTTGCATTCCGCGTACGAGGAGAGCGTGGCCAGCTAGCAGTGAGCGCGAGGAGTGAGCGTAGCGAGCCCCGCAGTCGCGAACGAAGGAAAGAACCATTATGAAGACGTATGTGCTCAACGGGCCCAATCTGGGGCGGCTCGGCACCCGGCAGGTGGACGTCTACGGGCTGGTCAGCTACGCCGGGTTGGTCGAGCTGTGTCAGGCCAGCGGCGCGGAACTCGGCCTGGACGTCGAGGTACGCCAGACCGACGCCGAGCACGAGATGCTCGCCTGGCTGCACGCGGCAGCCGACGAGCAGGCAGCGGTGGTGCTCAACCCGGGTGCCTGGTCGCACTACTCGTACGCGGTCCGGGACGCCTGCGCGCTGCTGCGCGGCCCCCTGGTCGAGGTGCACATCTCCAACATCCACGCCCGGGAGGAGTTTCGGCACCATTCGGTGGTCTCCGCCGTCGCGACCGGGGTCATCTGCGGGCTCGGGGTGAACGGCTATCGGCTGGCCCTGGCGCACGTCGCGCACCTGGCGCAGGCCGACGAACCGACGGTAGGACGAGGCTGACCGGGTAACCCGAGCCAGCGGCTACACCGTCCGGCCCAGTAGACTTGTCAGGTCTGTCCGCCAATTGAAGATCAAGGCAGGAAATGGCCACCACCAACGACCTCAAGAACGGTTTAGTACTCAACCTCGACGGCGAGCTGTGGGCCGTCGTGGAGTTCCAGCACGTCAAGCCCGGCAAGGGTGGCGCTTTCGTGCGCACCACGCTCAAGAATGTGCTGTCCGGCAAGGTCGTCGACAAGACCTTCAACGCGGGCACCAAGGTGGAAACCGCCACCGTCGACAAGCGCACCATGCAGTACCTCTACGCCGACGGCGAAGACTACGTCTTCATGGACCTGGAGACCTTCGACCAGATCCAGGTGCCGGGCGGGACCGTTGGCGAGGCCGCCAACTACCTGCTGCCCGAGGCTGAGGCGATCGTCGCGACGCACGAGGGTGTGCCGCTCTACATCGAGCTGCCGACCAGCGTCGTGTTGGAGGTCACCTACACCGAGCCGGGCCTTCAGGGCGACCGCTCGACCGGCGGCAACAAGCCGGCCACGGTCGAGACCGGGGCGACCGTGCAGGTTCCGCTCTTCATCACCACCGGTGAGAAGATCAAGGTCGACACCCGCGACGGCCGTTACCTCGGCCGATCCTGATGGCGGAGGGGCCCAAGTCACAGATGCCCGCTCGCCGCAAGGCGCGCAAGCGGGCGTTGGACGTCCTCTACGAGGCCGACCTGCGTGACCTCCCGCCGAAGCAGGTGCTCACCGGTTACGTACAGCGGCTGGAGTTGCCGCGTCCGGAGCACCTGGAGTACGCGGTGGGGCTGGTCGAGGGGGTGGCGGCGCATCTGGACCGTATCGACGAGCTGATCGCCAGCTACGCCGAGGGCTGGACGCTGGAGCGGATGCCGGTTGTGGACCGCAACCTTGCCCGGATCGCCGTCTACGAGCTGCTCTATGTCGACGAGATCGACGATGCGGTGGCGATCAGCGAGGCGGTCGAGTTGGCCAAGCAGATGTCGACCGATGATTCACCTCGATTCCTCAACGGCATCCTCGGCCGGATCGCCGAGTACGCCACCCGGTAGTACTCGCTACTGTCCGGTTTCCTACCGGATGCGCTCCTCGGGTTGTTCCCGACACACTGAGTAGCTACGGTGATCGCGGCTTGCAACCGGCAGGACGCGAACGGGGATCTGATGCAGCAACAATCCGGGGAACCCTCCCCGGCGGTGGCCATGGTGCGTCTGCGGGACGAGATGTTGGCGCTGGCCGGTCAGCTCAAGGCCGCGTCCAGCGCCACGACGCAGACCTTCACCGGCAAGGACGACACCGGCAGCGTACGGGTCACGCTCGACCCGGCCGGTCGTCCCGGCGAAGTAGTGGTCACAGCGGGTTGGCGCGACTCGGCGGCTGGCCGGGACGGCCTCGCCGAGGCGGTACGCCAGGCGTGGCGGGCTGCGGTCAGCGCCCGTCTGACGGCGTGGAGCGAGGCGGTGGAGAAAACTTCCCCGCCCGCTCCGACCGTTGGAGTCGAACAATCAGCCAGCACCGATCTGCCTGTCGATGCCGTCCCCGGCGACCCGCTGGACTACCGCGCACAGAGCAACCTGTCTGGCCTCACGTCACTGCTTGCCGACGCCGAGGCTGCCCTCGACGAGCTGTCAGCGATCAGTGCTGTCGGCAAACCGGCCACGGCGGAGGGGCACAGCCCCGGCCGCGAGGTCACGGTGACCATCGCCGATGGCGAGTTGATCGAGCTGCGCCCCGAGAGTCGGTGGCTGGCTGACGCGGCTCCGGCGACCATCGGCCGCATGATCCACGCCGCGCTCGTCGATGCGTACCGCAACCTCGACCAGAGTCAGGTCCGTGCCCAACCGGCCGCCCTGCGGGAGTTGGTCGAGTTGACCAATGATCCAGTCGCCCTGATGCGCACCGTCGGCCTGCTCCGCGACTAAGGAACGGGGAACCCCCATGCCGCCACCCGATGGTCTGACCGAGGACCAGCTGAAGGTCGCCACGGACGCCCTTCGCAAGGACGCGAAGGAATGGATCCGCTGGTCCCACACCCTCTACACCGCGTCTCAGACTGCTGCCAGTCTCACCCTGCGCGACGGTGAGATGTGCGTCCTGAGCGAGATGATCGGCCTGCCCGACCTGTACGCGGCGGTCCAACAACAGGCGGCCGAACTCGCCCTGGCAGGGGCGCGGAGCTTCGTCGACGTGTCGGATGCGCTGCTTCTTGCCGCGCGTTACTACGACGAGTCGGACCAGAACGCGAGCCAGCGACTGACACCACGGTAGGGAGACGATGTGACCATCGCGATGGCCGTACCGGTCGTCATCACGAAGTTCGACGAGCTGGAAGAGCAGGTACGTCGGTTGCTCGCTCGACTGTCCGCGGGCATCGACCGGGTGATCGACACCGCCCGTGGGTCGACCCGCCTGCTGCCCAACGCTGCTCAGGTCGACGCGCTCTGTGTGCGGTTGCGGGAGTTCTGGGAGCAGGTCCGCCAGGGGATCAAGCGAGCGCTGGAGCCGGTGGGCAAGCCGTGGACGGTGTGGGAAACCGGGGCTGCGTGGGCGGAGAAGTTCGCCGGCCCGCTCAGCGCGCATGTGGGCGAGATGAACGAGCTTCATCTGAGCGCCGACTACGAGTGGGACGGCCGGGCCGCCGAGATGTACGCCGCAGCGACCAGCCGACAGAAGGAAGCACTCGCCGCGTTACAGGGGATCGGTAACGACCTGCACACCTCGCTCGGTCATGTGGCGGTGGCGATCTGTGCCCTCTGGGTCACCGTTGCCGCTGCCCTGCTGGTGACATGTGCCGGCCTTGCCGCCGCAGGGGTGTCCGCCGGCACTGGGGTCGGGGCTCCAGCGGCGATAGGACTGGTGATCTCGTCTTTGGTGGCCTTAGCCCAGGGGGTCGCGGCCGGCATTACTGCCTTCATGCTGACTGTTGAGCGGGCCAACGACGCCATGACCACCCTGCGGAGCCGGCTGCTCGACAAGAGCGCCCTCGACGGCGGCCAGTGGCCGGCCTCCAAGAGCGAGCGTTACCGGGACGGCGCGTCGTGGAAGTTGGCGCAATGAATTGGCCAACCGAGCCCCCGGCGCGCGGTGTTCAAGATCTACGGGCGTTCCCGCAACGACTGCAAGGGTGGCGGGTGTTCCACCTGGTCACGGGAGGAATCGGCGTTCTCATCGCCTTGGGCGGGGTGCCGTCGGGCATCGGCTCTGCCCGAATACTGCTTCCGCTGAGCTTTATCACGTTTGGACTGTCGGGGATGATCCTGCTGTTGGTGGGCCTGAGCCGAGCGATTGCGGCCATCGATGCGACTTCTTGGACTGTTTCCCAAACTGGCCTCTCGGCAGCGAGAAACTATTCCTGGGCAGCCGGTCTGGTCCTGTTCGCCGGCTTTCTTGCCCTGCTGACCGCTGCCCTGATCCAGTCCAGGATCTCGTTCTACCTGCTACTCGTGATACCACTGGGCCTTGTTGCGGCGATTGGTGCGGTTGCTGGCGGATCCTTTGGGTGGGACTACCACCGGCTTGCGAAATGGCATCGTGAAGCTCCGCCCGACATGCTGCGGACGCTGCCACCGGAATTTCCCCCGCTCGCACCGAGGGTTGTTCCGTTCTAAGCGTCTCCTGACGGATGTGGACGGATGCGGACGCGGCTGAACAGCAACACGAACTGCCTGCCGGTCAACCGCCCGGCAGGGCGAAGTGGTCATGCCCGGCTGGCGTGGGCTCAGCTCACGTTTCCGGTCATCGAGGTGATGTGCCCGGAACCGGCGAGGTTCAGCGCCGCATCCTGGTAGCTCGTGCGCAGGTCGTTATGGACGCAGAGCACTCCGGACGACGCGGAGTCCGCCGAGATGGCGTACCGGGGCGCCGGATTCGCCGAAGCCACCTTGTTGCCCTGGACCATGCTCGAGGTCACCCCAAGCAACTGGATCGCGTCCCGGGCCTGGTCGGTGGCGCGCGCCGCGTTCAGTACCGAGTTGTCGGTGATCCGGTGGTCTCCGCCGCCGTTGATGGAGATTCCCGCCCACTGGGCGTCCCGGGTCAGGTTGCCCGAGAGGGTGGCGGACGTGCAGTTGATCGCCTCGACGCCATGCTTGCCGGAGACATGGATCGAGTTGTCGCGAATCTGGACCTCCGGTGCCCAGACCGCCGAGATGCCGCTGCCGGCGGTCCGGCGGAGGACGTTCCCGCTCACCGAGGTACACCAGACCTGTCCGTCTCCGGCGCTGCCGCCGTTCGCCCCGGTCAGTCGGATTCCCTCATCGACGGTGGTCGTGTCGATCACGTTGTCCGCGACCACCACGCTGGTGAGCGATCGACGGGCGGTGGCGTCGTCGTGACACCGGATCATGACTCCGCCGCCGACGTTGAGCATGGTGTTGTCGGTTACCACCGCGCGACTGGTGTTGCGCAGGCTCACCCCCCAGGCGGTGAGGTCGCGGACGGAGTTGCCGGAGATCACCACCTCCTCGTGCCCGGAGGTCGCCAGCCCGGTGTGGCAGCCGGCGAACGTCGGCCAGCCCGTACAGCGGTTGTCGATGATTCGGATGCCGCGGCACTGGGTGTTGTCGGCGGCGCCGAACGGCACCAGTCCGGGAGCGGCGAGGTCGAAGCTGACTGCCTCCTGGTTCCACGCCGCGCTGGGGCGCACCCGGGCACCGACGAAGGTGCAGTTCTGCACCAGGGCGTCCGCCGTGGAGTTCAGTTCGATGGCGTGCCACTCGGAGACGTCGCGAATTTCCAGGTCCCGCACCGTAATGTTGCGGGCGTGCGCGAAGACGATGGCCCAGCCCGGGGTGGGCACGCTGTCCGCGTTGGCATCCCAGACGCCGCCCTCGACGATGATGTTGCCGGCACCGTTGTAGCCGGTGCTGGTGTCCGACGAGTCTCCGTTACGGAGCATCGCGTTGACTGCGCCGGTACGACGCAGCACGGTCGCGGGGGTCAGGGTCAGTCGGGTGTTAGCCCAGATGCGTAGCGGCGAAGTAACCTGCCAGGTGCCCGGGCCGACGACGACGTGCCCGCCGCCGGCAGCGTGTGCCTCGGTGAGCGCGGCCTGGATGCCGCTCTGCGTCGGGGTGCCGCCGGGGTGTTCGACGAAGAAGACCTTCCAACCGGTCGGCGCGGCGAGGGCGGCACCGGGGGCGAACAGGGCACCCGCCGTGGCACCGCCAACCAGCGCGCTGCCGAGGAGTGCGCGTCGGGCCAGTCGGCCGGTGGTGGCCGGAGATCCCTCGGACTGTGCCACGACGCCCCCATGATCATGCCTATCGATGATCAGCCATCGTACGCGCGCGGTAGGGTCGCGCATCGAAGCTGGGGCATCCGGGGCTGGTCTAGGGCCCCGGACGGCCAGCGGGGCCCGTGCCGGTGGGCACGGACCCCGCTAGTCGGACTGGCTCAGGAGGCGAAGAGCGCCCGAGGGTCGGCGACGAGGACACCGTGCTCGGTCAGCCGCTCGATCAGCCCGGACGGGGACGAGTCGTAGACGATGGCGAGCGACCGAAGGTCGTCCGCACGGATCGACAGGACCCGGCCGTTGTAGTCACCCCGCTGCTGCTGGATGGCCCGGGCGTAACGGGCGACGTACGCGAGCTCTTCGGAGGCGTCGTCGTAGAGACGCTCCAGGTCGAGCACGATCTTGTTCGTGGGCTCGTGCCGGACACCACTGCCGTCGGGCAGCAGTTCCGCGACGGGCACCCGGTAGAAGTCGGCCAACTCGGCGAGACGAGAAACCGTTACGGCACGGTCACCCCGCTCGTACGAGCCGACTACGACAGCCTTCCAGCGCCCGTTCGACTTCTCCTCCACCCCCTGCAGGGACAGCCCCTGCTGCTGGCGGATAGAGCGCAGACGGGCACCCAACGACTTGGCGTACTCAGAGGGCATGCGGACACTCCCAATGCTGGTTTGGGGTTCTCCCCAGCGATCGCTACGGAGCGTGACGGTACGGGGATTGCGACACCGGGTCAAGTAGTCGTGACCGTACTGTTGACAAGATCGCCCGCCGTGGGCGATTTGCCGACGACTGATTCGGCGATCAGCGACCCGCAGCGGGAATCGCCGTGGCCACTGGTAACGTGGCGTGAAGCCCCGGTACGGAACCGTTCGCGGCCCGGCCGGAATTAGACATCCTTTAACGACCCGTCCCGTGAGGCGGGGAAGGAGGTCCGCTGTGGCCTACTCGCCGGCTGCTCAGCCTGCGCCGGTGTCACCACCGTCTGTGAAGGTCATCCTCTCTAGCGCTGATCTTCAGCGGGTGGTGGACCGGATCGCCCACCAGATCCTGGAGAAGACCCAGGGCGCCGCCGACACGGTATTGCTCGGCATTCCGACCCGGGGTGTTCCGCTGGCTCGCCGACTGGCCGCCCGAATCAGCACCTTCGAGGATGTGGCCGTCCCGGTGGGTGTGCTCGACATCACGCTTTATCGCGACGACCTGCGCCGTAACGCCACTCGGGCGGTCGGCCCCACCGAGGTGCCCGCCAGCGGCATAGACGGCAAGCGGGTGATCCTGGTTGATGACGTCCTCTTCTCCGGCCGTACCGTGCGCGCCGCCCTCGACGCGCTGAGCGACCTGGGCCGGCCCAGTTCGGTGCAGCTCGCGGTCCTGGTCGACCGCGGCCACCGGGAGTTGCCGATCCGCGCCGACTACGTGGGCAAGAACATCCCCACGGCGCTCGCCGAGAGCGTCCGGGTCACCCTCGCCGAGATCGACGGCACCGACGAGGTCAAGCTCCTGGGAGGTGGGCAACTGTGAGTGCGAGGAGCGCAGCGCAGCGGAGCACCGCAGTCGCGAACAAAGGTGGGCAACCGTGATCAGGCATCTGCTCTCCGGTGCGGACCTCGACGCGGCGACCGCCACACTGATCCTGGACACCGCAGCCGAGATGGCGACCGTGGCCGGACGTGAGGTCAAGAAGCTCCCCGCGCTGCGTGGTCGTACCGTGGTCAACCTCTTCTACGAAGATTCCACCCGGACCCGGATCTCCTTCGAGGCGGCGGCGAAGCGACTCTCCGCCGACGTGATCAACTTTTCGGCCAAGGGGTCGAGCGTCTCCAAGGGCGAGAGCCTGAAGGACACCGCGCTGACCCTCCAGGCGATGGGTGCCGACGCGGTGGTGATCCGCCACCCGGCCTCCGGCGCCCCGCACCGGCTGGCCAACTGGGTGGACGGGTCGGTGGTCAACGCCGGCGACGGCACCCACGAGCACCCGACCCAGGCGCTGCTCGACGCGTACACGATGCGGTCCCGGCTGGGTCGGCTGGCCGGTCTCCAGGTGACCGTGGTCGGGGACGTGCTGCACAGCCGGGTGGCCCGCTCCAACGTCCTGCTGCTGTCGACGCTCGGGGCGAAGGTCACCCTGGTCGGCCCGCCGACGCTGATCCCGGTGGACATCAGCGCCGCACTCGCACCCGGCACCCAGGTCTCCTACGACCTGGACGCGGTGCTGCCCACCACCGACGTGGTGATGATGTTGCGGGTGCAGCGGGAGCGGATGGACAACTCCTACTTTCCGTCCGCCCGGGAGTACGCCCGCCGCTACGGTATGGACGGCGCGCGGCTGCGCCGGCTGCCCGAGCATGCCATCGTCATGCACCCGGGGCCGATGAACCGGGGCATGGAGATCGCCCCGGAGGTCGCCGACTCGCCCCGGTCCACCATCGTCGAACAGGTCACCAACGGGGTCTCCGTCCGGATGGCCGTTCTCTATCTGCTGCTCGGGGGAAAGAACCAGTGACTGGGGGAGAAGAACAGTGAGCGCGTACCTGCTCAAGGGCGCGAGTGTCGTGGGTGCCGCGCCCACCGATCTGCTGGTGCGTGACGGTGTGGTGGCCGAGGTGGGTCGCAACCTGGACGCGCGGGGGGCGACCACGGTCGACGCCGACGGGCTGGTCGTTCTGCCCGGCCTGGTCGATCTGCACACCCACCTGCGGGAACCGGGCCGGGAGGACGCCGAGACGGTCGAGTCCGGGTCGCGGGCGGCGGCGCTGGGCGGCTACACGGCGGTCTGCGCGATGGCCAACACCTCGCCGGTGGCCGACACCGCCGGTGTGGTGGAGCAGGTATGGCGGCTGGGCCGCGAGGCCGGTCTGGTCGACGTACAGCCGATCGGCGCGGTCACCGTCGGGCTGGCCGGTGAACGGCTGGCCGAGTTGGGCGCGATGGCCGACTCCGCAGCCCAGGTGCGGATCTTCTCCGACGACGGGCACTGCGTGGCCGACCCGCGGCTGATGCGCCGGGCCCTGGAGTACGTCAAGGCCTTCGACGGGGTCATCGCCCAGCACGCCGAGGAGCCCCGGCTGACCGAGGGCGCCCAGATGCACGAGGGGGAGGTCTCCACCCGGCTGGGGCTGACCGGCTGGCCGGCGGTCGCCGAGGAGGCGATCATCGCCCGGGACGTGCTGCTCGCCGAGCACGTCGGCAGCCGGCTGCACGTCTGCCACGTCTCCACCGCCGGCAGCGTCGAACTGCTGCGCCAAGCCAAGGCCCGAGGGGTACGGGTCACCGCCGAGGTCACCCCGCACCACCTACTGCTCACTGACGAGCTGACCGTCAGCTACGACCCGGTGTTCAAGGTCAACCCGCCGCTGCGGACCGCCACCGACATCGCCGCGCTGCGCGCCGCGCTGGTCGAAGGCGTGATCGACATCGTGGCCACCGACCACGCCCCGCACGCCTTGGAGGACAAGGAGTGTGAGTGGGCGTACGCCCGGCCGGGAATGCTCGGGCTGGAGACGGCGTTGTCGATCGTTCTCGACGTACTTGGCCCCGAGTGGGAGCTGATCGCCGAGCGGATGTCCCGCACCCCGGCCCGGATCGCCGGGCTGACCGAGCACGGGCTCAACCCGGCACCCGGGGTGCCGGCCAACCTCACCCTGGTCGACCCGGCCGTGCGACGCACCATCGTCGCCGACGAGATGGCCAGCCGAAGCCGTAACACGCCCTACGCCGGCACGGTGCTGCCCGGCCGGATCATGGCAACGTTCCTGCGGGGCGAGCCGACGGTCCTCGATGGAAAGGCGGTCAAGTGATGACCAACAGGCGCAGGCCCGCGATCCTCGTACTGGAGGATGGCCGTATCTTCCGCGGGGAGGCGTACGGCAGCATCGGGGAGACCTTCGGTGAGGCGGTCTTCACCACCGGCATGACCGGCTACCAGGAGACGCTGACCGACCCGTCCTACCACCGGCAGGTGGTGGTGCAGACCGCCCCGCACATCGGCAACACCGGGGTCAACACCGAGGACGACGAGTCCAGTCGGATCTGGGTCGCCGGGTACGTCGTGCGGGACCCGGCCCGGGCCAGCTCCAACTGGCGGGCGACCGGCGACCTGGAGGACCGACTGGCCACCGAGGGTGTGGTCGGCATCAGCGGGGTCGACACCCGGGCACTGACCCGCCATCTGCGGGAGCGGGGCGCGATGCGGGTCGGGATTTCCAGCCGGGACGACGACCCCCAGGCACTGCTGGAGCGGGTACGGCAGGCACCGGAGATGACCGGCGCGAACCTTTCGGCCGAGGTCACCACCGATAAGCCGTACACGGTCCAAGCCGAGGGCGAGCACCGGTTCACCGTCGCCGCGCTCGACCTGGGGATCAAGCGCAACGTGGCACGACGGCTCGCAGCCCGGGGCGTGACCACCCACGTCATGCCGGCCTCGTCCACAATAGACGATCTGTTGGCGACGGGTGCGGACGCGGTCTTCCTCTCGCCCGGCCCGGGTGACCCGGCCACCGCCGATCACCCGGTGGCGTTGGCCCGCGAGGTGATGCGCCGCGAGATCCCGCTCTTCGGCATCTGCTTCGGCAGCCAGATCCTCGGGCGGGCGCTGGGCTTCGGCACCTACAAGCTCGGCTACGGCCACCGGGGTGCCAACCAGCCGGTGCTGGACCGGACCACCGGCAAGGTCGAGGTGACCAGCCACAACCACGGCTTCGCGGTGGACGTGTCCGGCCGCGAACCGGGGAAGAGCGCGGTCGATGCGCCGCTGAACCAGGTTATCGACACCGACTTCGGCGGGGTCGAGGTCAGTCACGTGTGCCTCAACGACAACGTGGTCGAGGGCCTGCGGGCGAAGGACGTGCCCGCCTTCACCGTCCAGTACCACCCGGAAGCGGCGGCCGGACCGCACGACGCGGACTACCTGTTCGACCGCTTCGCGGAGCTGATCGAGCGTGGCGGTCGGCCCGGCACCAAGTTGAGCGAGGATGAGCGTGCCTAAGCGGACAGATCTGAAGCATGTCCTGGTGATCGGCTCCGGCCCGATCGTCATCGGACAGGCCTGCGAGTTCGACTACTCCGGCACCCAGGCGTGCCGGGTGCTGCGCAGCGAAGGGCTGCGGGTCAGCCTGGTCAACTCCAACCCGGCCACCATCATGACCGACCCGGAGTTCGCCGACGCCACCTACGTCGAACCGATCACCCCGGAGTTCGTCGAGCTGGTCATCGCCAAGGAACGCCCCGACGCGCTGCTGCCCACCCTCGGTGGCCAGACCGCTCTCAACACCGCGGTCGCGCTGCACGAGTCGGGGGTGCTCGACAAGTACGGCGTGGAGCTGATCGGCGCGGACATCGACGCGATTCGGCGCGGCGAGGACCGGCAGCTGTTCAAGGAGATCGTCGCCAAGGCCGGCGGCGAGACCCCGCGCAGCCGGGTCTGCCACTCGATGGACGAGGTCCGGGCCACCGTGGCCGAGTTGGGCCTGCCGGTGGTGATCCGGCCGTCGTTCACCATGGGTGGTCTCGGCTCGGGCATGGCGCACACCGACGAGGACCTGGAACGGATCGCCGGGGCCGGCCTGGCCGCCAGCCCGGTGCACGAGGTGCTCATCGAGGAGAGCGTGCTCGGCTGGAAGGAGTACGAGCTGGAGCTGATGCGCGACCGCAACGACAACGTGGTGGTCGTCTGCTCCATCGAGAACCTCGACCCGATGGGTGTGCACACCGGTGACAGCGTCACCGTCGCCCCGGCGATGACCCTGACCGACCGGGAGTACCAGCGGCTGCGTGACCTGGGCATCGCGGTGCTGCGCGAGGTCGGCGTGGACACCGGCGGATGCAACATCCAGTTCGCGATCAACCCGCGCGACGGTCGACTGGTCGTCATCGAGATGAACCCCCGGGTGTCCCGCTCGTCGGCGCTGGCCTCCAAGGCCACCGGCTTCCCGATCGCGAAGATCGCCGCGAAGCTGGCCATCGGCTACACCCTGGACGAGATCCCCAACGACATCACCCTGAAGACGCCGGCCGCGTTCGAGCCGACCCTCGACTACGTGGTGGTGAAGATCCCCCGGTTCGCGTTCGAGAAGTTCCCCGGCGCGGACGCGGAGCTGACCACCACGATGAAGTCGGTGGGCGAGGCGATGAGCCTGGGCCGTAACTTCGCCGAGGCGCTCAACAAGGCGATGCGGTCGATGGAGACCAAGGCGGCCGGCTTCTGGACCCAGCCGGACCCGGCCGAGGCCACCCTGGAGAACACGCTCGCCGCGCTGGGTACGCCGCACGACGGGCGGCTCTACACGATCGAACGGGCACTGCGGCTGGGTGCCTCGGTGGCCGAGGTGTCGGCCGCCTCCGGCGGTGTCGACCCGTGGTTCCTGAACGAGATCGTCGCCCTGATCGAGCTGCGCGCGGAGATCGTCGGTGCGGCCGTACTGGATGGGGAGCTGCTGCGGCGGGCCAAGCGTGCCGGGCTCTCCGACCGGCAGATCGCGGCGCTGCGTCCGGAACTCGCGGCCGAGGACGGGGTACGCGCGCTGCGCCACCGGCTCGGGCTGCGCCCGGTCTACAAGACCGTGGACACCTGCGCGGCCGAGTTCTCCGCGGCCACGCCCTACCACTACTCGTCGTACGACGAGGAGACCGAGGTAGCTCCCTCGACCGGGGCGAAGGTGCTGATCCTCGGATCCGGGCCGAACCGGATCGGGCAGGGCATCGAGTTCGACTACTCGTGCGTACACGCGGTGATGGCACTGCGCGACGCAGGCTCTGCGGCGCGTGGAGTCGACGGGCCGGGCTTCGAGACCGTCATGGTCAACTGCAACCCGGAGACGGTCTCCACCGACTACGACACCGCCGACCGGCTCTACTTCGAGCCACTCACCTTCGAGGACGTGCTGGAGGTCTGGCACGCGGAGGACTCCTCCGGCCGGGCCGCCGGTGGCCCCGGGGTCGTGGGAGTGATCGTTCAGCTCGGCGGCCAGACCCCGCTCGGCCTCGCCCAGCGGCTCAAGGACGCCGGGGTGCCGATCGTCGGCACCTCGCCGGAGTCCATCGATCTGGCCGAGGACCGGGGTGCCTTCGGCGCGGTGCTGGAGCAGGCTGGGCTGCGTGCCCCCGCGCACGGCACGGCCACCTCGTACGACGAGGCGAAGGCGATCGCCGACGAGATCGGCTACCCGGTGCTGGTCCGCCCGTCGTACGTGCTCGGCGGCCGGGGCATGGAGATTGTCTACGACGACGCCACCCTGCGCGACTACATTGGCCGGGCCACCGACATCTCACCGGAACACCCGGTGCTGGTCGACCGGTTCCTGGACGATGCGATCGAGATCGACGTCGACGCGCTCTGTGACGCCACGGGCGCGGTCTACCTCGGCGGCGTGATGGAGCACATCGAGGAGGCCGGCATCCACTCCGGCGACTCGTCGTGCACGCTGCCGCCGATCACGCTGGCCGGATCGCACCTGGCCGAGGTACGTCGCTACACCGAGGCGATCGCCCGGGGTGTCGGAGTACGCGGCCTGCTCAACGTGCAGTACGCGCTCAAGGACGACGTGCTCTACGTACTGGAGGCGAACCCGCGCGCGTCGCGGACCGTGCCGTTCGTCTCGAAGGCCACGGCGGTGCCGCTGGCCAAGGCCGCCGCCCGGATCATGCTCGGGGCGAGCATCGCCGACCTGCGTACCGAGGGCTTGCTGCCACCCACGGGCGACGGTGGGACGGTGCCCGACGGCGCGCCGATCGCGGTCAAGGAGGCGGTGCTGCCGTTCAAGCGGTTCCGGACCAAGGCCGGTCAGGGGATGGATTCGCTGCTCGGACCGGAGATGAAGTCCACCGGCGAGGTGATGGGCATCGACACCGCCTTCGGGCAGGCGTTCGCCAAGTCGCAGTCGGCCGCGTACGGCTCGCTGCCCACCTCCGGGAAGATCTTCGTGTCGGTGGCCAACCGGGACAAGCGCGGCATGATCTTCCCGGTGAAGCGCCTGGCCGACCTGGGCTTCGAGATCGTTGCGACCGCCGGCACCGGGGAGGTGCTGCGCCGGCACGGCATCGAGTGCGAGGTGATCCACAAGCACTACGAGGAGGCTGGCGACGGCCGCAACGCGGTGTCGCTGATCACCGCCGGTGAGGTTGCCCTGGTCATCAACACCCCGCAGGGTTCGGGGGCCAGCGCCCGCTTCGACGGGTACGAGATCCGCAGCGCGGCGGTCACCGCCGACATCCCGTGCGTCACCACCGTTCCCGGTGCCGCCGCTGCGGTCATGGGCATCGAGGCCCGGATCCGAGGAGACGTGACGGTGCGTCCGTTGCAACAGCTGCACGCCGCCCTTCGGGCAGACAACCAGTGAGCGCGAGGAGTGAGCGTAGCGAGCCCCGCAGTCGCGAACAGGAGTTGGCCCAGTGAGTGCGAGGAGTGAGCGTAGCGAGCCCCGCAGTCGCGAACAGGAGTTGGCCCAGTGAGCGCGAGGAGTGAGCGTAGCGAGCCCCGCAGTCGCGAACAGGAGTTGGCCCAGTGAGCACCCCGAACCGGCCCGAATCTGTCGAGGCGACGTGGTGATGTTCGAGCAGGTGGTACGGCCGGTGCTGTTCCGTCTCGGTGGCGGCGACGCCGAGACCGCGCACCAGTGGACCACGCGCCGGCTGGCGGGCCTGTCCCGCCGGCCGGCCGCCCTGGCGGCGCTGCGCAGCCGGTACGCCGTCTCGGCTCCGCGCACCGTCTTCGGTGTGGACTTCCCCAATCCGGTGGGGCTGGCAGCCGGTATGGACAAGGACGGCCACGCGTTGCCCGCCTGGCCGGCGCTGGGCTTCGGATTCGTCGAGGTCGGTACGGTCACCGCGCACGCCCAACCGGGCAACCCACGCCCCCGGGTGTTCCGGTTGCCGGCGAGCACCGCGCTGATCAACCGGATGGGTTTCAACAACGCCGGTGCCGAGGCGCTGGCCGCGCGCCTGGCGGCGCTGCCCCGCCCGCTGGGCGTACCGTTGGGCATCTCGCTCGGCAAGTCGAAGATCACGCCGATCGACGAGGTGGTGGCCGACTATCGGGCCTCCTATCGAGCGCTGCGCGACCATGGCGACTACTTCGCGGTGAACGTCTCCTCGCCCAACACCCCCGGCCTGCGGGCCTTGCAGGACCGGGACCACCTCGATGCGTTGCTCGCCGAGCTGGTGGGGGAGAAGCCGATCCTGGTGAAGATCGCACCGGATCTGACCGAGTCGGCGATCGCGGAGGTGCTGGCGGTCTGCCTCGACCGGGGTGCGGCCGGGATCATCGCCACCAACACCACGCTGAGCCGGGACGGGCTCGCTGCGGTGGACACCGTCCGGGGCACCGAGACGGGGGGCCTGTCCGGCCGGCCGTTGACCGCCCGGGCTCGTGAGGTGGTCGCCTTCGTGCACCGCGAGACCAGCGGGAAGCTGCCGGTGATCGGGGTCGGCGGCATCGCCGACGCCGACGACGCGGCCCGGATGTTCGACGCCGGAGCGAGCCTGGTGCAGCTCTACACGGGATTCATCTACCGGGGACCGGCGTTGGTGCGGTCCGTCGCGCAGGCAGCCCGGTCGCGGCTGGCCGAATAGGGGAGCACGGCACAGTGACACCCGAGGAGATCGTCGCCCTCGACCAGGCACACGTCTGGCACCCGTACGCGCCGATGCCCGCGACGGTCGCACCGTACCCGGTGGTCAGTGCCGAGGGGGTACGGATCCGGCTGGCCGACGGCCGGGAACTCGTCGACGGCATGTCGTCCTGGTGGGCAGCGATCCACGGCTACCGGCACCCGGTGCTGGACGCCGCCGTCACCGACCAGCTCGGCCGGATGAGTCACGTCATGTTCGGTGGACTCACCCACGAGCCGGCCGTTCGGTTGGCCCAGACCCTGGTCGAGCTCACCCCACCCGGGCTGGAACACGTCTTCCTCTGTGACTCCGGCTCGGTCGGGGTCGAGGTCGCGGTGAAGATGTGCCTCCAGTACCAGCGGGGGCGGGGCCGTCCGCAGCGGTACCGGATGGCCACCTGGCGGGGCGGCTACCACGGCGACACCTTCCATCCGATGAGCGTGTGCGACCCCGAGGGGGGCATGCATCACCTGTGGACGGACGTCCTGCCCCGGCAGATCTTCGCCGACCTGCCCCCGGCCGGCTTCGACGCCCCGGTCGACGACGCGTACGTCACGGCGTTGACCGACGCGGTGGCCCGGCACGCCGACGAGTTGGCCGGCGTCATCGTCGAGCCGGTGGTGCAGGGGGCCGGTGGCATGCGGTTCCACAACCCGCACTACCTGCGGGTGCTGCGGGAGGTGACTCGGGAGTACGACATTCCACTGGTCTTCGACGAGATCGCGACCGGCTTCGGTCGTACCGGTGCGCTGTTCGCCGCCGACCACGCCGGGGTGGCGCCGGATGTGATGTGTCTCGGCAAGGCGCTCACCGGTGGTTACCTGAGCCTCGCGGCCACCCTGTGCACCCCGGCGGTGGCCGCCGGGATCGGGGCCGGCGGAGGCACGTTGGCGCACGGGCCCACGTTCATGGGAAACCCAATCGCCTGTGCCGTCGCAAACGCCTCTATCGGGCTGCTACACGCCGAAAACTGGGCAGCTGGGGTGGCGAGGGTGGAAGCGGGGTTGCGGGCCGGTCTGGAGCCGTTACGGGCTGTGCCAGGGGTACGCGACGTACGGGTCCTGGGCGCGATCGGCGTGGTGCAGTTGGACCACGAGGTGGACATGGCGGCGGCCACCGCCGCGACTGTCGCCAATGGGGTGTGGCTGCGGCCGTTCCGGGATCTGGTCTACACCATGCCGCCGTACGTGACAGACGACGCGGACCTGGCTCGGATCGTCGCCGGAGTGGCTGCCGCCGTTGCCGCCGGCTGAGTGCAAGGAAGGGCCCCTTCCTATCGCTTTTTGTATAGGAAGGGGCCCTTCCTAACAGCAAGGCCGGGTGTCTCGGGCGGATGTCTCCGAGGCAACCGGCCCCGGTTGGTGGCCTCGGGGAGAGGACGTCGCGGCGGATCCCGCGACGGGGGAGAGGAGACAGCGATGGAGAGCTTCGGAGCTCGACTGCACCGGGCGATGGCCGACCGGGGGCCGTTGTGTGTGGGGATCGACCCACATCCGGCACTGCTGCACCGGTGGGGTCTGACCGACGACCTGGACGGGCTGGCGCGGTTCAGTCAGACCGTGGTCGACGCCCTCGGCGACCGGGTTGCGGTGTGTAAACCGCAGTCCGCCTTCTTCGAGCGTTTCGGCTCTAGAGGGGTCGCCGTGCTTGAGTCAACTATCCGACAGTTGCGGGATTCCGGTGCGCTCGTACTGCTTGACGTGAAGCGTGGCGACATCGGCTCGACTGTCGCCGCGTACGCGGCGGCATATCTGGAACCATCCAGCTCCCTGTATGTCGACGCGGTCACTGCGAGTCCATATCTGGGCGTTGGTTCGCTCGCGCCGATGTTCGAAACGGCGACGGCGCACGGGGGCGGCGTATTCGTGCTCGCGCTCACCTCCAACCCCGAGGGGCCGAGCGTCCAGCACGCGCGCGGCGCGGACGGTCGTACCGTCGGGCAAACTGTCATCGACGAGATTTCGCAGCTCAACCGGGGTGCGCAACCGCTCGGCAGCTTTGGGCTGGTGGTCGGCGCGACGATTGGTGAGACCGGTCACGATCTGTCGCGAGCGGGCGGACCGCTGCTCGCTCCGGGCCTCGGCGCGCAGGGCGCGAGCGCGGCGGACCTGCGTACGGTCTTCGGTCGGGACCTCTCCACGGTGCTCCCGTCGTACTCCCGGGAGGTGCTCAACGCCGGCCCCGATAGGTCCGGATTGCGGGCGGCATTCGACCGGGTTCTAGCCGACTGTCGAGCCGTACTGGGCAGTAGCTCCTGACTGACGAGTCGGTCACTCTTTGGTGATCATGGCGTGCCCACGTTGCCGAAAACTCCGGCGGCAGCTAGTTTTCCCCGCGCTGGGAACCACAAACCCCTTTGGTTTTCAGGCACACCACGTTTCACAGCGGCGGCGTGTCCCGCCGTCGCGATAGGGACCTGAGGAGAACTGGCGCCGCTCCCGTCACTGAGCCCCGAGCAGCGCGCTGCCGCGCTGGAGAAGGCTGCGGAGATCCGCAAAGCCCGTGCTGCATTGAAGGAGCAGCTCAAGCAGGGCAAGACCACCCTCGCCGCCGTCCTCGACCGGGCGGAGTCGGATGATGTCGTCGGCAAGCTGAAGGTTTCGGCCGTCTTGCAGGCGATGCCGGGCATCGGCAAGATCCGGGCGACCCAGATCATGGAAAAGCTCAAGATCGCTGACAGCCGGCGGCTGCGCGGCCTCGGCGAGCAGCAGCGCAAGGCACTGCTTGGAGAGTTCGCCTCGAACTGATCCGCGTCAGCGGGTAGAAACGAGCAGTGAGCACGGTTGACGACGCGCGCCCGGCGGCTCGGCTCACCGCCCTTGTCGGTCCCTCCGGGGTCGGCAAGGGCGGCGTGGTCGAGTTGATCCGGGCGCGTTCGTCGTCAGTGTGGATATCAATTCCGGTCACCACCCGGCCGATCCGGGAACACGAGGTGGATGGGGTGGACCGGTTCTTCGTCGACCGGGCCGAGTTCGAGCACATGATCGCCGACGGGCGACTGCTCGACTGGACCGAAATCGCCGGCCAGCTGTACGGCATTCCCGCCGAGCCCATTCGGAGCCGACTACGGGCCGGGCAGCCGGTGTTGTTGACGACCGACCTACCGGGTGCCCGTCGGGTTCGGGCCGCGATGCCCGAGGCGAGACTGGTGTTTCTCGCCCCGCCCGCAACATGCGTGACGCGAGCGCATCCCGTCGATTCCGATCGGCCAGCGCCACTACCCCGCGAATTCGACCAGACGGTGGTGAACGAGCACGTCGAGCGCGCTGCGGCCGAACTGGTAGGCTTACTCGGTTGTTCTTTTCCGACTCCGGCCCAACCGCGGGTTCGCGGTTGAGACCCCAACCGCAGGTTCGCGGTTGAGAGACGCAGAGGTTTATCCCGTGGGATCCATCGCCAGCCCCGAAGGCATCACCAACCCGCCGATCGACGAGCTGCTGGAGAAGACCTCGTCGAAGTACGCGCTGGTGATCTTCGCCGCCAAGCGCGCCCGTCAGGTCAACGCCTACTACAGCCAGCTCGGCGAGGGCCTGCTGGAATACGTCGGCCCCCTGGTCGAGACCACGCCGCAGGAAAAGGCCCTTTCGATCGCGATGCGTGAGATCAACGCTGGGCTGCTCACCGCTGAGCCGACCGACCAGCCGTAGTTCTGCCGAACGTCGATGGCCGAGGTCGTCCTGGGGGTAGGCGGCGGAATTGCCGCCTACAAGGCGTGTGAGTTGCTGCGCCTGCTCACCGAGTCGGGTAATCGGGTCCGGGTCGTGCCGACCTCCGCCGCGCTGCGTTTCGTCGGTGCACCGACCTGGGCAGCATTGTCCGGGCAGCCGGTCGCCGACGACGTCTGGTCCGACGTGCACGAGGTGCCGCACGTCCGCCTCGGTCAGCAGGCCGACCTGGTCGTGGTCGCACCGGCCACCGCCGACCTGCTGGCCCGAGCGGCCCACGGGCTCGCCGACGATCTGCTCACCAACACCCTGCTCACCGCCCGTTGTCCGGTGGTTCTCGCGCCGGCCATGCACACCGAGATGTGGGAACACCCGGCGACGGTCGACAACGTCGCCACCCTGCGTCGCCGGGGAGTGGTGGTAATCGAGCCGGCCAGTGGGCGGCTTACCGGCGCGGACACCGGCAAGGGTCGGCTGCCCGATCCCGCCGAGATCTTCGCTGTCGTCCAGCGGGTGCTGCGTCGAGGGCCGGCGGCCCCGCGTGACCTGGCCGGCCGGCGGATCGTGGTCACCGCCGGCGGCACCCGGGAACCACTCGATCCGGTTCGGTTCCTCGGTAACCGCTCCTCCGGCAAGCAGGGCTACGCGTTCGCGCGTACCGCTGCCGCCCGGGGAGCCCAGGTGACCCTGATCGCGGCGAATGTCACCCTGCCCGATCCGGCCGGTGTCGACCTGGTGCGGGTCGCCACTACCGAGGAACTGCGTAAGGCCACCCTGGAGGCGGCCGACGCCGCCGACGTGGTCGTGATGGCGGCGGCACCGGCCGATTTCCGGCCGGCGACGTACGCGGCCAACAAGATCAAAAAATCGGAGACCGGTTCCGCGCCCACGATCGAACTGGTCACCAACCCCGACATCGCCGCCGAGCTGGGCGAACGCCGTCGGCCGGGGCAGGTGCTGGTGGCCTTCGCGGCCGAGACCAGCGACGCCGTCGCGAACGCTCGGGCGAAACTGACTCGTAAGAAGGCCGACCTCATCGTGGTCAACGAGGTCGGGCCGGACAAGGTTTTCGGTGCCGACGCCAATACCGCGACCGTGCTCGGCGCTGACGGATCTGTGACACCTTTTCCAGAGCAATCCAAGGAAGACCTCGCCGATGCGGTCTGGGATCTGGTAACAACGCGCTTAACCAGCATGTCCTAACCGTTGAGCACGATGTGTTAGTCGATCAACGGGTCGGACGACGGTTAGTACACTGCGCGCAACCATCCAACGAGATCTGAGGAGCACCGTGGCACGTCGCTTGTTCACTTCCGAGTCGGTCACGGAGGGCCACCCGGACAAGATCGCTGACCAGATCAGCGATGGCATCCTGGACGCGTTGCTGGCGCAGGACCCGCGCAGCCGGGTCGCTGTGGAGACCCTGATCACGACCGGACAGGTGCATGTCGCGGGTGAGGTGACGACCAAGGCGTACGCGGACATCCCGACCATCGTCCGGGAAACGATCCTGGGCATCGGCTACGACTCCTCGAAGAAGGGATTCGACGGAGCATCCTGCGGGGTGAGCGTGTCGATCGGATCGCAGTCGGCCGACATCGCGCAGGGCGTCGATTCGGCGATCGAGCTGCGGTCCGGTGCGTCGGAAAGCGCATTGGACGCGCAGGGCGCCGGCGACCAGGGAATGATGTTCGGTTTCGCCTGCTCCGAGACACCAGAGCTGATGCCGCTGCCGATCGCGTTGGCACACCGGTTGTCGCGCCGGCTGGCTGCCGTACGCAAGGACGGAACGGTGCCGTACCTGCGCCCGGATGGCAAGACGCAGGTGACGATCGAATACGACGGCTTCCGCCCGGTCCGGCTGGACACCGTCGTCGTCTCCAGCCAGCACGCCGCCGACATCTCCCTGGAGTCGCTGCTGACTCCGGACGTGCGGGAGCACGTGATCGCGCCGGAGCTGGAGGGCCTGGAGCTGGACACCGAGGGCTACCGGCTGCTGGTGAACCCGACCGGGCGCTTCGAGATCGGCGGCCCGATGGGTGACGCCGGACTGACCGGTCGGAAGATCATCGTGGACACCTACGGCGGCTACGCGCGGCACGGCGGTGGCGCGTTCTCCGGCAAGGACCCGTCGAAGGTGGACCGCTCCGCGGCGTACGCCATGCGGTGGGTCGCCAAGAACGTCGTGGCGGCGGGCCTCGCCGAGCGCTGCGAGGTGCAGGTCGCGTACGCGATCGGCAAGGCGCACCCGGTCAGCCTCTTCGTGGAGACCTTCGGCACCGAGACCGTCCCGGTGGAGCGGATCGAGCAGGCGATCGGCGAGGTCTTCGACCTGCGTCCGGCGGCGATCATCCGCGACCTGGACCTGCTGCGTCCGATCTACCAGCAGACCGCGGCGTACGGCCACTTCGGCCGGGAACTGCCCGACCTGACCTGGGAGAACACCGACCGCGCCGCCGACCTCAAGTCGGCAGCGGCGGCCTGACCAGCGGTAAGCGCGGCGACCGGCAGCCCGCCGAGGGGCTGCCGGTCGCTCGCGTCTGCGTGGACGTACCGCTGGCCCACCTGGATCGTCCCTTCGACTACCTCGTGCCCGCCGAGTTGGCCGAGACGGCGCAGCCCGGCACCCGGGTACGGGTCCGATTCGCCGGTCAACTGGTCGACGGCTGGCTGCTGGAGCGGGCCGAGTCCTCGGCGCACGACGGGCGACTGATGTTCCTGGAGCGGCTGGTCTCGCCCGAGCCGGTCCTGACTCCGGAGGTCGCCCGGCTGGCCCGGGCCGTCGCTGACCGGTATGCGGGCCACCTCGCCGACGTGTTGCGCTTGGCCGTCCCGCCCCGACACGCCCGGGTTGAACGAGAACCGGTCCCGGACGCGGCCGACGACCCCGCGTCGGCCGGAAGCACCGATACGGACGCCGATACGCCCGGAACCACCAGCGCGGATCCCGGACCGGGCGGTTGGCGGGACTATCCGGCCGGGCCGGGCTTCCTGCGGGCCCTGGCCGACGGCCGCGCCCCCCGCGCGGTGTGGTCGGCGTTGGCCGGCGAGGACTGGGCTGCCCGGCTCGCGGAGGCGGTCGCGGCGACCGTACGCGGCGGTCGGGGTGCGCTCGTGGTGGTCGCCGACGCCCGCGACCTCGACCGGCTGGACGCCGCCCTGACCAGCACCCTGGGCGAGGGGCGGCACGTGGCCCTCTCGGCGGCGGTTGGGCCGGCCAAGCGGTACCGCGCCTTCCTGGCCGCCCGACGCGGCACCGTACCGGTGGTGATCGGCACCCGGGCGGCGATGTTCGCGCCAGTGCACCAGCTGGGCCTGGTCGCGATCTGGGACGACGGAGACGATCTGCACGCCGAGCCCCGCGCACCCTATCCGCACGCTCGGGAGGTGCTGCTCACCCGCGCCCAGCTCGGCGCGACGGCGGTGCTGGTGGCGGGGCACACCCGTACCGCTGAGGCGCAACTGTTGGTGGAGACCGGCTGGGCCAAGGAGGTCGTGGCGGACCGGGCGACGGTGCGCCGACGTACCCCGCTGGTGACCCCGACCGGCGACGACCCGCAACTGGCCCGCGACCCGGCGGCGGCCACGGCGCGACTGCCCAGCCTGGCGTGGGAGGCGGCCCGGGGGGCGTTGCGGGCCGACACGCCGGTGCTGGTGCAGGTACCCCGACGTGGCTACCTGCCCTCGGTGGCCTGCGCCGACTGCCGGGCCCCGGCCCGGTGCCCGCACTGCGCCGGGCCGCTGGCCCTGCGCTCGGCCGGGGCCGCCCCCGCCTGCCGCTGGTGTGGCCGGGTCGCCGCCGCCTACGCCTGCCCGCACTGCGCCGGCCGCCGGCTGCGCGCCGCCGTGGTCGGAGCCCGCCGTACCGCCGAGGAACTCGGTCGGGCGTTCCCCGACATTCCGGTACGGACCTCCGGGCGGGACGAGGTGCTCCACCGGGTACCCGGCGGCGCCGGATTGGTGATCTCCACCCCGGGGGCCGAACCGGTCGCCGACGGCGGGTTCGGTGCGGTGCTGCTGCTCGACTCGTGGGCCCTGCTGACCCGGGCCGACCTACGCGCCGGTGAGGAGGCGCTACGGCGCTGGCTGACCGCCGCGGCCCTGGCCCGACCCGCCTCGGCCGGCGGTCGGGTGGTGGTGGTCGCCGACGGTGGGTTGGTTCCCGTACAGGCGTTGCTGCGCTGGGACCCGGCCTGGTTCGCCGCCCGGGAGCTGGCCGAACGGCGGGAACTGGGCTTTCCCCCGGCCGTCCGGATGGCCAGCCTGACCGGCGTACCGGAGGCCGTCGCCGACCTGCTCGCCGCCGCCCGGCTGCCGGCGGAGGCGGAGGTGTTGGGGCCGGTTCCCGCCGAGGCAGACCAGGAACGGATGTTGGTCCGAGTGCCGCGGTCCCGGGCCGCTCTGCTCGCTGAGGCCCTGCATGCGGCGGCCGGGGTACGGACCGCCCGACGGGCCAGCCAGCCGGTCCGAGTCCAGGTCGATCCGCTCAGCCTCTTTTGAGCAGCGTGCTAGCATCGTCCGTCATGCCGGGCGCCCCTCGCGGCGCGGCGGAGCAAAGACCGCGTTAATCTGGCAGTGAGTCGATTGACGTCAACCAGCCGGTGATCAGGGGTGGGTAAGTCGTGACCGTTCGTCAGTCGATCGTCCTGAACGGTGACCTGGGCAGCGGCAAGAGCACGGTGTCGATCGAACTTTCGCGTCGGCTCGGGCTGCGTCGGATCAGCGTCGGCGATCTCTATCGCGAAATGGCCCAGCAGCGGAAGATGACGGCGCTGCAGCTCAATCTGCACGCCGAGCTGGACCAGGCAGTGGACGGCTACGTCGACCAGCTGCAGCAGGACATCGCCAACTCCGGCGAGCAGTTGATCGTCGACAGCCGGCTCGCCTGGCACTTCTTCAGCTCCGCGCTCAAGGTCCACATGATCACTGAGCCCACCGAGGCAGCCCGACGGGTGCTGGCCCGGCCATCCGGCCCGGCGGAGAGCTACACCTCGATCGAGGAGGCCCGGACCAAGCTGCGGGAGCGTAGCGAGAGCGAGCGCGGCCGGTTCATCCTCCGCTACGGCGTCGACAAGGCGAAACTGCGCAACTACGACCTGATCTGCGACACGACCCGGGCGTCGGCGATGGAGGTCGTCGACTACGTCATCGCCGCCTTCACCGGCTCGCTCGGCGCGGAGATCCTGCAGGACTCCCCGCCGCTGTTGCTGCTCGACCCGGCCCGCGTCTTCCCCACCCAGGGAATCGAGAACCTGCGGGGAACGTGGGAGTCGGAATTCGCCGAGCAGGTGCAGCAGGCCGGACAGGCCGCGCTGGAGCCGCTGAGCATCGGCTACACCGGGGAACACTTCTTCGTCGTCGACGGACATCGCCGGCTCAGCGCCGCCCTGCGCAGCGGATTCACCCTGGTCCCCGCGCGGCTCATCGCAGAGGCGGACGAGCCGGTCGTCGCCGGTCTCAGCGCGGTCGACTTCTTCCGTACCGAGGTCGAGCTGAGCACCCTCTACGACTGGGAGGCGGCGCACGGGATTCGGCTGCCCATCCCCGCGCACGTGCTGCACCGGGCCGACACGGTCCTGGCCAGCGAGGCGGGAGTCACCCCGTAGCCATTCTCGGCTGAGGTCGCCATCGACCCACGGTCACTATCCGCCCACGGTCACCATCGGCCCACGGTGTTGCTATCCGCCCACGGTCACCATCGGCCCACGGTGTTGCTATCCGCCCACGGTCACCATCGGCCCACGGTCGCCGGGGTCGGACACTCCGTAGACTGGTGGGGCACTGAATTTTTCCTGCTCTGACAAAGGAGCCACCCCGCGTGACCGTCCAGCCCATCCGTCTGTTCGGAGATCCGGTGCTGCGTACACCGGCTGAGCCGGTAGTCGACTTCGACGTCGAACTGCGCAAGCTGGTCGCCGACCTGACCGAGACGATGCGCGACAGCAGCGGTGCCGGTCTGGCCGCCCCGCAGCTCGGGGTGGGGTTGCGGGTGTTCACCTTCGACGTCGACGACGTGCTCGGACACCTGGTCAACCCGGTCCTGGAGTTTCCGGACGAGGAGGAGCAGGAGGGCCCAGAGGGCTGTCTCTCCCTGCCCGGCCTCTACTTCGATACCAAGCGCCGGATGAACGTCGTGGCCAAGGGCTTCAACGCGTACGGCGACCCGATGCAGATCGTCGGCACCGGCCTGATGGCCCGCTGCGTCCAGCACGAGACCGACCATCTCGACGGGGTGCTCTTCCTCGACCGGCTGGACCCGGCCGGCCGTAAGGCAGCCATGAAGGAGATCCGGAAGGCGGACTGGTACGACCCGGCCGCCCCACCCACGGTCAAGCTCAGCCCACATGCCCCGGCCAGCCCCTTCGGCCTGGGGCGGTGACGTAGATGCGCCTGGTCTTCGCCGGTACGCCGGCTGTCGCCGTACCCGCCCTGGACGCCATCGCCGCATCCCGGCACGAGCTGGTCGCCGTGGTCACCCGCCCCGACGCGCCCGCTGGCCGGGGCCGGGGTCTGGTGCGCTCACCCGCCGGAGCCTGGGCCGACGAGCGCGGCATCGAGGTGCTCACCCCGCAGCGGCCCCGCGAGCCGGAGTTCCTCGACCGGCTGCGGGAACTCGCCCCGGACTGCGTACCCGTAGTTGCCTACGGCGCGTTGGTGCCGCCAGTGGCGCTGGAGCTGCCCACCCACGGCTGGATCAACCTGCACTTCTCGCTCCTGCCCGCCTGGCGGGGGGCCGCGCCCGTGCAGCACGCGGTGCTGCACGGTGACGAGGTGACCGGGGCCAGTGTCTTCCAGTTGGAGCAGGGGCTGGACACCGGCCCGGTGTTCGGCACGCTGACCGACGAGATCCGCCCCACCGACACCTCCGGTGACCTGCTGGACCGCCTCGCCATCTCCGGCGCGGGCCTACTGGTGGCGGTTCTCGACGCGATCGAGGCCGGCACGGCCCGCGCCGAGCCACAGCCCGCCGACGGGATCTCGCTGGCCCCGAAGCTGACCGTCGTTGACGGACAGGTCCGCTGGAGCGACCCGGCCTTCGCCGTGGACCGCCGGATTCGGGCCTGCACGCCCGCCCCCGGCGCGTGGACCACGTTCCGCGACGACCGGGTCAAGCTCGGTCCGGTCCGCCCCGCCACTGACGGGCCCGACCTCAAGCCGGGCGAGCTGCTGGTCGAGCGCAAGCGGGTGCTTGCCGGTACCGCCACCACACCGGTCGTCCTCGGCGAGGTGCGGGCGGCGGGCAAGAAGGCCATGCCGGCGACGGACTGGGCGCGCGGCGTCCGGGTACAGACAGGGGAACAGTTCACGTGACCGAACGGCAGTCATCCGCCGATCGGGACTCCGGCGCACGCCGGGGTCCGGTCGCCGCCGAGCGGCGGGGCCCGGCCCGCGCCGGTCGACCCACGCGGCCCGGTCGCCCCACCGTCGATCAGGCCCGCAAGGCAGCGTACGAGGCGATCGCGGCGGTGCACCGCGACGATGCGTACGCGAACCTGGTCCTGCCGTCGATCCTGCGTGACCTGGGGTTGCACGGCCGGGACGCGGCGTTTGCCACCGAGTTGACCTACGGGACCCTGCGTGCCCGGGGCACCCTCGACGCGATCGTGGCGGCGGCGGCCGGCCGGGACATGGAGCGGATCGACCCGCCGGCCCGGGACGCGTTGCGGCTGGGGGCCTACCAGTTGCTGCACACCCGGGTGCCCGCCCACGCGGCGGTCTCCTCAACCGTCGACCTGCTACACATGGTCGCGCCCGGCGCGGCCGGGTTCGCCAACGCGGTGCTCCGTGAGATCACCACCAAGGACCTCGACACCTGGGTCGCCGAGCTGGCCCCATCGATGGAGACCGACCCGATCGGGCATCTCGCGCTCGCCTACAGCCATCCCAAGTGGATCGTCCGGTCGTTCGCCGAGGCGCTCGGCGGTGACCTGACCGAGACCACCCGGCTGCTGATCGAGGACAACGAGCGTCCTCCGGTGCACCTGTGTGCCCGGCCGGGACGGGCGGACGCGGTCGAGTTGGCCGACGAGGTGGGCGGGGCACCGGGGGCCTTCTCCCCGTACGCGGTCTACCTCTCCGGCGGTGCACCCGGCGACCTGCCCGCGATCGTCGACGGTCGGGCGCAGGTGCAGGACGAGGGTTCTCAGCTGGTGGCCACCGCTCTCGCCACGGCTCCGGTGGACGGGTCGGACACCCGCTGGCTCGACCTGTGCGCCGGACCGGGGGGCAAGGCCGGGCTGCTCGGCTCCCTCGCCGCGCAGCGAGGTGCCGCCCTCACTGCGGTGGAGGTGGCCGAGCACCGGGCCCGACTGGTCTCGCAGGCGGTACGCGGGCTGCCGGTGACCGTCCTGGCCACCGATGGCCGTTCCGTGGGCAGCGACCCGGATCTGCCGGAGGCCACCTTCGACCGGGTGCTGGTCGACGCGCCGTGCACCGGTCTCGGCTCGCTACGTCGCCGGCCGGAGTCACGTTGGCGGCGGCAACCCTCCGACCTGCCCCCGTTGACCCGGCTGCAACGAGAACTGCTCACGGCCGCCCTGCGCGCGGTCCGGCCCGGAGGAGTGGTCGGCTACGTGACCTGCTCGCCGCACATTGTGGAGACCCACGTGACGGTCACCGAGGCGGCCCGCCGTGCGAACGTACCGGTCGACTTCGTCGATGCCCGCCCGCTGTTGCCGGCCGGCATGCCGGGGCTTGGGGACGGACCGACGGTGCAGCTCTGGCCGCACCGGCACGGCACCGACGCGATGTTCCTGGCCTTGTTGCGGCGCAGCTGACGGCAACCGGATCGGCGAGCCGTAACAGTCCCGGACATGGATCGGGCGGCAGGCCCCAGGATGTGGATCGGGCGGCAACCGGTGGTTCCGGTGCCGCCCGAACTGGGTTTCGTTGTTGGTCTCAGTTGATTGGTAGCGCCTTGCTGCCGCCACCCTTTACCGACTTGGTCATGTCCCGGTCACCGATCCAGAGGAAGCATCGGATGCCGCGCTCACCGGCCTCCCATGCCTCCTCGCTCGGCGGGTAGTAGATCGTGCCGGCGCGGTACTTCATGTTCGAGTCGTTGGACACGCCCGCGTATTTCGCGACGACACCGAGGCACCCCCGGTGGATGGAGTCCGCCGCCATCCCGTCGAAACTGGTGTCCGGTGCCTGGAAGATCCCGACGAACTCGGCCCGGTGCTTGGCAGTGCAGGCCACCGGCGTCATGGTGTCCAGCTCATCCTTTACCAGCTTTGGGTTGTAGCAGCCGAGCAGCAGGTCCGACGGGCTGCTCAACGCCCCCTTGAGGCTGCTGGAGCGGAGGGTGAGGCCCGGGTCGTCCAGGCTCTTGTTCTCGCTCAGGTCACACCGGAACCAACGGGCACCGCCGGTCCAGCCCTGCGGGGACGGAAGAACGATGCTCAACTCCAGTCGGCTGTTCCGCCAGTCGCCACCGAGCACCTCGGCCACCTTGGTGTCGCACTCCTGCCGGGCGGTACGCATGCTCGGCGAGTCGACCGGCGGCGGGCTGGTCCGATTGGCGTCCTCACCGGTGAACGTCCCCAGGTGAAGGGTCTCCAACCGGTGCGACTGCCCGCAGTCGACGGGGTTGTACGCACTCCGGTAGCCGACCTCCGAGAAGTCCAGGTGGCAGGTGCCGTTCTCCGGTACGAAGATCTTCAGCTCGCCGACAGCGGCCCAGTCGTCGGTCAGGTCGCCATCGACCCCGCCCGGGTTTGCGCAGCCGGTCAGCGCCAGCGCCGCTACCGCACCCAGCGCCCCCAGGGTCAACCACCGTCGCATCTGTACGTCCTCCTACGGAACTGACGGCCGGTATCCGACCGAGCACAGGTAGATCGTAGGTGAGTCGGAGGAGAGTCGTCCTTCGCCCACCCAGTTGTTCAACCGGTGGTGACCGGCAGCCCGTTACTGCCGGTGCCCTTCAACGTCCAGCGATATGAGCGTGCACGATGGCCGAGAAGGGAAGCACGCGATGAGCTCCCGCGAGGTGCCGGTCGGCAAGCTCGTCCGGGTACGCGTGGGAGGTCAGGTCGAGTCCATGGGTGGCCAGGAACGCCGCCATCTGGTCCGGTTCGATGCCGAACGTCAGTGGCTCGCCACGTCGACCGAGATAGCTGTGGAACTTAGGCGCGTCCACGTGGCTCGTCGGGTCGTGGATGGCGTCGTGGTAGAAGTAGTCGAAGAGCACGCTCGATCCAGCGGCGAAACGTGATATCTCCTTGAGGGTCGCGGTCACCGCCTGCGCCGTCAGGTACGGCGTGACCCCCTCCCAGATGAACAGCGACGGTACGCTGCGATCGGCTCCCGCCTCGTCGAGTACGGCATCGAGCGGCTGACTGTCGAAGTTGATCGGCACGTAACGCACGTGAGCGGGTAGCTGACCGAACAGTTTGCGGGTCTGCTGCTGTTTCCACGCCGAGGTGGCGGGATGGTCCAACTCGAAGACCCGTACGCCGTCGAGTTGTTCCTGGAAGCGGTAGGGCCGGCTGTCCGCACCCGCGCCGAGTATGAACAACTGTCGGATCGCGTCGGCCCCCAGTTCGTCGAGGAGCACCGAGTCGATGTGTCTGGTGCGTGCGGTCACGAACCGGTAGAGGCCGGGCAACAGCCGCTCGATGACCGCAATCGAGGCGACGCGTAGGGGGGCCCACCGTACCCGGGTCCGAAGCGGCCAGGTGAGGAACTGTTCGGCCAGATGGTCCGGGTTCCGTAACTGCGGGTCCGGCTCGCGTGCCCCGGCGGCGCGTAACGCCGTCACACCCTCGGCGGTATAGCTGCGGCTCGATCCGCTCTGCATGCGGAGATGCTAGACGAAATCGCTTCGACCGTGAGTCGCCGAGATCGAACGGGAAAAACTGAGATCGATCGGAGACCTAACCGCCTCGAGTGATCTTCAGGGTCAGTACGTCGGTCCGTACGGTGATGTGACCGTGGAAGAGTGCGGCGCCCTGCGGGCTGTAGCCGACCTGGGTGGCACTGATCAGCGGATGGCCGGCGGGCACCCCCAGCCGGTCCACCGCTTCCCCCTCCGCCAGTACGGCGGAGAACTCGATCTCGGCGCGCCGTACCGGCATGCCGGTCGCGCTGGCCAGGAACTCGAACAGGTCCAGGTCGATGCTGACCAGGCCGGACGGGTCCAGGTCACGGCCATCGACACTCAGCGGCAGGTGGTCCTGGATCCACGCGGCGGCCAACCCGTTCACCGCGAAGAGGCGGTCGACCTGCCACACCGGTGTACCGGGTGGCAGGCCGAGCACCTCGGCGCAGTCGGCGGGGCAGCCGGTTCGGGTGACCGAGGCGTCGTGCAGTGCCGGCCGGTGACCGGTGGCGGTGATCCGGTCCCGCAGGGCGACCACGTCGCCGATGGAGACCGGTACGCGGGCCGCCGTGTCGTGCACGAACGTGCCGATGCCCCAGGTGCGGGTGACCACGCCCTCGGCGGCGAGCTGCCCGAGGACCTCACGTACGGTGGCCCGGCTGACCTCGAGCTGGTCGGCCAGCTCCCGTTCGTTGGGCAGTTTGTCGCCCGGCTGGAACTCGCTGTCGATAAGCACCCGCAGTCGGCCCTGTGCGGCCTGCAACGTGGTTTCCCGCCGCGCCATCCACTTTCACCTCTTCACGCCCGATGCCGCCGCTGGCAGCCTACGGAGTGTAGTAGTGCGCCGGCCAAAGCGTCGACAACGCCACCCGGCCGGCACCTACTCACCAGACCTGTTCGAGCACCCGGATGGTGTTGCCGCCGATCACCTTCGCGATCTCGTCGTCGGAGTAGTCGTGCTTGACCAGCCACCCGGCGATGTTGCCGAACGCCTCACCCGGGTTTTCGATACCGGCAACGTATTCGACCCGGGGGTGCTCCGGCCGGTTGCCGGCGTCGTGGGCGTAGTTACCGGCATAGGTGTTGTGTACGCCCACGTGGTCACCGAACATTGTGTCCGGTCCGAAGGTGACGTGCTCGATGCCGACCAGGTCCACGAGGTACGTGAAGTGGTCCATCACCGACTCCAGAGAGTGGTGCGGGTGCTCGGCCGAGAGCGTGGTGTGCGGGGCGGCCTCGATGCCGATCACGCCACCGCGTTCGGCACAGGCCCGGATCACCTCGTCCGGCTTCATCCGCGAGGTGTCCCACACCGCGCGGGCACCGGCGTGGGTGATGAACACCGGCACCCGACTGGCCTCGATGACGTCCAGGCAGGTCTGGTCACCGGAGTGCGAGATGTCGATGGCGATGCCGAGCTTGTTCATCCGGTCCACCGCGCGCCGGCCGAAGTGGGTCAGCCCACCGTCGTGCCGCTCGGAGAGTCCACCGCCGAGCATGTTGGCCTGGCTGTACGCGATGCCGAGCTGCCGTACGCCGAAGCCGTACAGGATGTCGATGCGGTCCAGCTCGTTCTCGATCGGGCTGCTGCACTCCAACCCGGCGACCAACGCGAGCTGGCCGTTGCGCTTCGCGTCGTAGATGTCGGCCAACGAGGTGGCCAGCGTGACGTAGTCCTGCTTGTAGATGTCGCTCATCCGCATCCCGAGGGCGTAGATGAGGTCGTTCCACTTCCAGCCGTTCGCACTGGTCACACAGGAGGCACCGGCCATGAAGTTGTCGAAGACGGCGGCCAGGCCGGAGCGGGACAGTCCTTCGAAGCCGGTGCGCTGACGCGCGGTCCGGTTGTATTCGCGTAGCTGCGACACGTCCTCCGGCAGGACCACCGCGTGCTCGTGCAACGAGATGGCCAGGTGCTCGGTGAGCAGCCGGGTCACCCGCTCCCGCTGCGCGTCGGACAGGCCCAGGTCGTACTCGGGCACCCGGCCTACCTCCTGGGCCAGCGGGAATACCCGGTAGTCCGAGTGCGGCTCCAGGTACGAGTAGGACTTGTGACCCTGGTACCGGGGGGCGGGTTGCTGCAGCAAGACAGATTCTCCTTAGTGGACTGCCGCCGGGTCGTCGCGAGGCGGCCAGATGGGACGAGCCGGCGGCTACGCGGCCAGCGGATAGTGGCAGGCCACCGGGTGGTTGCCGTCGGCCAGCGGTGGTTCGGTGGTGGCGCAGGCGTCGGTTGCCTGCCAGCAGCGGGTCCGGAACCGGCAGCCCGAGGGCGGGTTGACCGGGCTGGGCGGATCACCAGCCAGCAGGATCCGTTGCCGACCTGCCCGCTCGAGCGGGTCGGGCACCGGCACCGCCGAGAGCAGCGCCTTCGTGTACGGGTGCCGGGGCGCGTCGTACAGCCCCTGCTCCGGGCCGGTTTCCACCAGCTTGCCGAGGTACATCACGGCCACCCGGTCGGAGATGTGCCGCACCACGGACAGGTCGTGGGCGATGAAGACGTACGCCACGCCCAGCTCCTCCTGGAGCCGTTCCAGCAGGTTGACCACCTGGGCCTGGACCGAGACGTCCAACGCGGAGACCGGCTCGTCGCAGACGATCACGTCCGGTTGCAGGGCGAGCGCGCGGGCGATGCCGATGCGCTGCCGCTGACCGCCGGAGAACTGGTGCGGATAGCGGTCCAGGTGCAGGCTCGCGTCGAGGCCGACCAGGTCGAGCAGCTCCTTGATCCGCTCCACCCGACTCCGTCGGTCGAGCACGTCGGGGTGGATCTCGAAGGGCTGGAGCAGAATTTCCCGGATCGTCCGCCGTGGGTTCAGCGAGGTGTACGGGTCCTGCAACACGATCTGGATCCGGCGGCGCAGTGCGCGCAGCTCCCGACCCTTGGCCTTGTGCACCACCGACTTGCCGAAACGCACCTCGCCGGAGGTGGGCTGCTCCAGCCCGACCAGCATTCGGGCCAGGGTGCTCTTGCCGCAGCCGGACTCACCCACCACGCCGAGCGTCTCGCCTCGACGCAGGTCGAAGGAGACCCCGTCGACGGCCTTGACCACGCCGCCCGAGGTGAAGGGAATCCGTCCCTTGACCGGGAAGTGCTTGACCAGGTTCTCGACCCGTAGCACCACGTCATCGCTGGGTGGCACCGAGCACCTCCTCATGGTGGTGGCAGGCACTGGCCCGGTCGGCGGGCAGCGCCTGAAGCAGCGGCAGGGTCACCCGGCACTCGTCGGTGACCCGGGGGCAACGCAGGTGGAACGGGCAGCCCGTGGGGAGCTGCGCCGGGTTGGGTGGGGCGCCCGGGATGGCGTAGAGCTGCTCGTCACGCCGGTCCACCCGGGGCATCGAGGCAAGCAACCCCTCCGTGTACGGGTGGGCCGGGCCGGCGAAGATCTGCTCGACCGTGCCGCGTTCGACGATCCGGCCGGCGTACATCACCGCCACGTCATCGGCGACCTCGGCTACCACGCCCAGGTCGTGGGTGATCAGCAGCAGACCCATGCCGCTGTCCCGCTGGATCTCGGCGAGCAGTTCCATCACCTGCGCCTGCACTGTCACGTCCAGGGCGGTGGTGGGCTCGTCAGCGATCAGCAGGTCCGGTTCCAGGGAGATGGCCAGCGCGATCATGATGCGTTGGCGCATCCCGCCGGAGAACTGGTGCGGGTAGTCGCGGATGCGGTCCTTGGCGGCCGGGATGCGTACCCGGTCGACCAGTTCGATGGCGCGGCGGCGGGCGTCGGCCTTGGACATGCCCCGGCGGACCCGCAGCACCTCCATGATCTGGTGCCCGACGGTGAAGACCGGGTTCAGCGCGGCCATCGCATCCTGGAAGACCATGCCGATCTCTTCGCCGCTGATCCGGTCGCGCTGCTTGCGCGGCAGGGTGAGCAGTTCCCGGCCACGCAGCTGGACCGAACCGCTGATCTGGGCCGGCGGCGCGTCGAGGATGCCCATCACCGCTTGCGCGGTGACGCTCTTGCCGGAGCCGGACTCGCCGAGGATGGCCAGGGTCTGTCCGGTGTCGACCTGGAGCGACACCCCGTTGACCGCGTTGACCGGCCCGAGCGGGCCGGGGAACGCGACCCGCAGGTCAGTGATCTCCAACAGGCTCATCGCAACACTCCGGCTCTGCCGAGGAAGTCGCGCACCACCTGCTGGAACAGTTCGGGCTCCTCCAACTGCGGCGAGTGGCCAGACTTTTCGAAGACCACCAGCTCACCATTCGGGATCAGGTCCGCGATGACCTGCGAGGCCGCCACCGGGGTACGCCAGTCGTGCCGGCCCACGGTGACCAGGGTCGGGCAGGTGATCGACGGCAGCTTCGGCTTCAGGTCGTACCTGGGCATGTTCTGCCCGAAGGCCGCGTTGTGCGTGCGGTAGTGGAACCGGGTGGCGGCCAGCTTCGCCGCGTCCTTGGCCGGGTCGTGCTGGTGGTCGTAGAGCGGCAGGATCGCCTGCCAGTACTCCCGCAGCTGTTCGTTGCTCTCGAACCGGCCGGTGCCGATCCGGTCGATGACCCACTCGGGGATCACCGAGCGGTCGGTGTTGCGGGCCCGTTCGACCGCCAGGTAGTCGTGCGCGGTGTCCGCCGCGGTGTCCCGCAGCACCAGCGCGGAGACCCGGTCCGGGTGGGCGACGGCGTACTCCAGGGCGATGAACCCGCCGTACGAGCCGCCGGCCATGACGATCTTCTCGTAGCCGAAGTGCTCCCGGATGGCGTCCACGTCGGCAACCCACTGCTCGTGGGTGAACGGCTCGTCGTCGCTGGACTCGCCGGAGCCCCGGGCGTCGAAGACGATGACCCGCATCCGGTCGGCGAACGGTCCGAAGCTGCGCTTCGGCTCGTTACGGGAGCCCAGCCCGGGTGCACCGTGATGCACGATCATGGCCGGCCCGTCCTCCGGGCCGAACGCCTCGACGACCAGTTCTGCGCCGTTGATTTTCATCGGACCCCCTGAATGACGTTGGATTCCAGATCGCGCGGGTAGCCGGTGAGCCGACGTGGCCCGGACTCCTGCACCAGGACCGTGTCGGAGATGCGGTAGCCGGCGTGGCCGGGGACGTAGACGCCGGGTTCGCTGGAGAGCAGCATCCCGGGGGCGAGTACGGTGTCGTCGCCGTCCTCGACCCAGGGCGGCTCGTGCCCCTGTATCCCGATGCCGTGCCCCTGCCGGTGCCGGATGTAGTCGCCCAGTCCGTGCTCGCGCAGTACGTCCAGGCAGATCTTGTTGACCTCGGCGCAGGTACGTCCGGCCACCATCGCCTGGGTGCCCACCTCCTGTGCCTGGCGGTCGGCTTCGTAGTAGCGCACCTGCTCGGCGGTGGGCTCGCCGATGATGAAGGTGCGCTCGCTCTCCACGAACCGGCTGGCCACCGCCGCGCCGAGGGAGAGGATCAGGGTGTCGCCCGGCTGGATGCGTCGCCGGGTCGGCACCCCGTGCGGCAGGGCCGAGTTCGGCCCGGCGTAGACCAGCCCACCGGCCAGCTTGGTGGTGTAGACGACCAGGTCGTAGTTGGCGTACATCTGGTCGGTGCCGTACCCGATGACGTGCCGGGCGATCTCGTCCTCGCGGGGCAGCGGACCGCCGCTGGCCAGCGCCTCTTCGATCAGCGCCCGCCCGGCGGCCAGCATCTCGTCACAGATGCGGGCCGCCGCCTCGTGGAACGGAATCTCCTCGGGGAACTTGCACAGCCGCAGCTTGGCGACCGCGTCGGTGGTCTCCAGCTCGGCCCCGGCGATGGCCCGAGACAGTGCCCGGTACGCGCCGACCGACAGGCCAGCGCTCACCCCGATGCGACGGCCCGGCCCACCCGGGCGGGCCAGCGCGGTGGCCAGGGTCTCCTCGGCACTGACCACGCCCGGGTATTCGAAGTAGCTGACCGTCGGCACCGTCACGCCCTGCTGGGCGGCGTACTCCTCGTCGAGGCGGGGGATGACCAGCAGCGGATCGCCCTCGCGGGGCATCCACAGGTAGACCGGCCGCTCGGTGGCGATGTAGAAGAAGCCACTGAGGAATGCGACGTCGGCGGGGGAGGTGGCCAGGAAACCGTCCAGGCCGCGCTCCTCGAGCGCTGCGGTGAGCCGGGTTCGGACGCTGGTGTAGAAGCTCTCGGGCAGTCGCATCAGTCAGCCTCCGTTGCGACGGGGGTCACGGGTGTCGTTGAACCGCGTGCCGGCGAGGGTTGCGGCGAGCACCAGCAGCAGGATCGCCAGCGACGGGAAGAGCGTCTGCCACCAGGCGATCGCGATCGTGCCGCTGCGTTGGGCGTTGAGCAGGATGCGACCCCACGACCAGGCGTCCGGGTCGCCGAGACCGAGGAAGCTCAGGCCGGCCTCGGAGATCACTGCCCGCGAGGCGGTGAGCAGCACACTGACGATCATCAGCGAGACGACCGCGGGCAGGATCTCCCGGGTGACGATTCGCCACCCGGAGGCACCGAGCACCCGAGCCCCGTCGATGTACGGCATAGCGCTGATCACCAGGCCCTGCGACCGGATCAGTCGGGCCACCTCGGGCCAGGCGAAGAGGCCGATGATGATGGTCAGGGTGACGACGCTGGGGTTGACCACCGCCGCCAGCATGATCATCAGCGGCAGGGTGGGCAGCGCCAGCATCACGTCGGTGATCACGGTGGCGACCGCGTCGATCGGGCGGAAGTAGGCTGCGGCCAACCCGATCGCGGTGCCCAGCACGATCGCGATCAGCGAAGCGGCCAGACCGATCACCAGACTGGTCCGGGTGCCCCAGACCACCTGGGCGAAGATGTCCTGCCCGAGGTCGTCGGTGCCGAACCAGTGCGCTCCCGACGGAGGTTGCAGCACGTCCGGGCCGGCGCCGGCGGGCTCGTCGGCGATCAGCGGTGCGAAGACCGCCATCACCACCATTACGAGCAGCACCAGTACGGACAATGCTGCGGAGGGTTGGCGCAGGTAGGCGTACCAGGCAGCCCGCTTGGTAGCGGTCGGAACGACCGGCGGTACCGACTGTTCGGTCAGCACAGGGGCGCTCACGGCACCCTCCCTTCGTTGATGACGGCGGCGAACAGAACAGCGCTCACAGTGCTTTCTGGGTTCGCGACTGTGCTTGTCTTTGCTCGCGACTGCGGGGCTCGCTGCGCTCGCTCCTCGCGCTCGCCCAAGGGGCTCACTCGCTGCGCTCGTTCACTCCTCGCGCTCACAGTGCTTTCTGGGTTCGCGACTGCGGGGCTCACTCGCTGCGCTCGTTCACTCCTCGCGCTCACAGTCGGATCCTGGGGTTGAGGACCGCGTAGAGCATGTCGGTCAGTGCGTTGGCGAACACGACGGTGACGGCGAGCATGATGAACGCGCCCTGGATCACCGGGTAGTCCTGTTGGCCGACCGCCTCGTAGATCAGCCGGCCGACGCCGGGGTAGGCGAAGACGGTCTCGGTGAGCACCGCACCGCCGACCAGGGTGCCCAGTTGCAGACCCATCAGGGTCAGCGCCGGCAGGATCGCGTTGCGCAGGCCGTGCTTCCAGACTCGGCGTCGGGCCGAGAGACCACGGGCCTGGGCGGCCCGGATGTAGTCCTCACCGAGGACCTCGATCATGTTGGTGCGCAGGGTCAACGCGTACGGGCCGAGTTGCACCAGGACCAGTGACAGCACCGGTAGCACCAGATGGTGGGCGAGGCTCAGGTAGGCCGCCGCGCCCCGGGTGTCCGGGTCGATCGCCCCACCGATCGGGAACCAGCCGAGCTGGGCCCCGAAGAAGACCAGCAGCAGGATGGCGACGCTGGGTACGAAGAGCGCGTTGGCGCTGATGCCGAAGCCCTGGAGCAGCCGGTCCATCAGCTTGCCGCGGTTGACCGCGGCGGTCACGCCGATCGGGATGCCGACGGCGATGGTGATGATGAACGCCGTGCCGGCGAGCAGCAGCGTCCAGGGCAGCCGGTCGAGGATGATGTCGGTGACCGGCTGGATCTGCCGGAAGGAGATGCCCAGGTTGCCCTGGAGCAGCTCCCGCAGGTACGACACGTACTGCTCCCACAGTGGACGGTCCAGGCCGTACGTCTTGAGCAGTGCCGCCTGCATCTCCGGTGTCATGTCCCCTTCGACCATCAGGGTCGTGGGGTCCCCCGGCAGGAGCCGGAGCAGGAAGAAGGTCGAAGTGATCGCGATCCACACGGTCAGGACGGCCTTCAGTGCCCGGCTGAGCACGAAACGCACCACGGGGGACCCCTCCTTTCCCTTTTGGTTGGGTTACTTGACCGGGGTGACCTGGGCCAGCGAGTAGCCGGTGACCATGCCGAGCAGGTCCGACGGCGACGCGACGAAGCCGGTGAACTTGCTGGCGTTGTAGGCGAACTGGAAGTTCTCCACGTACAGCGGGGTCAGGTACGCCTGCTCGTGTACGACCTTGTCGATGTTCTTGATCTTGGCCTTGAACGCCTCCGGGTCGGTGGTGCCGGCCGCGTCGTTGATCAGCTTGTCCATCTCGTCGGACTTGAGCAGGTTGTAGTTGATGCCACCCGGGTTGCTGGACAGGTAGGTGCTGCGCAGCTGGTCCATCGGGTTGTCGAACACGCCCCACTGGGTGGCGTCGATGTCGTACTCACCGTTCTTGGTGCGGGTCAGGAAGGTGTTCCGCTCCACGCACTCGTTCTCCAGCTTGATGCCGGCCTTGGCCGCGCTCTCCCGGAAGAGCTGCACCACCCGGGTGATGTTGGCGTTGGACTGGTCGCAGGCCACGCCGATGGTGAGGCCGTCGAAGAAGCCGTCGCCGTTGCCGTCCTGGTAGCCCGCCGCGGTCAGCTTGGCCTTCGCGCCATCCGGGTCGTACGCGTACGGCTGGATCTCGGTGTTGTCGTAGTCGGCGAAGATCGGCGAGATCGGGCCGGCCATCTGCTGGGCGTCGCCCTGCAGCACCGAGGAGATGATCGCCTTGGTGTCGATCGACATCGACAGCGCCTGCCGCACTTCCTGCTTGGCCAGGTGCTTGTTGTTCATGTTGTAGGTCAGGTGGGCGAAGCCGAGCGCGCCGACCTTCTCCAGCTTGATCTTCGAGTCGTTCTCGAAGGTCTTCGCTGCCGACACCGGGACCGGGGTGCCCATCATGTCGATGTCACCGTTGCGCAGCGCCAGCATCATCGTGTTGACGTCCGGGTAGACCCGGTACTCGACCTGGCTTACCGCCGCCTTGCCGCCCGGGGCCAGCGGGTAGTTCTCGTTGCGCTTCATGACGTAGCGCTGTCCCTTGGTCATGCTGTCCAGCACGAACGGCCCGGCACCGACCCAGTTGGAGTCGTTGGCGAACTTGGACAGGTCGCCAGCGGTCTCGAAGATGTGCTTCGGCACGATCGCCATCCAGAAGCCGACGCCCTCGGCGAACGGCGCGTACGCCTGGGACAGCTTGAACTTCACCGTCGTGGCGTCCGGGGCCTCGATCGACTCGACCCAGGTCAGCTTGGCCGCGACGTTGCCGAGCTTGTACTTCATGATCATCTCGGCGCTGAACTTGACGTCCTCGGCGACCACGGGCTTGCCATCGGACCACTTGAAGTCGTCACGCAGGGTGAAGACCGCGGTCTTGCCGTCGTCCTCGTACTTGTATTCCTTCGCCAGCTCCGGCGCCTTCTTGGCGTTCTCGTCGATCCGCAGCAGGTGCGGGTACATCGCGTTGAGGATCCACGAGTCGGTCTTGCTCAGCGACTGCAGCGGGTTGAAGTTGCTGACGTCGGTGGTGGTGCCGATCCGCAGCACCGTGTCACCCGAGCCGCTGCTCGACGATGCGTTGTCCTCGTTGAGGCTGCAACCGGAGAGACCCAGCGCAGCCACCACGCCGAGCGCGACGGCAACCCGCCACCGGCCCTTGACTATGTTTTTCACCAAACCTCCTGAAGAACCCGGATGATGTTGCCGCCGATGACCTTGGCGATCTCGTCATCGGAGTAGTCGTGCGCGACCAGCCACCCGACGATGTTGCTGAAGCACTCCGCGGGGTTTTCCATGCCGGAGACGTACGGCACCCGGGGGTGGTCCACTACGCCGTGGGCCTTCCCGATCGCCAGGTGCTGGGTGAAGCTGTCGTGGAGTCCGACGTGGTCACCGAAGTTGGTGTCCGGGCCGAACGCCACGTGGTCGATGCCGACCAGTTCCACGCAGTACGTGAAGTGGTCCATCACCGACTCGATGGAGTGGTGCGGGTGGTCCGCCGAGAGGGTGGTGTGCGGGGCGGCCTCGATGCCGATCACACCGCCCCGTTCGGCGCAGGCCCGGATCACCTCGTCCGGCTTCATCCGAGGGGTGTTCCAGACCGAGCGGGCACCGGCGTGGGTGATGAACACCGGAACCCGACTCGACTCGATCACGTCCAGCGAGGTCTGATCGCCGGAGTGCGAGATGTCGATGGCGATGCCGAGCTTGTTCATCCGGTCCACCGCGCGCCGCCCGAAGTGGGTCAGGCCGCCGTCGCGGTCCTCGGAAAGCCCGGAACCGAGCATGTTGGCCTGGCTGTACGCGATGCCCATCTGCCGTACGCCGAAGCCGTAGAGGATGTCGATGCGATCGAGTTCGTTCTCGATCATCGTGGCCGCCTCCAGGCCGGCCACCAGGGCGATCTGGCCGTTGCGCTTGGCCTCGAAGATCTGCTCCAGGGTGGTGGCCACCACCACGTGGTCCTGCTTGGCGACGTCGGCGAAGCGCAGCCCGATGTCGTAGATGACGTCGTCCCACTTCCAGGCGTGCTCGCTGGTCACGCAGCCGGTGCCGTTCATGAAGTTGTCGAAGACCGCGGTCATGCCGGAGCGGGCCATGCCCTCGAAGCCGAAGGAGTTGCGGCCGGTCCGGTTGTAGTCGCGCAGCTGTGACACGTCAGCCGGCAGGATCTTCGGGTGTTCGTGCAGGGAGATGGCCATCTCCTCGCGGAGGAGCCGGGCCACCCGTTCCCGCTGGTTGTCGGTCAACCCGAGGTCGTGCTCCGGCACCCGGCCGATTTCCGGGGCCAACTCGAAGACCTTGTAGTCGCGGTGCGGCTCCAGATAGTCGAAGGACCGGTAGCCGCGGTACCCACCTGCGGTTTCCTGCAACGCCGCTCACCCCATCAATCGTCAAAGGTCAGAGGATGGAGGTCTGACCTCTCGGTGTTGCGGGGCACGTTATGCGACCTGTGGCGGCCAGGGGAAGAGGCGAAACATGAACGTTACAAACGTTGGGGGAACCGCGTTGACCAGGCCAAATGAGCGGCTACCACGGGTTGTTCCACATATTGGAAGGTGGGTTCCCCGGGTCTGACCAGCGGTGGATACTCGTTGACCATCCTGGGAACCGTCGACGGGCGGTGCGGAACTAGCCGGGGGCGTTCGTACACTGTCGCCGTGACCGCACCAGTGCCCATCGTTGCGCCCAGCATTCTCTCCGCCGACTTCGCCCGCCTCGCCGACGAAGTCAAGGCGGTCGAGTCCGCGGCCGACTGGCTGCACGTCGACGTGATGGACAACCACTTCGTTCCCAACCTGACCATCGGCCTGCCGGTGGTGCGGAGTCTGCTCACCGCGACGACGTTGCCCTTCGACGTGCACCTGATGATCGAGGATCCGCGCCGGTGGGCCCCGGGGTACGCCGAGGCGGGCGCCTACAACGTCACCTTCCACGCCGAGGCGTGCGACAACCCGGTGGCCCTGGCCAAGGACCTGCGGGCGGCCGGGGCAAAGGCCGGGCTGGCGATCGACCGGGACACCCCGATCGAGCCGTACCTCGAACTGCTGCCCAGCTTCGACACGCTCCTGATCATGACCATCAAGGCCGGCTTCGGCGGCCAGGCATTCATCCCCGAACTGCTGGAGAAGGTCCGAGCCGCCCGTCGGCAGGTCGACGCGGGTCACCTCGAACTGCGGATCGAGGTCGACGGCGGGATCGCCGCCGACACCATCGAACAGGCCGCCGCCGCCGGGGCGGACGCCTTCGTCGCGGGCACGGCGGTCTACGGTGCGGCAGACCCGGCCGAGGCGGTACGCAACCTGCGAGGGCTCGCCGAGCGGGCCATCCGGCAGGACTGAGGGTGGAACCGGCCGAGGATCAGCGTGATCTCATCCTGGTCGTCGACGACGACGAGGACATCGCCCGGTTCGTCGAGTTCAATCTTGAGCTGCACGGCTTCGACGTAGTGCGCGCCAGCGACGGCCAGGAAGCGCTTGAACTGGTCGAGCAGCGTCGGCCTGACCTGGCCATCGTCGACCTGATGATGCCGCGGATCGACGGCCTGGAACTGACCCGCCGGCTCCGGGCCAACCCGTTGACCACCGCCCTACCGGTGATCATGTTGACCGCCAAGGGAATGACCGTGGACAAGGTCCACGGCCTCACCGCCGGCGCCGACGACTATGTGATCAAGCCGTTCGACACCGCCGAACTCATCGCCCGGGTCAGCTCGACGCTGCGCCGCAACAAGGAGTTCCGCGAGGTCTCCCCACTGACCGGCCTACCCGGCAACAGCCGGGTCCGCCGGGAGATCACCGACCGGGTACGCAGCGGCGTCGACTACGCCGTCGGCTACGTCGACATCGACCGGTTCAAGAGCGTCAACGACCGGTACGGCTTCAGCCGGGGCGACGAGTTCATCGCCGCACTGGCCCGCAGCCTGCACCGGGCGGTGGTCGCGGTCGGGCTCCCACCCGCCTTCCTCGGCCACATCGGCGGCGACGACTTCGTCATCGTCTGCGCTCCCGACCAGGTGCGCCCCATCACCGAGCGGGCGGTGGTCGACTTCGAGAAGGCCGCTGACGATCTCTACGACCCTCAGGACCGGGGCCGCGGCTACGTCGAGCTACAGGACCGGCGGGGCAACGTCCAGCGGGCCAACCTGGTGACCCTGTCGATCGGGGTGTCGATGTCGGTCGCCGAGCGCCGGTTCACCAACCCGATGGACGCGATCGCGGTGGCCTCCGAGATGAAGAGCCTGGCCAAACGGCAGCCCGGGTCGTATGTGGCGGTCGATCGGCGGCGTGCGGCCGGCTGACCGGACCGCCGGACTGTGAACTAGCTCGCCCGAATGACGACGGTCCGCCGATTCCGTGCAAGACTCACACCGTACCCACCATGCGCTGGCGGGACTCGGTGTAATTCCGAACCGGCGGTGATCCACGGTCCGACCGTGGTAAGCCCGCGACCCGGACGGCTCTGCCGCCCGGTGGACCTGGTGAGAACCCAGGGCCGACGGTTGAGTGCGGGCACCCACCCACGCTCAGACAGTCCGGATGGGAGACAGCGCAGGGCGGAGGGAGCCCGACCTGGGCCGGTGACGGCACATCCGGGTCGGCCCTGGGGTCGGCTGCGCCGTACCCGGGGGTCCCCACCGCCGCGTGGCCGGACAGCCGCGCCCTGTCTCCTTTGCCCCGCCCGCGCGCCCGACAGGCGAGCGAGAAAGCAGGGGCCGGCGATGCCGAGCGTCTCCACCGACAAGGCGATGCGTCGAGCGATCGAGCTGGCTGCCCGAGGTTTGGGCACGACCAGTCCCAACCCCGTGGTCGGCTGCGTCATCCTGGATACCGCCGGGGAGATCGTCGGGGAGGGCTTCCACGCCTACGCCGGCGGGCCGCACGCCGAGATCGTCGCCCTGGCCCAGGCCGGGGACCGGGCCAAGGGCGGCACCGCCGTGGTCACCATGGAACCCTGCGACCACACCGGCCGCACCGGCCCGTGCACCCGGGCACTGATCCGGGCCGGCGTCGCCACCGTGGCGATCGGCGTCACCGACCCCAACCCGGTCGCCGGGGGCGGAAGCGGGACATTGCGCGCCGCCGGCATCGACGTCGTCTCCGGGATACACGCCGCCGAGGCCGAGGCCGCCAACATCGCCTGGCTGACCGCCGTACGCCGGGAATGGCCGTACGTCATCTGGAAGTACGCCGCCACCGCCGACGGACGCTCAGCGGCCACTGACGGCACCAGCATGTGGATCACCTCCGAAGCGGCCCGGATCGACGTGCACGCCCTACGCGGCACCGTCGACGCGGTGATCGTCGGATCGGGCACCGTGCTGGCCGACGATCCCCGGCTCACCGCCCGCAACCTGCGTGACGGCACCCTGGCCATCCGGCAGCCGCTGCGGGTAGTGGTGGACAGCGCCGGCCGTACCCCGGCCGACGCCCGGGTTCGCGACGCCGCCGCCCATACCTGGATCGCCACCGCCGCCGAGGTCGGTGCCACCCCCGACGGCCGGGTGGACCTGCCGGCGCTGCTCGCCGCGCTCTACCAGCGCGGCGCGCGGGCCGTACTGCTGGAGGGCGGGCCGACCCTGGCCGGCGCGTTCCTCGCCGCCGGCCTGATCGACAAGATCATCGGGTACGTCGCGCCGAAGCTGCTCGGTGCCGGCCCGACGGCGCTGGCCGACGCCGGGGTGCACACCATCGCCGACGCCATCGACCTGGACTTCGTCGACATCACGCGGGTCGGTCCGGACCTGCGGATCACCGCGCTGCCCCGCAAGAGGGAAGGCTGAGACATGTTCACCGGCATCATCGAGGAACTGGGCACCGTCGTCCGGCTGGCCGACACCGGAGCGGACTCCGTCCTGCTGGCCGTACGCGGACCGGTGGTCACCTCCGACGCCCGGCACGGCGACTCCATCGCGGTCAACGGCGTCTGCCTGACCGTGGTCGACGTCGCCGACGGGGTCTTCACCGCCGACGTGATGGGGGAGACGCTGCGCCGCTCGTCGCTGGGGGTGCTGCGACCCGACGACCCGGTCAACCTGGAACGGGCCGCGACCCTGGGCAGCCGGCTGGGCGGGCACCTCGTACAGGGCCACGTCGACGGGGTGGGGAAGATCCTGTCCCGGGAGCCGGCCGAACAGTGGGAGACGGTCCGGTTCTCGTTACCCGCCGAGATCGCCCGGTACGTGGTGGAGAAGGGCTCGATCACCGTCGACGGGGTGTCGCTGACCGTCACCGAGGTCACCGACGACAGCCTCTCCGTCGGACTGATCCCCACCACGCTCAAGCTCACCACCCTCGGCCACAAGCAGGTCGGTGACCCGGTCAACCTGGAAGTCGACGTGCTCGCCAAGTACGTCGAGCGGCTGTTGGGCGACCGGCGATGACCGGTCCCCTGCACTGGCTGCTCGACGCCCACCTGGAAGTGGCCGGTACGACCGTGCTCTGGCGCGAGATCGTCGGCAACGGCTTCGGCCTGGCCTCGGCGCTGCTCGGCATCCGCCGGGTGGTCTGGGCCTGGCCGGTCGGGATGCTCGGCAATGCACTGCTGCTCACCGTCTTCCTCGGCGGGGTGTTCGCCACCCCGCAGACGCTCGACCTCTACGGGCAGGCTGGCCGGCAGGTCGTCTTCTTCGCGGTCAGCGCCTACGGCTGGTGGAGCTGGGCGCGGACCCGACGGGCGGGCACAGCTACGGAAGGAGCGGCGGTAGCCCCCCGCTGGGCCACCGGCCGGGAACGGCTGGCCATGCTGGGCGTCGCCGTGCTGACCACCGCGCTGGCGTACCCGATCCTGCTGGCCCTCGGGTCGTGGGGCCCGCTGGCGGACGCCTGGATCTTCGTCGGCAGCATGCTCGCCACCTACGGCATGGCCCGGGGCTGGGTGGAGTTCTGGCTGATCTGGATCGCGGTCGACGCCGTCGGCGTTCCACTTCTACTGGCCGGCGGGTTCTATCCCTCGGCCGCCATGTACGCCGTCTACGGCCTCTTCTGCGGATGGGGCTTCGTCAGCTGGCTGCGGACCTCGCGGGCAACCCAGCCGGTGTCCAATCCAGCCGTGCCAAGTTACGCGGAGGCAGTCGCGTGAAAATCGTGAACGATTCGGACAGTGTGCACGAGTTCGGCAGCATCGAGCAGGCGATCGCCGACATGGCTGCCGGCCGCCCGGTGGTGGTGGTCGACGACGCCGACCGGGAGAACGAAGGCGACCTGATCTTCGCCGCCGAGCGGGCCACGCCCGAGCTGATGGCCTTCATGGTCCGCTACACCTCCGGCTACATCTGCGCGCCGTTGACCGAAGAGGACTGCGACCGCCTCGAACTGCCGCCGATGTACCACACCAACCAGGACCGGCGGGGCACCGCGTACACGGTGACCGTCGATGCCCGGGAAGGTGTCAGCACCGGCATCTCCGCCGCCGATCGGGCACACACCATCCGGCTGCTCGCCGACCCGGCGACCAACCCGACCGAGCTGGCCCGACCGGGACACGTCGTACCGCTGCGGGCCAAGACCGGCGGGGTGCTGCGCCGCCCCGGGCACACCGAGGCCGCCGTCGACCTGGCCCGGCTCGCCGGGCTGCGCCCGGCCGGGGTGCTGTGCGAACTCGTCAACGACGATGGCACCATGATGCGCCTGCCCGACCTGGAGAAGTTCAGCACCGCGCATGGGCTGACGCTGATCAGCATCGCCGACCTGATCGCCTACCGGCGGCGTACGGAGAAGCAGGTGGAGCAGGTCGCCGAAGCGCGACTGCCCACCCCGCACGGGGTGTTCCGGGCACACGGCTACCGGGCCGAGCACGACCCGGCCGAGCATGTCGCCATGGTCTACGGCGACCTCGGCGACGGGGAGGACGTGCTGGTCCGGGTGCACTCCGAGTGCCTGACCGGGGACGTCTTCGGCTCGCTGCGCTGTGACTGCGGACCGCAGCTCGACGCCGCCCTGGCCCGGGTCGCCGAGGAGGGGCGGGGCGTCGTCCTCTACGTACGCGGACACGAAGGACGCGGTATCGGCCTGCTGCACAAGCTTCAGGCGTACCAGTTGCAGGACCTCGGCCGGGACACCGTCGACGCCAACCTCGACCTGGGCCTGCCCGCCGACGCCCGCGACTACGGCACCGGCGCGCAGATCCTCTACGACCTTGGGGTGCGCTCGATGCGTCTGCTGACCAACAACCCGGCCAAGCGGGCCGGATTGGAAGGCTACGGGTTGACCGTGGTGGGCCGGGAGGGCCTGCCGGTACGCCCGCACCCCGAGAACGTCCGCTATCTGCGGACCAAGCGGGACCGGATGGGGCACCTGCTCGACGAGCTGGACGAGGTAACGGAAGGACTGGCCTAGCCATGGCAGGTTTCGGAGAACCGGATACGTCCACTGTCGACGCCGCCGGGCTGACCGTCGGTGTGGTGGCCGCGCGTTGGCACGGTGAGCTGACCGACCACATGCTCGACCGGGCGGTCGCCGCCGCCAAGGCGTGCGGCGTCGACGAGGTGGTCACCGCCCGGGTCGCCGGCTCGGTCGAGCTTCCCGTGGTGGCCCAGGCGTTGGCCCGGCGCTGCGACGTGGTGGTGGCGCTCGGGGTGGTGATCCGGGGAGCCACCGCGCACTTCGACTACGTCTGCCAGTCGGTGACCGAGGGGCTGACCCGGATCGCCCTGGACACCGGCAAGCCGGTTGCCCACGGCGTACTGACCGTCAACAGCATCGAGCAGGCCCGCGATCGGGCTGGCCTGCCCGGTTCCGCAGAGGACAAGGGCTGGGCCGCCACCGTGGCCGCCCTTGACGCCGCCCTCACCATCCGCACCCTGCGCTGACCCTCCGCCCCTCCTGCCTTGCCTTCCCGGGTTGATCAAGAGATGGGCGTCACGTTGACGCCGGATTCCTGACGTAAATCTCTTGATCAACACGATGGGGCAGGGGCGCGGCGGGTGGGTGCCCGCTGGTCAGTTGTGGGGCCAGACCTGGACCGGCACCCGGGGGAACGCCGCCATCAGGAAGTGCTCGACGAGGCGATCGCGTAGGAGGCAGTCCGGCCAGTTGCCCAACCCTTCGGGCAGGGTGCGGTAGCCGAGGGCCAGTTGGAGCAGAGCGCCGGGCGGGATGGCGGCGTGGGTTTCGGGATCGGTGGTCGGGCTGAAAGCGCCGCGTATGGCTGTCACTGCCGTCAGCTCGCCATCGGTGAACTTCAGCCGGGCGGCGCGGCCGTACATGTCGACAATCAGTGCCGGCTCATGCCATCGCAGGTCTGCTGCGTGCCAGCGAGCCCGCAGCAGTGGTTGTAGCCGGGCGAGGAGGTCGACCAGGTTGCTGGTGCGGACGTACCAGCCTCTGGGTCGTCTTGGTACGCCGGGCGGGCTGAGTCGGGCCAGTGGGTGGTCCGGGTCGAGGATGGGGCGGACCGCAGCGAGCCGGGCTGCCGGTGGCCCGGTCCTCGGCGACCAGGAAGTCGTCGGGTGCGACTGAAGGATGACCAGCCAGCAGGTCTTCGACCCAGGCAGCGATGCCGGAGTGCGGTTTCCCGCCAGTCACCGGCTGAAGCTGAACCGATGCGTGCAGACGAGCAAGTTCGGTGGCGTCAGCGACTCGGCCTGGTCGGATGAGGTAGTCGACTTCTCTGCTTGGCATACCTGGCGTTCCACCAATCCTTTCTGTACAAGCACTTCCCGTCCGGAGAGGCCCTGGCCGAAGCAGCGTTGGTCCGACGGCTGAGGCAGGGAGATGACGTGTGGGAAGTCATCGACCTGACCGGCGATCCGCGCGACGTGCTGCGCACGTTCATGGAATATTGCCGTGTCACATACCGGTTCTACTTTTGCTGCGCGGTCCACGTGAACAGCAGCAGCGGCTTCGCATCTGACTCGAAGGTCGCCTCCTGCTGCCAGCCCAGCCGCCGGTAGAACTCGGCCGCCCCACTGTCGCGGTGGGTGACCAGCCAGGCCATGGGCCATTGCTTCGTGTACGCAGCCAGGAGACCTTGGGCGATGCCGCGCCGGCGGTGTGTACCGGTGACCATCACCTCCGCTACCACCAGCGACGGCGCGATGAGCCGGGGCAGCGCCTGTGGCGGAGCCGCGTCGGCGACCGCGATCTCGAACTGCGTCGTGCGGGCCAGTTCGGCAGGTGCGGCCCAGCCGTACACCGCGCCGACGATACTGGGCCCGTCGAAGGCGAGGATCCCAGCCGCGCCAACGTGGGAGAGCTGCCCACACAGGTGCGTGGGGAACGTGGTCAGTCGATCTTCCGGCTCTGACCAGGGTGGCGTGGCGAAGCACTCTCGATACAGCGCATGCAGGGCGGACGTCTGGGCAAGCAGCATCGGGACCGTGGCTCTCTGGAATTCGACCGGCATGGCGTCCTCTGCGGTTCGCTCGTCGTCTCTGTGCTCTCGGAGTCGGCCGAGCTGGTGGCCATGAGCCGATATCCGTGCACATCCTCGACATCCATGGTCGACCGTGCCGACCACTATTGCAATATATGTGCAATAGCTGTGGCGGCTTCCGCCATGGTCGTTGGGAATCAGGGTGCGACCTCTCCGTTGATCAAGAGATTTGCGTCATGAGACCCGCCCTGTTTTGATGCAGATCTCTTGATCAACCAGGTCCAGGGCGAGCAGGCCGGGCGCTCGTTCCGCCCGTCGGAACACGAGCCGAAGGAGTCGGGTACGGACCGGCTCGGCATCGGGATGGCCGAGCGCGTCGAGGATGTCCAGGGCCTGCTGCCAGGCGTGCCGGGCGGCGTACGGATCACCCGATGCCTCGTGGCTGTCCCCGTCGTGGGTGAGTGTGTCGGCCTCGTAGTAGCGGTCACCGAGGGCCCGGAACAGCGCGATTGCCCGCCGGTAGCAGACGGTGGCCTGCCGGTGGTCGCCAAGATGGTGGTGGGCGTAGCCGAGACTGTCCCAGGTGTTGGCCTCGCCGGAGCGGTCACCGACCTGCTGGAGCAGTACGAGGGCCCGCTGGCAGTAGTGCAACGCCTGCCGATGGTCGTGCAGTTGGGCGTGCTGCCAGCCGACCGAGTTGAGTGCCCTGGCCTGCATGGCGAGGTCACCGGTGGACTGGAACAGAGCCAGGGCACGCTGGGCGTGCGCGAGCCCTTCCCGATGCCGACCCTGTCGAGAGAACACCCAGGCGAAACTGCGATCCGTGTGCGCTTGGCCGGCCGTATCACCGACCCTGCCGTACAGCTCCGCCGCCGTTCGGAGGTGGAGGTGCGCCTCGGCAAAGCGGCCCAGCTGGGCCCGCGCCCGGCCCAGTCCGTAGTGGATGCGGGCCTGCGTCCGATGGTCGGCTAGTTGCCGGGCAGCGGCGAGCGCGGCCTCGTGGGTCACCTCCCAGTCGCGCCAGTGCCCCGTACGGTCGAAGTAGTCGGCCATGGCGCAGGCCAGCCGCCAGGCGTGCCCGGACATCCCGTCACCCGCCGCTCGCGTGATCGTGTTGAGTAGCACCGGATGCTCGACGGAGAACCAGGCGATCGCCTCCTCGACGTCCGAAGGCGCGATCGAGACGACGCCGGGTCGGGCCGGGGCCGGGTCGATCAGCTCATGGAACGGCTGGAGCAACCGGGCACCGGCGCATGCGGTGTGCAGGTAACAATCGAGCAGTCGGTGTACGGCCTCGCAGCGGTCGTCCGCACTGTCGAGCTCCTGGGTGAGTTCGGAGGCGTAGGCGCGCAACAAGTCGTGGAAGGTGTACCGGCCGGGGGAGTGCTCCAGGAGTAGATGGCTGCTGGTCAGCTCGGCCAGCAGCGCCCGCGCCGGCCGAAGCGGGATGCCAGCGAGACTGGCTGCGGCCGGGATCGCGATGTCCGGACCGGGATGCAGGCCGAGCAGCCGGAACAGCCGGGCGGCTGGCTCACTCAACGTCCGGTACGACCAGGAAAAGACCGCCCGTACGTCGGTGCCGGGGTCCGTATTGTCGAAGGCGTCCAGCGCGTCGGCCGCGTCCCGCAGTTCGTCGGCGAGTACGGACAGTGGAAAGCCGGGCCGGGTGGCGGCCCGTGCCGTGGCGACGGCGAGCGCGAGCGGCAGCCGGGCGCAACTGTCGATGATCTGCCCGACCGCCTTCGGCTCCCCGCTCACCCGGTCGGACCCGAGTCGGCCGGCCAGCAGATCTCTGGCCTCGGTCGGGGAGAGCAGATCGAGGGCGAGCGGGTACGCGCCTTCCGTGACGATCAGCGGGGTGAGCTGGTTACGGCTGGTCACCACCGCGAGGCAGCTGGCCGATCCGGGCAGCAGTGGGCGTACCTGCTCCGCATCGCGGGCGTTGTCCAGCACGACGAGGACCCGTCGACCGCTCAGCAGGCTGCGATAGAGCGCTGCCTGGGCGGGCAGCCCAGCGGGGATGCGTTCCACCGGTACGTCGAGCGCGTCGAGGAAGCCCCGGACCGCCTCAGCGGGATCCATCACCAGCCCACCTGAGTCGTATCCGCGTAGGTTCACGTAGAGCTGCCCGTCGGGGAAGTGCGCGGCGACCCGGTGCGCCCAGTGCACTGCCAACGCCGTCTTGCCTACCCCCGGGGCACCGGACACCGCTGTTAGGAAGGGCCCCTTCCTATCGTTTTCTGTAGAGGAAGGGGCCCTTCCTAACATCTCGTCGGTCGGCGGCTGCGCGAACGCGAGGGCTGGCGCGGGGAGCAGGGCGTCGAGTCGGGCCAGTTCCGCCGTACGGCCGGTGAAACCGCGTACCGCCAGCGGCAGCTGTGCCGGGATCGCTGAAGGGGCCACCCCCGATGCGCCAGCCGGGCCCGACGAGGGCGGCTGGGGTGGATCCAGCCCCGGTTCCTGCCGCAGGATGGCCGATTCCAGGTCACGCAGCGTCGGGCTCGGCTCGATCCCCAACTCCTCGTCGAGGGTGCGACGCAGCCGCCGGTACGTTGCCAGCGCGTCAGACTGCCGACCGGCCCGGTAGAGCGCGAGCATCAGTTGTTCGTGGATGCGCTCGTCGAGTTGGTGCTCCCTGGCCAGGCCCTCCAACTCCGGTACGAGCTGGGCGTGCTCGCCGAGGGCCAGGCGCGCGTCGGTGAGCGCCCGTACCGCCACCAGCCGGAGGTGTTCCAGACGCTCGGCCTCCGCGTACAGGCCGGGGAGACCGGCGACGTCCACCAGCGCCCTGCCCCGCCACAGCGCGAGGGCGGTACGCAGGCACGCGGCGGCCTGGGTGAAGTCGGTGGACTGGGTGCCGATCCGAATGAGCCGCTCGGCGACTTCGACGTCGGAAGCCTCGCCCGGGATGTCTAGTAGGTAGCCCGGTGGGCGGGCCACGATCGTCGACCGAGTGCCGATCACCCGGCGCAGATACGACACGTGGCTCTGGAGCGTGTTCGCGGCGGTGGCGGGAGGTTCGTCGCCCCAGATCACGTCGATGAGCCGATCGGCGCTGACGATCTCGCCCGGGTGCAGGGCGAGTACGGCGAGTACGGCCTTGCGGCGCAGCCCAGAAACCGTACGCGGTATGCCGTCCACGGTGATGTCGACCGGTCCGAGCAGTCTGACTTGCATTGAATCGCCCCCGCCTCAATTGCGAGTTCGGATCCAGGCTATCGGCGCGTCCCGGGCTGCCGACCGGCTCAGTCGCACACCTGACCCTGTGCCGTTCCAGCGCCGCACCAGCCCCGTTTCAGCGCGCGCTGCCACATTGAGTTCACTGCGGCGGAGACACCGGCGCAGAATCCCACCAACCTTTACCGCAAGGAAGGTAATCATGCGTTTCCGCAATTCATTCGGATTTGCCGGCGTTCTCGTCGCCATGCTCGGCGTCCTGTTCGCTGGCACCGCCGCCTCGGCGGCTCCGGCCGCCACCGACACGAAGTCGGGTGACGTCGGCGTCAACGCCGTCGTCAGGTACTGGATCTTCGTTCACACCGCCAACATCCCCGACGCCGGGACCGACGCCACCGTACGGATGAAGGTCTACGGCGACCTCGCCGAGTCGCCCGGCTACGTGAACCTCGACAACTCCGCGGACAACTTCGAGCGCAACAGCAACGACATGTTCGGCCCGTTCTCCTGGTTCGACATTGGACGCCCCGACTTCATCGGCGTCTACAAGGGAAGCAACGGTTCCGAGTGGTACCCGGAGTACGCGCAGGTTTACTCGGAGGCCACCGGTACGTGGTACCACTGCCCGATGAACGCGTACTACGGCGATGGGGAAGAGACCCGCTGGTTCGACTGCCCGTAGCGGGCACCGCCGCAGTCAAAGTCGGCACCGAACGCACAGTCTCGATACCGTACGAGTAACCCGGCTGCCGGGACCGCCCTGGTCCCGGCAGCCGGCGCCGTTTACGCGTTTTTTAGTCCGCCTGTTACGGGCCTGTCGAAGGAGAGTGGCGATCTCTGGCGTGAGCCAGTAGACCGCAGGCATGTCAACCGGATAGCGCCAGTACCAGATCAGCTCACGCCCGGCGCGCCTCTCTGGAGAGCGTCCCTTCCACAAGGATCTACCCGGAGGCTACGAGGTTGAAGGCCGAGGTCGGGTGTGGAGTGCGCGGGGTGTCGTGCTGATGTGACTGGGTTGAGCCTCGCGGTGGGACGGCCTTCCCGCAGCGTCCGCCCTGCATATGACATGATCAACGGTTTATATGCTGGCCCGATGGACGTTTACGGTGCGGTACGGACGAGGCAGTCGATCCGCAAGTTCACCGATCGGCCCGTGGCGCGGGAGCATCTGCAGCGTGTGCTGGCAGCGGCTGCTAACGCCCCGTCGGGCAGCAACCTGCAGCCATGGCATGTCTACGTCGTGTCTGGGGAACCGTTGGCAAAGCTGAAGAGGCGAGTGGCCGAGCGGGTGGCCGCCGGTGATTCCGGCGACGACCGCGAGTTCGCGATCTACCCGCCCGAACTGCGCTCGCCCTATCTCGAGCGAATGGTGGCTCTGGGGGAAGGCCGCTACGGCTCGCTCGGTATCGCGCGCGACGATGTCGCGACGCGGGCCCGGGTTCGAGCCGAGAACTGGAACTGTTTCGGAGCCGACACGGCGTTGTTCTGCTATTTGGATCGGGACATGCCGTCGCCGCGGTGGTCCGACGCGGGCATGTATTTGCAGACCGTGATGCTTCTGCTGCGGGCCGAGGGGTTGCACAGTTGTACGCAGGAGGCCTGGGCGGAGTACCACCGCAGTGTTGCCGAGGTGATCGGGCCACCTCCCGAACGAATGCTGTTCTGCGGTATGTCGATCGGCTTCGCCGATCCGACCGTGGTGCATCCGCGCATCCGCCGCGCCCCGCTGTCGGAGACCGTGACGTTCCTCGACTGATTGGCAGCGCGCCGTGTACCTCACCACGCCACGGTTTCCTTATCACTGCTGCAGAGATTGAAGGCTGAGCGGTCTGGTCGGTCAGGCTCCTTCGGGGGCGAGGGTCATACGGGTCTGGGCGAGGAATCCGGCGATCAGGGCTCACATCGCGGCCCTGACGTGCGTGTTCAGGTTGTCCCAGACCAGGATGATCGGTGCACGTCGGCAGCGGTGGACCTGGTCGAGCAACTCGGCCCGACACCCCGACCACTGGGGTACGGCCACATGGTGCCCAGGTTTGGCTTTCGGCGGTCGCAGGGGCTGACCCGCTTCGTCCTGGTAGCAGATCCACGCGCCACGCGCCGCCGCCGGCGAACTTCACTGAGCCAACCCGCGTCCTTCTGGTGATCAAGAGATTGGCGTCGCACTGATGCTGGATTCCTGACCTAAATCTCTTGATCAACCAGGGCTGACAATGCTCGGGCCGCTCGCCGTGCACAAATGGGTGTTCAGACCCAGGTGCGGTCGAGGGCCAAGGCCAGTCGCCGGAGCCACTGCTCGTCGGTGCCGGTGATTTCCGGGTACTCGTCGGTGAAGTTGGTCCAGTCGACACCCCAGGAAAGCACTGTTTCACTGGTGAAGTCGTCGGCTTCGCTGCCGAGTTCCGGTCGCATGAGGTCGCGTACGAGGGCCAGGTCGACCGTGGTGTGTTCGGCGAGGAGCACCGCGTCGTACAGATCCTTGCCCTGCGGATACATGTCGGTGGCCAGCCACAGCAGCTTCCAGGCCAGGGACAGGGAAGCGGACGCGGCCAACAGCGGCTCGTAGACCCATGGCAGTACCAGCACCTCCGGCGGGAGCGGGAGCCGTTCACCGAAGACGATGTCGACCTGCACGTGTCCGTCCGGCACTCCTGGTGCGCTGAACGGGACGACGAGACGGCGTCCGTCAGCGCGTTCGTACGTCCAGATGGCGGACTCGGCGATCCGGTCGGGTTGCAGACCTATCCCGGGGATGTTCCGGACAGCGGCCTTGATGTCGTCGAGTAACGCCCTGGCGTCCGGGCTGTCGCTGGTGATGGTGTGCGGCGTGACGACGAAGTCGAGGTCGCCCGGCTCTCGCGCCGCACCGCCGACCCAAGCGGCCATGGCGACGCTGCCGCGCAGCACCAGATGCTCGCTCCAGGGCGTGACGGCGATGGCGTTCAGGATGTGGTTCATGACGGTGCGCCGTGCGCTGGTCCATTGCTGGCCGGTGGCGGGTACGAGGAAGGTTGGCTCGCCGGACCGGTAGGCGTGCGGGTACTGCTTCAGGGCAGGGTCGAACGACGCTTTCTGGCGGAGGGTCGGGCTGGCCGGCAACGGTCGGTAGGTGGGCGGGTAGCCCGGAGTGCTCGCCGGGGCGGACCTCATCCGGGCCTCGCGCTGCTGCTCCCAACCATTTGGGCTGCTCGGGACCGGCTCCAGCCAGCCCAGGTCATGCCTGCGGTCACTGTCGAATACGACGTATTCCTGCTCCACGCTTTGTATCTCGTGGCCGGCGGCCCGGAGTGCGTCGACGAGTTCGTCCAGCCGCTGCTTCGCCCTGGCGAGGCCGACGCCGGGACAGCGCTGGTTGACGAAGCGTTCCGGTGCGCCGTACGACCGTTCCTGTCGAGCGTCTCGCGACAGTCGGGCCCCGTACGGCGCGACCAGGTCGGTGAGGGCAAGCACTTCGGCCACGGTCCCGGCGGTGAGCCGCAATGTGACCCGGTGCGCGAAGTATCGGCCGCCCGGCTCGGTCGCGGCGTCCTCGTCCGATTGCGGTACGCCGGCACCCCCGGCGGTCGTCTCGATCGTGGAGCGGCACGGGTATATGCCGATCTCGCGTAGCTTGTCTTGCCAATGTTGCATTGTGGCGTGCTGGTCAGCGAGGGTGCCCCGGCCGGTCAGGGCGAGCATCGGTTGGGAGGCGAAAACACCACGGTCGAGCACGATGTGGACGAACTTGAGATGGTGCGTGGCGGCGAACTTCGCCAACTGATCGGCGTGATGCGCATGGACCGTGATGTGGCTTTCGAAGTCCCCCGACATCTCAGGCATCGGCGCAGTTTAGGGCTGGCCGCCGCCGTCGACTACTGGATATCGAGGTGGAACGGCGTGTCCGGGCACCGGAAACAGACGAAGACGCGCAGCGCGCCGTACCGGCCGACGGTGACGCCGGCTGGCTCGTGGAGCAGATGCCAGCCCGGGTGCGACGAGTCCACGTGCTGTTCCTCGATCGGGCGCCATCGGTCCCGATTGCCGCCGTCGTACTCGGACGAGTCAATGACCAGTGTCAGGGTGGTCGGCCCGGCACACCGTGGGCAGGGAGTGGGGAGCAGGTCGGTGACGCTCCAATCGGCGTATCCGCCGACCTTCCAGCCGGGGGCCATGAAGGTGTCGACATAGTCGCCGTCATCCTCGTCCTCCCAGGCGTCCACCAGTTCGCTCAACTCGTCCGGCAGCTCCTCCGGATACGGGTACTCGACGATCTGCTCGGGATGTAGCCGGCAGGGTCGGGGCAGGTATTTTTCGTTGCCGACGTCGCCACGCGGCGGCTCGGTGAGGATCTCGGTCACGTCCGCCTCCCGCCGCCAGTGCAGTCGCAGGCAGGGCCCCCACCAGGTGTCCTCGTGGTCGAACGGGCACCACAGCACCTGGAGCAGATCGGCCCCGCCGGGGCGGGGCAGGTCAGGGATGTCCGCGGCCCGCAACTGGGCCAGTGCCACCATCGGATTCGGGTGGGGATGCGGCCGTGAGACGTACCGGTGACCGACGACCGGGCCGCCGTTCATCGACCCCCAGCCGGCGAAACCCGGACCCACCAGCCGGGCAATCTCGTCGTGCACGTCGGCTTCACCATCGGCGAGCACGTGCCCGACGGTACGGCGGGCCTTCGCCGCGTCGAGCCGGGCCACCAGTTCGGCGGGGATCGGCACCTGCTCCCGAACCACGTACGGGGTGTCACAGGCGGGCCACGGCTCGTTCGCCGGCCAACGCAGCGGCCCACCGATGTGGCTGTCCAGGTTGGTGACCGCCGCTGGCCTCGGGTGCAGCCGGGTGGGAGGACTCGCTCGAGATCGCCTGGGTCGGGCGCCCCGGCTCGCGCAAACGGCTCCGGGCGGTTGTTGCCGGACTCCATCTGAGCGCAGCTGAGCTGAGGCAAGAGGGGTGCACGCGCGGGGTGTGGTTGACGCTCAGCCCGCTCGGTGTAAGTGCGCTTCTGGGACTCCCCGCGTCGACACTGGCCGGAGAGATAGTTGATCTCGCCGATGTCGCCCCGGCGCTGGCGGACCTGCCGGAGCGCTTGACGGCCTGCCGGTCCTGGGCGCAACGTCGCGCCCTTGTCGAACGCGCTCTGCTCACCGGCCTAGCCCGGCACGGCGAACGCGCCAATCACTACGAACTGCGGGCCGCGCTTACCGTCCTGTCCGGGACCACCCGGGTGCAGGAGGCCGCGCAACTGCTCGGGTGCTCCCGGCGGTACCTGAGCAGTGCGGTTCGTACCGAGTTCGGGGTGACGCCGAAGGAGTACCAACCGCTCGTCCGCTTCGAGTCTGCCCGGGGCCGGCTGGTGGCCGCAGCCGGTGCCGGAGAAGTCGGTCTGGCGACGGTGGCCGCCGCCTCGGGATTCGCCGATCAGGCGCACTTCACCCGGGAATGGCGGGCCATGACCGGGTGCACGCCCACCGAGTGGCTGCGCACCGAAGGTCTGGCCGGGCAGAGCCCGTCAGCCCGCGGCCGACCACCAGGCGAGAAGCGCACGTCGGGCCACCAGGCGAGGGGTGTACGTCGGGTTGACGGCTGATGCGGGCGCGCTCGTTCCCAAATGTTCAATACCCCGCCGTCGCCCGGCCCCACGATGGATATATGACGCCAAGTATTCATTTTTTTCCTCGTCTAATCGTGCCCGATCCGGACCGCGCGTCGGCGTTTTACCAGGACGCCCTTGGCGTCGAGCAAGTGTTTCGTGCTCCACTGAGCGACGACGGGAGACCCGCTGTTGTCGATTACCGTATTGGTGGTTCGTCCTTCCGAGTCTCGCCGGCTGTCTCGGCGTGGGAATGGCTCTCACCAAGTGATCTCGGCGGCTCCGCGGTCCTTCTTGAGGTCGAGGTCGATGCCCCGGACGTAGTCGGCGAACGCATGGTCGACCACGGTGCCGAGGTGGTTGTGCCGATCGAGAACCGGCCCTATGGCAAGCGTTCGGGGCGCATCCGTGACCCATTTGGTCACTTGTGGATCATTAGCGGAGAGCTTCGTTGAGCCAACTGAGGCGATAATCGTCGTGGCCCCGGCTGGTGTCTGGGGCCCGACACGCCGCCGTATCCGGCACGCCGCCGTATCCGGCACGCCGCTGTATCCGGTTCGGGCGCTGTATCCGGTTCGGCGCCACACACCGAGACCCGAGCCGAAGAACGGTCGCCCCCACTCCGTAAGCTGGCAATCTTCACTCCGGCTTTTGGAGAAACCCTTGCCCAGCACCATGTTTGAGCAGTTCACGGCCGACGACGGGCAGCTGGCCGCCGGTCTGCTCGTACAACCGGCCGTCGCCTACGCCCTGGTCCGCAACCGGGTGCCGCTGGTTCGCCACCTGTCACTGACCAACCTCGGTCAGGAACCGCTCACCGGGATGGTGCTGACCCTCGAACTGTCACACCCCGGCGAGGTGCTGGCCGGCCCGTGGCGGCGTACCGTCACCGGGATACTCCGGCCGGGCGCGACCATGGGTTGGGACTACTTCGCCGACCTTGCCCCGGATCCGGACCGGTTGCGGCGTACCGAGGCGGCGGTTCCGGTCGACTATCGGCTCACGGTGCACCGCGCCGGCCACCCCGACCTGCGGTTGTCGGCCCCGTCCCTGGTACTGGCCCATGACGAGTGGTTCAACCGGCCCGCCCTCTACGACTCGCTCGCCGCATTCGTACAACCCGGCAGCCGGGCGGTGACCGGAATCCTGGAAACCGCCGGGCAGATCCTGGCCCTGCGCACCGGCTCCAGCGCGCTCCAGGGCTACCAGGCCGGCCCCGAGCGGGCCGCGCACATCGCCGGCGCGATCTACGAGGCATTGCGCCACCACAACATCGGCATCGAGGAGGCGGCAACCCCGTTCGAGGACAACCGGCACCGGGTACGCAGCACCGCCGCCGTCCTGACCGGAAGCACCGGCACCTGCCTCGACCTCAGCGTCACGTACGCCGCATGTCTGGCGGCAGCGGGACTGCACCCGCTGATCTGGATCACCTCGCAGCACACCCTCGCTGGCTTCCTGCTCGACGAGGAGCGGCTCGGGTCGACGACCGTGACCGAGCCCCGGCTGTTGGTGTCCATGGTGGAGACCGGTCGGGCGGTGCCGGTGGAGCTGTCCCGGCTCGGGATCGGCGCGGCGACCGTCACCTTCCCCGAGGCGGTGCAGGCCGGGCTCGCCCACTTCCAGGGCCAGGACGGTCGGAATCTGCGGGGTGTGATCGACGTCCGGCTGGCCCACCGGTCGGGCGTCCGGCCGCTGCCGACAACGGACGCGCCGCTGCCGACAACGGACGCGCCACCGCTGCCGATGGCGGACGCTCGCCGCGCGACAGATGCGCCGCTACCGCAGACTCCCGCCGCCACGAGTGCCTTCGGTGGTGAGGCGATCGAGCTGCCGCAGGGCGGTGCCCGATCCAAGCTGCACCGCAGCGCCGCCGACCGCGACGAGGCACCGCAGCAATCGGACGCCTCCCCGGCCCGGATACAACGGTGGAAGAAGTCCCTGCTCGACCTGAGTCTGCGCAACCCGCTGCTCAACCTGCCGACCCGGGGACGGGGAGTGGAACTGCACGTCCCGGTGGGTGCACTCGCCCTGCTGGACGACCTCATCCACGACGGCAAACAACTGGAGATCAGCCCGCAGGACGCGGTCAGCCACCTGCCCAACCGGGGCGACGCCCGGCGGGCAGCCGACCTCGACCCGGAGATCCTCACCTGGGAGCTGCGGACCGGGCGGCGGGTCTACGCCTCGGTCACCCAGGCTCGCTACACCGACACCATGCGGGAACTGCAACGCGAGGCCCGCACCATGGAGCAGGAGACCGGCGGCAACTACCTCTATCTGACCATCGGCACCCTGGTCCACCCGAAGACCACCGGCGGGGAGGCGCTCGCCCCACTGTTCCTGCTGCCCGTACGCATCGAGGGCGGAACCGGGCGGCGGCCGTACGGGATCGTCATCGACGGTACCGAGGTCGCCACCCCGAACCACTGCCTGGTCGAGTGGTTGCGGGTCCGGCACGGGGTGCGGATCCCCGAACTGGAGGACCCGGCGCTGGACGAGCGGGGCATCGACATTCCCCGGACCCTGGCCGCCATCAAGACCCGGCTCGCCGACAACCAGCTCGACTACCGCATCGACGAGGCGGCGTACCTGCGTCTGTTGCAGTTCTCCACCTTCCAGATGTGGCGGGACCTGACCGACCACTGGTCGGTGTTCCTGGAGAACCCGGTGGTACGGCACCTGGTCGAGTCGTACGGGGACTCGTTCGCCGACCCGGCGCTGGCCGACGGCGAGCCGGAGGTGGACGAGGCGCGACTGCACCTGCCCATCCCGGCCGACGGTTCGCAGATGCGGGCGATCGTCATGGCCGAGCACGGGCAGTCGTTCATCCTCGAAGGCCCACCGGGCAGCGGCAAGTCGCAGACCATCGCCAACATGATCGCCGCAACGGTGGCGGCGGGCCGCTCGGTGCTCTTCGTCGCCGAGAAACAGGCGGCGCTGGAGGTGGCCAAGCGCCGCCTCGACCAGATTGGTCTCGGCCCGTTCGCCCTGGACCTGCACGGCCGTAAACAGTCGGTCAACGCCATCCGGCAGCAGCTCCTGGACGCGTTGGACCAGCGGGAGACCGGCGACGAGAACGCCTGGGCCAACGTCGAGACCGCCTACCGTAACCGGCTCGTGCCGCTGACCCGCTACCCGGAGCAGGTGCACGCCGAAAACGCCGCCGGCCGGTCGCTCTGGTCGGCCTACGATCAGCTTCTCGCGTACGGCGACGGCCCGACCGCCCCGGTGCCGGTCTCCTACCTGGCCGCCCCGCTGGCGGCCCGGTCCCAGGTGGAGCGGGTCCTACGGGAGGTTCCCACCGCCGCCCACGCCGCCCGGCTCCGGCCGAACCACCCCTGGTCGCTGAGCGGCTGCCGGGATTTGACCGGCCTGCACGTCGAGGCGGTCACCCAGATCGCCGCCGACCTGGAGGAGAGTCGGGCCGCGCTCGCCGACCAGCCTCATCTGATGCGCCTGCTACGGGAACTGTCCAGCCCGGAGGCGATTCGCGACCTTGCCCCCGCCGCCTGGCTCGCCGTACGCGGAATGCTGCCCAACTGGGACACCACCCAGCAGGCGAGCAACCCGGGCTGGGCCGAGGCGGTCAGCCGGTTGCAGATCGAGCTGACCCAGTTCCAGCACAGCTACGAAGATGAGCTGACCACCTTCCGGCCGGATCTGCTCAACGTCGACGAACTGGAAGGGTGGCACGCCGAGGCGCAGGCTGCCGCACGCCGATTCTTCGGCGGCGGGAGGCGTCGCCGGGCCCTCGCCGAACGGCTCGCCAGCTATCTTCAGCCGCTGATGGTGATCGACCCTGAGCAGATCGAGCTGATTTTCGGCCGGCTGGTCGCCGCCCAGGCCCATGCGCAAGCGCTGCTCCAGCAGGTGGCGGTGGTTGGTGGCCTGTGGCTGCCGGCCGACTGGCACCCCGCCGACCCGGCCGCCGAGGTGCAGCTCTACGAGGCGGTGCAGGCGACCCAGGTGAGTCGTACCCTGCTGACCAATCACCCGGCCGCCTGGGAACTGTTCCACAACAGTCTCGGCCAGCCGGGCGCGATCCTGCTCGACCAGGTGGCCGCCCGGTGGCGGGCCTGGCAGGGCATCCTGCGCTGCGAGGCCGCCGAGTTGCACCTCTGGGTCGGCGAGTCGCACTGGCTCGACGCATGGCATCGCGACGGCCCGACCTGGCTGCGTGACCTGCGTACCGAGGCGCTGTTTCCGCTCCAACGCTGGGCCGATCTGCTCGGCCACGGCGATGTGCTGGCCGCCGCCGGGCTCGGCGACTACCGGGCCCAGTTGCTGACCGGGCAGGTCGACCCGGAGCACATCGAGGAGGCCTACCAGCGGGGGGTGGCCAACGCCTCGCTGCCGGAGCGGCTGCGGGTTGGCGGGCTGCACGACTTTGACCCGGACCAGCACGACGAACACATCGCCCGGTACGAGTCGGCCGCGCACGAGCTGCGTACGGCGTTGCCGCAGCGACTTTCCTCGGTGCTGGTCCAACGTCGCCCCTTCGACCCGACCGATCGGCGGGGCCGGTTCGGCGAGTTCGAGTTGGAGCTGCGCCGTAAGCGCGGCGGCAAGACGTTCCGCGAGCTGTTTGAGACGTACCCGGATCTGGTGTTGGCGCTCACCCCCTGCGTGCTGGTGAGCCCGGCCTCGGCGGCCACCTTCCTCGCCCCCGGTGCGCACCGCTTCGACCTGGTCATCTTCGACGAGGCGTCGCAGATCCGGGTGGCCGAGGCGGTCGGCGCGATGGGCCGAGGACATGCCGTCGTCATCGTCGGCGACTCCCGGCAGATGCCGCCGACGACGGTGATGCAGGCGGCGCACGGCAGCGAGGAGCCGATCGAGGAGAACGGGCCGATCCCCGAGGACCTGGAGAGCATTCTCAACGAGTCGGTCGAGTCCGGGTTGCCGCAGCGCTGGCTCTCCTGGCACTACCGCAGTCACGACGAGTCGCTGATTGCCTTCTCCAACCGGTACTACTACGACAGCCAACTCTCCAGCCTGCCGTCGCCGGGTGTCGACGGGTCGGCTGGCATCCACTGGCGGCGGGTCGATGGTCGGTTCGACCGGGGCGGCAGCCGTACCAACGAGGTGGAGGCACAGGCGATCGTCGCCGAGATCGGCCGACGGTTGCGCGATCCGGCCACCGCCGGGCAGTCGATCGGCGTGGTGACCTGCAACATCCAGCAGCGCAACCTGATCCTCAACCTGCTGGAGGAGAGCAACGACGCACTGGTACGCCGAAACCTGGCGGACGCCGCCGAGCCCATCTTCGTCAAGAACCTGGAGAACGTGCAGGGCGACGAGCGGGACGTGGTGCTCTTCTCGCTGGCCTTCTCGCCCGATCCGGAGAGCGGCCTGCTGCCGCTCAACTTCGGCCCGCTCAGCCAGGCCGGCGGCGAGCGACGGTTGAACGTCGCCATCACCCGGGCCCGGCGGCAGGTGGTGCTCTTCGCCTCGTTCGACCCCGGCCACATCGACCTGGCCCGGACCTCGGCGGTCGGCACCCAGCACCTGCGGGCGTACTGCGAACTGGCCGCCGCCGGCACCGAACGGCTCGGCGACCTGAGCACCGCCCGGATGGACCGGTCCAGCCGGGTACGCGACGAGGTCGCCGAGGCGATCCGGAGCCGGGGGTACGAGGTCACCACCGGGCACGGGCTGTCCGACTTCACCGTCGACATCGCCGTACGACGGCCCGGGGCGGCGAGCTGGCAGGTGGCCGTCATGCTCGACGGTCCGGAGTGGAGCCGACGGCACACGGTCGCCGACCGGGACTCGGCTCCGGCTTTGCTGCAGACCATCATGGGCTGGCCGCAGGTGGTCCGGTTCTGGCTGCCAACCTGGATAAACGACCGTAACGCGGTGCTGGACCGGATCGACACGGCCATGATCGCCGCCGAGACCACAGTCGAGCCGGCGACCGGAGCCAGAGTCGAGCCGGCGACCGACCCGCTGGTCGAGCCGATGATCGAACCCGGTGTCGAGCCGGTCGACCTCGCCGATCCAGCGACGTCGCCCACGGTTGCGGTGACGCCGTCCACCGATTCAGGGACGTCCGGCACCTGGACACGTCCGTTCGTGCCGTACTCGCCGACCGTGCTCGGCGGCCCAGCGGACGTCGCCGCCGTCGTCACCGACCAGAGCGTCCAGGCGATGGTCCGCAAGGCACTGTGGGAGGTGCTCGCCGCCGAGGGGCCGATCGAGCAGCAGCGACTGGTCCGGATGACCTTCGCCCGATTCGAGTACACCCGGGTTCGGGCCGACCGGCGGGCTGCGGTGCTCGCCCTGATTGATCCCGAGCTGGTACGCGAACATCCCGAGATCGGCACCTTCGTCTGGCCGACCGGCGTCAATCCGCTGACCTGGCCGGGTGTTCGGGTCACTCAGGCGACCGCCGACCGGTCGATCGGCGAGGTGCCACCGGAGGAGATGGCCAACGCGCTGGTCCATGTCGTCGGGGAGACGCCGGTCGAGGAGGCCCAGCTGCTTCGGTTGGCGCTTGAGCTGCTCGGCTACCGCCGCCGGACGGAGAAGAGCGACAAACTTCTGCGGTACGCGTTGCGGATCGCCGAGATGAGCGGCCGAATCCACCGTACGGCTGACGGCCGCTACGTGGCGGCGCCCTGACCTACGACGTCGTCGGGGCGCTGGGGACCGGGCAGCCACACGGCCCGGTCCCTGAGTGGTGGCCGGAAGTCTTCCGTCGAACCGGCGAGCGGGCGAGAGAAATTTAGGTGATCTTCCCTATTTGCATGTGTTTGTAGATCATCCTATTGGCCACTGTGGTCCATCGATCAGTCGAAGATCAGCGATGTCCTGTTGCTCTGTGGCTCCGACTAGTAGGTTGCCATCGTTTTGTCCTTGATCAAGTTAAGGAGGTAACGGTGCACGCTAGTCCGGAGTCGTCCGTCTTCATACGACGGATCGACGATCTGGTGCGCGGGCGGTACGGCCAGGCGATGATTGTGTTCCTCACCATCGTGCTCGTGGCTACGCTGGCCGAATGGGGGGCGCAACGCCCCGCGGTTGCGGCACCCCCGGCGGAGGTATCCGCCACCTCGACGGAGCTGGAGCGGCCGGACGAGACGGCGGCGTTGATCACCGCCCGGATGACCGGTAAGCAGGTCCTGATCACCGGTCTCACCTCGGAGACCTCCCAGTTCTGGGCGCAGCCGTCCGGCGAGGTGACCGCGGAGATCGCGGCCGGCCCGGTCCGGATGCGCAACGGCACCGGCGGCTGGACCGACGTGGACCTGACGCTGAAGCGGCGCGACGACGGATCGATCGCCCCGATCGCCCACCCGTACGGGTTGACGTTCTCCGGCGCTGCGGCAGCCGGTGAACACGCCCTGATCACGCTGGGCGAGACCGGGAGCCGGGCCACGCTCGGCTGGAGCGGCATGCTGCCCGAGCCGGTGCTCGACGGCAACCGGGCCACCTACCCGGACGTACGTCCCGGGGTGGACCTGGTGGTCACCGCCACCCGCACCGGCTACCAGCAGGTGCTCATCGTGAAGGACCGGACGGCGGCGGCCCAGGTCAGCCAGATCCGGCTGCCCTGGCAGGTGGAGGGTTCGACGGCACAGACCGACGGCGCCGACGGCCTCGACATCTACAACTCCTCGGGCGAGCAGGTCGGCAACGTCGGCGCCCCGTTGATGTGGGACGCCTCGGTCGACGAGGCCTCGGGGGAGCACCTCCGGCGCGCGCCGGTCGGGCTCAACCTCCATGCTGAGAGCGCCAAGACCACGCTGGTGCTGACGCCGGACCAGGGCTTCCTCACCGACCTGGCCACCACCTACCCGGTGACCATCGACCCGTCCCAGACCATCGGCGTCAACTTCGACGCGTTCGTGCAGTCCAGCTACAGCTCCGACCAGTCCGCGTCGACCGAGCTCAAGCTTGGCACGTACGACGGCGGCACCACGAAGGCCCGGTCCTTCCTCCGCTTCGACAACGTCAACGGCTGGCTGTGGGACAAGCATGTGCAGTCGGCGACGCTGAGCCTGTGGGAGTTCCACTCGTACTCCTGCACCGCCAAGTCGTGGGAGGCCTGGCGGGTCGGCGCGGTCAGCACGGCGACCCGCTGGAGCGCCCAGCCGACGTGGCACGCCAACGTCGGCACCTCCACCCAGACGAAGGGTTACAGCACCTCCTGCGGTGACGGCTGGGTGACCGTGCCGGCTACCGCAGCCTTCCAGCACGCCGCCGACAACCACTCGGCGTCGGTGAACATCGGCATCCGGGCGACCTCCGAGACGGACAACTACGCCTGGAAGCGCTTCAACTCCAAGGAAGCAGCGTCCAACCCGCCCAAGCTGAGCATCACCTACCAGTCGAAGCCCGTGGTCGCCTCGCGGGCGACGGTGCCGGCGACGGCCTGCACCACCGGCACCGGTCGGCCGTACATCAGGAGCCGCACGCCGCAGCTCCGTGCCAAGATCACCGACGGGGATGGCTCGTCGGTCAAAGCCAAGTTCGAGTGGCAGACCAGCGCAGGTGCCGTGATCGGCTCCACCACGGTCGGCCCCGGTGCCTCCGGCTCCTGGCTCGCGGCCACCGTGCCCAGCGGTGCCTTCGCCGAGGGCGGCACCTACAAGTGGCGGGTCCGGGGCAACGACGGCACCATAGACGGGCCCTGGTCGTCCATCTGTGAATTCACCGTCGACACCACCGCGCCGTCGGCTGCGCCGACGATCGCCTCGACGGCGTACCCGGCCGGTCAGTGGGGTGGCGCGGCGGGCACCGCCGGCACCTTCACCTTCGGCGCGTCGAGCGTCACCGACGTGGCGGCGTACGAGTACGGCCTGAACGTCAACCCGCCGAACCAGAGCGTCAACGCGCCCAGCCTCGGCGCGGCCGCCAGCGTCTCGATCACCCCGAGCGCGGACGGGCCGCAAACCCTCTACGTGCGCAGTCGGGACCGGGCCGGCAACCAGTCGGCGATCCGCAGCTACTCGTTCCTGGTGGGGGCGGGTGCGGTCACCAGCCCGAAGACGGGCGACGTCACCGCCGCGAAGCTCGCGGTGACCGGGCTCGGCCAGTCGACGGCGACCGGCGTTACCTACCAGTGGCGGCGGGGCGACAGCGACGCGTGGGCCACCGTACCGGCCGCCCACGTCACCGTGGCTGCCGGCGGCGGCGCGGTGACCTGGCCGCTGCCGACCAGTGGCTCCGGTGCGTTCCCGAAGCTCAACTGGGACGTCGAAGCCACCCTGGCCGCGGTGGACGCTGAGTCGGTGCCCCGGGACGGGCCAGTGCAGGTACGGGGCAGCTTCACCGGTGGCATCGGCGGCTACTCCAGCGCCGTCAAGGTGACCTTCGACCGGGCGCAGGCGTCGGCCGAGTCCGAGGAGATCGGCCCCGGCACGGTCAACCTGATCACCGGCAACTACACCCTCTCCGACACCGACGTCTCGGTCGACGCCCCCGGTAGCGACCTGACCCTCACCCGCTCGTACAACACCCGTCGCGTGGCGCAGACCGACCCGGCGGACATGTTCGGGCCGGGCTGGGTCTCCGGTGCGGTCATCGAGGAGGCCGAGGCCGACTACACCTCGCTGTCGGTCTACGGGTCCCTGGTGCAGATCGGGCTTCCCGACGGCGACACCATCGGCTTCACCCGCCGCAGCAGCACCGCCTTCGACCCGGAAATCGGTATGGAGGCGCTGAACCTGACGTACGCCTCCGCCACCGACACGTACACCATCCGGGAACTCGACGGGCAGGTGACCACCTTCAACCGGGTCACCGGTGCCGCCGCCGGAAAGTACTTCCCGACCTCGGTCACGCTGCCCGGTGACAACCAGACCGTCAGCTACAGCTGGGAGCGGGTCACCGTCGGGGGCAAGGAGATCGTCCGACCCACTCGGATGCTCGCCCCGGTCGCCGACGGCGTCGCCTGCACCACGCTGGCCCGCGGGTGCCGCGCCCTGACCTTCAGCTACGCGACGGCCACCACCGCGACCGGCACGGGCGAGTCGGCCTGGGGTGACTACCTCGGCCGGGTCCGGGAGGTCTCCTTGACCGCCTGGGATTCGGACCTGTCCACCCCGGCGATGCGTACCATCTCGATGGCCCGGTACGCCTACGACAATGCCGGCCGGCTGCGGTCCTCCTGGGATCCTCGGCTCGACTGGAACGACTCCGGCACCATCCGCCACGTCGCGGACACCTACGCCTACGGGGCTGACGGCGTCCTTTCCGGGATCACCCCGGCCGGTCAGGAAGCGTGGCAATTCAGCTACACCACCATTCCCGGTGACCCGGGCACCGGCCGTCTGCACCGGGTGACCCGGTCCGCGCTGGCTGCCGGCACCGCCACCACCACCGTCGTCTACCAGGTGCCGACCAGCGGCACCGGTGCCCCGTACGACCTTTCCCCCGCCCAGACGGCCCGCTGGGGGCAGGCCGAGGCGCCGACCGACGCCACCGCCGTCTTCCCGCCCAGCCAGGTGCCCGGCGGCGATCCGGCCGCAGGGACCCTGCCGACCTCCTGGGAACACGCCGAGGTGACCTACCTCGACGCCAACGCCCGCGCGGTCAACGAGGTCGCCCCGGGTGGGCACACCACCGCCACCTGGTACGACCAGTGGGGCAACACGGTGCGGTCGCTGACCGCCGCCAACCGGGTGCGCGCCCTGGACGCCTCCACCTCCGACACGGCCAGTGTGGAGGCGACGCTGGCCGGGAAGCTCTCCTCCACCAAGAGCTACTCCGCCGACGGTCAGCTGCTGCTCGTCGAGACCGAACCGGAGCACGACGTGGTGCTCGACAGCGGTGCCACCGTCCGGGGCCGGTTGGTCACCCGGTACAAGCACGACGAGGGGGCACCCACCACCGGTGCGCCGTACCACCTGGTAACCACCCAGGACGAGCTGGTCCAGTACCGGAGCGCGGCGGGCACGCTCACCGAAACCGATCTGCGTCGCACCACGACGGCGTACGACTGGAACCTGCGGCAGCCGACCGTGCTGACCGTCGACCCGGCCGGGAAGGCCCTGGTCACTCGGTTCGGCTACGACATCGAGACCGGGCTGCCGAACTCCACCACGATGCCGGCTGGCGGCACGTCGACCACCACCCCGCAGACCCGGCAGACGATCGCCTACCGGGCGACGTCCGGCTCCGGCTATGCGGAGTGTGACCTGCGGCCGGAGTGGGCGGGGCTGACCTGCCGTACCCAGCCGGGCGGACAGGCGGCGACCGGGCCGGAAGTGCCCTACTCCGTCACCACCTACGACATGTACCACCAGGTGCGGACGATCACCGAGAAGACCAGCGCTGGTGTCCTGCGGACCACCACGACCACGTACGACGGTGCTGGTCGGGTCCGGGATGTGGCGGTGACCGCAGCGGCCGGACTGGGCGCGGCGGTGCCGGTGCAGCGCAGCGAATACGACCCGGCCACCGGGACGCTGACCCGGGTCCAGTCGGTGACCAACAACGCGGTCACCGCCCAGATCGTGCGCGGCTACGACCGGCTCGGTCGGCAGGTGTCCTACACCGATGCCGACGGCAACACCTCGACCACCGGGTACGACCTGCTCGGGCGGGCATCGACCAGCTCGGACGGAAAGGTCACCCGGACCTACCACTACGACGGGGTGGACGGTCGCCGTGACCTGCTCACCAAGGTCGTCGACGGGCAGGTCGGCACCTTCACCGGCAGCTACGACGCCGACGGCAACCTGGTGTCGGAGACCTGGCCCAACGGTGTGGTGGTCAACACCGAGTACGACGAGACCGCTACCCCGGTGGGGCTCACCTACGCCCGTCCGGGCTGCGGACAGGACGACTGCACGCTGCTGAGCGAGGCGATCACCGAGTCGGGCCACGGCCAGTGGCGGCGGGCCGTCTCGACCCTGTCGGACCAGACCTACGGCTACGACGCCGTCGGCCGGCTGACCAGCGTCGCGGACACCGTCGCCGCGCAGTGCACCACCCGCACGTACGCGTACACCGCGGCCAGCAACCGCACCTCGATGACGACGTACGTCCCCGCCGCCGACGGTGCCTGCCAGAGCACCACGGCGGCCGGTACGCGGAGTTGGAGCTACGACACGGCCGACCGGGTGAACAGCACCGGGTACGGGTACGACGCGTTGGGTCGGACGACCGCTGTGCCAGCGGTCGACACCGCCGTACCGGCGAGCGGGGCCCTGAGCGTGGCCTACCACGTCACGGACCTGGTCGACCGGATCACCCAGGGCACGCGGACCACCGACTACACCCTCGACGTCGCGGGCAACCGGATCCGGTCCTGGACGGACAACGCGTCGGGTTCGGTCGTGCAGGCGGTCCACCACTACGACGACGACAGCGACAACCCGGCCTGGACCCAGGAGTCTGCGACGCAGTGGACGCGGACGGTGACCGGCCTGTCGGCCATGGCCGCCACCTGGGACAGCGACACCGGCCAGGCAGAGTGGCAGCTGCGTAACCTGCACGGCGATCTGATCGCCAGCATCCGCAACGGCGACGCGGGGGTCTCCAGCACCGGGGAGAGCACCGAGTACGGTACGCCGCGCAATCCGGCCGATGTCGGGACGCAGCGCTACGGGTGGCTGGGTGCGGAGCAGCGGGCGGCGGACACCCCCGCCGGCATCGTCCTGATGGGGGTACGCCTCTACAACCCGACCACGGGCCGGTTCCTCCAGACCGACCCGGTGTACGGCGGCAACGCCAACCCGTACGACTACTGCTCCGGTGACCCGATCAACTGCTTCGACCTCGACGGTCGGCGTGGCTGGGGCAAGTGGCTCGACCGGGCCGGCGCGGTGCTCGGTGTCGCGGCGATGTTCGGCTGCGGCCCGTGTGCGGCGGTCTCCGCCGGTATCTCGCTCGGGCGGGGCATCTACAAGCTCCGCAGGGGTGACCGCAGCGGGTGGTCCGACATTGTCGGAGCAGGTACCTTCGGTGCCGCCAAGGCGCTGCGCTACGGCGGCAAGTTCGTCAAGAGCCGCCGGATCAAGAAGGCACCGAAGGGGGTCGCGGGCCGCAGCAAGTACTACAAGAAGAAGCGGAAGCAGGCGGCGGCCAAGCACCGCAAGTACCAGCGGAGGGTGGTCCGCCGGGCCGACCGGATCGACACCGGTTGGGGCTACTACTCGACCGGTGTGTCGGCCCGCGACGGCTACCGTGACTACCGCAAGTGGCGTAGCAAGCGCAGGAGGTAAGAACGTGTCGGGTCCCGAGCAGCCACCGCTGCCGTACGCCATGACCCTGGCCCTGGCGGGCGGGTTGGATCGACTGACCCGCCGCTGGTCCTGGGATCTGGCGGCCGAGTACCAACGCTGGTTGGCAGCGGTGCTCGGGCCCCGGCCGGCACAGTTGGACGAGGAGAGCGCACCGGTGCTTGCCGCCCGGTTTCTGCACGCGCTCTGGCTGGTGCTCGCGGTGCTGTTGGCGGTGGCCACGCTGCCGTTCCCGGCACCGTTGAGCGGCGGCGGCGTGCTGGCCGTCGGTGCGCTCACCCTCGGCGCCTGCGTCGGGTTCGTCAATGCCGCGCTCGGCTACCTGAGCGAGCGCGGCACCTCCCGGCTGGCCCGGCACCCGCTGTTCACCGCCGGTTGGCTGGTGGTGGTCGGTGTGTTGGACGCTGTCGTCCTGGTCACCGTCTTCTTCTGACCCGCCGGCGTTGACGGCGGCTAGGTCGACCAGGTCAAGGAGGCGGCAGAAGCGCCCAGGTCATGGCTGTTGATCGCAATATCCACCGTATCGTGTGTTTTGTTCGCGATAGCAGGGCTTGTCCTGATCTGCGGCCTTACCGTGATCGGCAGCGGCGACGAACCGTAGCCGTCCGCGCCCGTTGGCGTGGCCAGATTTGGCGTGCAGGCAGGAGAACTTGATGTCCATTTGCCCAGGGAATGAGGAGAACTCCGACAGCCCCGGAACGCAGCGAACAAGACGACGGTCCCGATGGTTCTTACCCGGCGGCTCCACGGCCAGACGCCTGGTCACCGGTGTGGCCGGGATCGGGATCGTATCGGTGGTCGGTGGCGCCTACGCCCTGTACGGTGCGAGCCCGGATGATGTGGGCTGGGGGCAGCTGAGCTCGATCATCTCCAGCAAGGAACCGGGAGAGAGCGGACCGAACAGGGAACAGACCCGCGAGGGTCGCCCCGAAGAGCAGGCGTCAACGCCGGCAGAGACGCCGGCAAGTAATCCAGCGGAGACACCAGCGGGCGAGCTGGCTGAACCGCCGGCAGAGACCCCAGCAAGCGAGCCGGCTGAACCGCCCGTGCGGACCGGTGCGACCGAGGTGACGTCCGTACCCTGTGGCGTTCACGAACTCGTCGCCGCGCTGGTACGCGCCAACGCCGAAGGGGGCGGCAACCTCACCCTGGCCGCCGGCTGCACCTACCGGCTGTCCACGCCTGATCAGAGCGATGCCCAGTCCGGTCTGCCGATCGTCCAGCACCCGATCACCATCAACGGTGCGGGGGCAACCATCACCCGATCCGCCAACGCTGCGGCATTCCGGTTCTTCACTGTTCGCGGCGGCGGCGAGCTGAACCTGACCGACCTGAACCTCACCAACGGGCAGGCCGCGAGTGGGGGCAGCATCCAGATCGACCACGACGCTACCGCCACCGTAGAACGGGTCACGTTCACCCGCAACGCTGCGCTCGCAGCAGATGGGGGCGGCGGCGCGATCTTCAATGACGGCCATCTGACCCTGGTCGACAGCGCGTTCCACGGCAATCGGGCGGCCAACGCGGCTGGCAATGGCGGCGCTCTCCTCAATGGAGGTGTGCTGACCGTCGCTGGTTCCGAGTTCACCAACAACAGTGCCGGAGGGTTCGGCGGAGGCTTCGCCAACTTCAAGGGCGCGGCCGATGTCGCGACCAGCACCTTCGTCAGCAACAGTGCGACCGAGGGCGGCGGCATCGCCAGCGTGAACGCCCGTACCAAGGTCTGGGACACCGACGTCACCCGCAACTCTGCCAAGGTCGGTGGCGGCATCGTCAACCGGGAGGCGGTGATCACCCTGCGCAACCTGGGGATCCGCCGGAACATCTCGACCACGAACGGCGGCGGCATCGCCACCGTCAACGGGCTGGTCTCGGCGGACGACAGCTTCGTCGAGGAGAACAGCGGGAGTGGGAACGGTGCCGGCATCTTCGCGGAGACGTCGACCCTGCTCGTACGGCGGACCGAGGTGAACCGCAACAGCGGGGTCGGACAGAAGTCGAAGGGCGCCGGCATCCATGCGGAGAAGGGCCAGGTGACTGTCTTCAAGAGCAGGGTGGCCGAGAACGACTCCACCGAGAAGCCGGGTGGCCTCTGGGTCAAGGATGCCCAGGCCAAGATCGATAACGTCACGACCGTCACCAGGAACTTGCCCGTCAACTGTGGAAAGTCCATCGAGAACTGCTTCGGCTGAGCAACGCCCGAGGCGCGTACAGCGGAACCAGCAGCGGGCGCGGGAGACCGGAATAGGCTCCCGCGTCCGCTGTTTGTTACTCGTTGGTAACGATGTCGTCATAATCTTCTAATCTTCGATGCTGCCTCCTACGCTGCGGCTATCCGATGCCGCTACCCCCACCTGCAAGGAACGCGTATGGAGAAGCGTCGATCAACCCTGTTCAGATCCGTACTGGCGGTTCTGGCCACAGTGGTCGTGGCTGGTGCCGCAACCACGACCCCCGCCGTCGCCGCCGTCCCGACGGTGAACCAGAGCACCGTCACGGCCGTCCCCACGACTGGTGTCCGCTTTGTCGACATCACCAGTGCCGGCGTGGTGCTGAAGGCCAACGTGATCGCCCCGGCCGTCGCCGGCCAGTACCCGGCCGTCATCTTCCCCGCCAGCTGGGGCCTCAACGACCTCGAATACCTGGCCCAGGCGAAGAAGCTCGCCGCCAAGGGCTACGTCGTCGTCTCGTACACGCCCCGAGGCTGGTGGTCCTCGGGTGGTGAGATCGACACCGCCGGCCCGAAGGACATGGCCGACCTGACCAAGGTGGTCGACTGGACCATCGCGAACACCGCCACCGACCCGACCCGCATCGGCGCGGGCGGCATCTCCTACGGTGCCGGACTGAGCCTGCTCGGCTCGGCCTTCGACTCGCGCATCCGTACCGTGGCCATGATGAGCGGCTGGACCGACCTCACCTCCTCGCTCTACGCCGACTCCACCCGCCACCTCCAGTCCAGCGGGCTGCTCAAGATCGCCGCCGACCTGCTCGGCAACCCCGGACCGGAGCTGACCAGCAAACTGGAAGACTTCGCCGCCAACCGCAACATCAACGAGGTCATCGCCTGGGCTGACGCCCGGTCCGCAGCCAGCTACATCGACCAGATCAACGCGAACCAGCCCGCTGTGCTGATCGCAAACGCCTGGGGGGACACGTTCTTCCCGCCGAACCAGCTCGTCGACTTCTACGGCCAGCTCACCGGCCCGAAGCGCCTCGAACTGCGCCCCGGCGACCACGCGATCGCCGAACTGACCGGCGTCCTCGGCATCGAGAACGAGGTCTGGACCAACGTGTTCCGCTGGTTCGACCAGCACCTGGCCGGCATCGACACCGGCATCAGCCAGGAACCCCCGGTTCTGCTGCGCCCGCACAACGCCGCCGCCGAGGCACACTCGAACTGGCCGACGGCGCAGAACCAGCGCTACGGGCTGGGCGCGATCCGCCTGCTCGACGGGACCGGTCTGCTCGGTGGCGCACCGAGCAGCGGCTGGCGCAAGACCCTGCCGACCGAGCTCGACACCACCGCCAACGGCGGCGTCGTACTCCTTACCAACGGGATCGGTGCCTTCACCGGCAAAATGCCGGAGGTCTGGCTGCCCAGCGTGGACCGGGTACGTGCCGGGGTCTGGGCCTCGCAGCGGCCCTCCACCGCACAGCGCATCCGTGGCGTCCCGAAACTGCACCTTGAGCTCACCAGTGCCGCCGCCCGGGGCACCCTGGTCGCCTACCTGTACGACCTCGACCAGCTCGGCACCGCCAAGCTGATCACCCACGCGCCAGTCACCTGGCTGGGCACCAGCTCCGGCAGCCGCAGCGTCGACGTCAACCTGACGGCGACCGCCTACGACCTGCCGGCGGGCCACTCGCTCACCCTCGTCGTCGACACCGTCGACCCGCTCTACTACGAAGAGAACGGGGCCGGCACGATCACCATCGGCGGCGGGTCCTACCTGGACGTACCGATCAAGTAGCCGCCGCGAAGATCCACCGAGACCGCGTCCGCCGCCCGTACTGGTTTACTCGGGCGGCGGACGCAGTCGCAGGTGACGCAGCTTGGCGGCGATCGTTGGTAGCAGCGCCTCCGATGTACGTGTTGCGTCAGTCCTCGGACGGCAGCCAGTAGACGGAGACGGCGTGCAGCGTGTCCGGCCCGTCGTTGCGTACCTGATGCGGCACCTTGCTCTCGAACGCCACCACGTCCCCGGCCCGCACCACCGCCGTCTGATCAGCCCAGGTCAGGACGCCGACCCCGGAGACGACGATCCACACCTCACGCGACCGGTGTACGTCCAGGTCGTTCGACGTTCCCGGGGCCACCGACCAGCGGGCGAGCTCGAACGGGGCGGGTGACTCTGCCGGGAACGGCAACAGCGCCTGGTGCACCGGACCGCCCTCGCTGAAGTCGTACCAGTGGGCAAACTCGACGGGGCCACCGCTCATGGTCAGGTTGGTGCTCGACATGTCGTCCAGGTTCCCGCCCGCAGTCCTCGTACGTCTGGCGCGAATCGGACGTTGCGCTGGTGTCAGCTGCGGGGCAGGTACACCCGCCAACCGGGTACGGTGACCACGTCAAATGCGCCCGGTTCGGTGCCGATCCGCTGATCGAGCTGGGTGGCCAGCGGCGAGTCGACCGGTACGACCCAGGCCGCACCCGGGTCGGCTGCCACCGCCGGCCGGTACGCCCGAATGCGGTCCAAGCCGGGAGTCAGATCGTCCTTAACTACCGCGCACACCACGTCTTCCGTGGTGGCGAAGGTGAGCCGATTGCAGGTCCAGTAACCGCCGTAGACGTGGCGTACACCCAACTCGTCGAGGGTGTCGACGAGCGTGCGGTGCCGCTCGGCCTCCGCATGAGTGGCCGGCACGGTACGGATCGCCGCGACGGTCGCCCACGCGGCCGTGCCGAGGATGGCCGCCAGTACGGCGGACGCCACCACGCGAAGGCCGCCGGAGCGTCGACGAGCCGCCTGCCACAGCGGCCAGAGCAGGGCTGGCATGGCAATCGTCAGGCAGGAGAGATACCGGGCGCTCTCCACCGGGGTCCGTCCGGCCGAGCTGCTCACCACGTACGCCGCGAGCACCGCTGCGGCCCCGGCCAGCAGCGCCAGCCGTACCGCCGCCGACACCCGCTGCTCGTCACCGGGCTCTCCGGCCGGCCCGCGCGCGGCGCGCAGCGTACGCCAGGCGAGCAGGGCACCCAGGACTAGCAGGACCGGGAAGGCGAGTGCCCACCAGAACTGCCAGATGGTGCAGTGGCTCGGCGAGCAGAAGCCCATCCCGAGCGGCGGACCGAGCACCAGGCCGCCGTACAGCCGATCACCCCAGCCCGCCGACGCGCCCCCGCCGCTGGCGGTCAGGACAGCGGCGAGCGGGTTGCGGCCGTACCAGATGCTGTCCAACAGCATCGGTGCCGCCCCTAGCAGCATCGTCCCGGCGGCCACCAGCCCGGCCCGACCGGCCAGCTCCCGCCGTCGCCAGACCGCCAGCACCACACCGGTCCCGAGGATGTACGGCAGCAGCAGCGGGTCGGCCCAGAGCATGATCCCGGAGATCAGCCCCCAGATCGCCCAGCGCGGCAGCCGCCGCCCCGATCCGCCGAGGCAAAGCTCCACGGTGAGCAGGGCAAGTGCGGCTCCGGCCGGGTTCATCTCGGGGTAGCCGCCCCCGGCGATGAGCTGGTTCTTGACCACCCGGTCCGAGCCGAGCGCGAGGAAACCGACGACCAGCAGGGCGAACCAGGGATCCCCGCCGAGCCGGCGGGTGAGCCGCCAGGACAGGGCGAGAAACAGCGCGAACATCGCGAGGGTAGGTAGCCGCAGCGCGAGCACCGACGGCCCGAAGAGCGCGAAGATCGGCGCGGCCAGGTACGCCTCCAGCGTCCCCATGTACGCCTGGCCGTAGAACCAGACCGGGAAGTCCTCGCCACGGGCGATGCGCAGGGCGGCCAACCCCATGGTCGCCTCGTCGCTGTTGGTGGGCGGCGCGTCGGCCAGCAACAGCGCCAGCCGGTATCCGACGCCGGCCAACCCGACGAGCAGGGCGAGCAGCACCGGCAGCCGAAGATGCCAGTACGTGCGTGGGCGGGCCTGGTCAGCTGGCTTCTGGCGTACCCCGGCGATCATCGCTGCGATCATGCCACACGGGCGGCTGTTGTTACCTGACCTCAACAGCAGCGCCGGGGCGGCGGCGACTGGTGTGCCAATAGATAGCCGTACCAAGTCGGGACGGTAAAAACGACGATTTAACTCAGATCAAGGGAATATCACCTGATGACGATCACGGGTAGGTAGGGCTGAACCGTCATGCGGATGGCTGGCCGGATCCCTGTTTGTGATGTGCGGCAGCGTGACGGCAGATTCGGTCAAGTAGCGGATGGCGTAATCGGCGATGGCTCTGAAAGGATGCGATGCGGTGCGGACAGCTCGACGAGACGGGGACAGCGAATGCCCAGAGAGAAGATGTGGGTAGAGTACGACGACGGAGCGCACCTGTCGAACTCGCACACGAAGCCTGGCTCTTTTAGCCCGCTGACCCGCAGTGATGGCAGCAACAAGCTGGGACAGGTCACGCTCGACCCCATCGAAGAACAGTCTCTGCGATCTTCGGAACGCTCGGAGCTCGAGCAGATGCTGCGAGGTCTGGCTTTCTCTTTGGCTCTTTATGCTCTGGAACGGGCCCGGCCGCACGTCGCGCGATTGATGACCGAACAGGTTCTCCCAGCCGTGAAATCCGGATTGGTGAGGGCTCTCAGTCGCCGCAAGAGTGACGACGTCCTAGACGCCGTTGTCGAGCCGCCGGTGCGGGTAGTGCTCGAGCCAGCGGACGCGGCGCAGGAAGTATCGGCCGTGATCAAGTCTTACCAAGCGGGGATGAGTAGGGAAGAAGCGCGGCAGCGCATCGTCGCCGCTTTGGCAGCCCGGCTGTTCAGCGACGAGCAGCTGCGCATCTTGCGCAACGCTCGGATCGAGGACGAGGGCGACGGGCCGAAAGTGGACGGCAGCGCAGTCGTGCTCACGGAGCAGCAACTCAGGGACAGCATCAAGCTGATTTTTGAGGCGACGCCATCCCTGCTGGAGGAACGGGAGCTGGTTCAGCTCAGGAAGATTCTCGATCCCGGCACGGGCGCGGACGACGACACAACCGTCGGACGCATCTGACGTGACTGCGCGGCTACGGCTGCCAGAATCGGACCCTCGTCTTCGCACATCACGGCGCATCTGACCGAGGCGATTCGGGCGCCGCCACAATGACTTTTACTCTTCCAGCTCACCGCGCTGTTAATGGAGCCACGGGGACTCGAACCCCGCCATCCGCCTTGCAAGAGCGGCGCTCTTCCATCTGAGCTATGGTCTCAGGCTTCGCGAGGGAACTTTCCATCACGGTGTTGGCGCTGCTCACCGAACAGGTCCGCACCCCACTACTGCAGATAAGAGTCGAACCTGGCCGGTCTCCATTGCGACACCCGGGCCGATCTGGACAGGCCGACCAAGCGGGCGGCCCAACACCGGCCAAACCCGGCTGGTCTCCGTCGCGGCATTTCGGACGGCGTTGGCGATCTCCTCGACGTGGAGTACCCAACACTGGCCGAACCCAGTCGGAGTCCATGCTGACTTTGTCCGGCTTGTAGGCGGGCTCGGCGCACCCACCAAACACCGGCCGAACTTGGCCGGTGTTTGGTGCTGTGCGTATTGCCAGAAGGTCCAAACAAATTTTGTTTGCGAGTATCGCTCTCAAACAGTAATGTTTTCGCCGGATACCCTCTTTAAAATCGTGAAGATGTCGTCTTTCAGGTAGGGAGTGGTGGCCAAAGTTGTGGAGGAATGCTTGGTGTAGGCGCTTCCGTCGATATCTATGATGCTGGCGCCCGCTTCGCGCGCGATGGCTACACCAGCTGCCATGTCCCAAAGGTGATTGGATAGCGTGAGGGCGGCGTCGATTTTTCCCTCGGCAAGCCAAGCGAGGTCAAGTGCGGCTGAGCCGGTCATGCGTACTCGCTGGACAATCTCGGCAAGCTCTGCGGTCAGGGCCAGTCGTAAGCGATTCTTGACTGCTGCGTCGATGCCCACTGCGTAGTCGCCGATGGCCACGATTGCCGAAGTGATGTTGTTAGTGGCGCTTGTCATGATCGGTTGCCCGTTTAGGTGCGCGCCATTGCCAATCGTTGCGCTATATCGACCGGTCAGGAAGGGTAGGTCGATAACGCCGAGGACGGGATTTTCGTGGTGCACGAGGCCGAGGGATATTCCGCACATCGGGAGACTGCGAACAAAGTTCGCTGTCCCGTCGATTGGATCCAGTGCCCACTGCATCTCGGTCGCACCAAATGGGCCTTCTTCCTCGCCATGAAAGCCAATGTGGGGCGTTCGTTCGCGCAGAAAAGAGCGAACCTCGCGTTCGATTTGGTAGTCCAGCTGGGAAGCTAGGTCTCGATCGCCTTTGTGGGTAAGTGCTCCTGGGCTTTGGTTCCTGAGGAGATGACTGGCGCGGTCGACTGCTTCGATTGCGATCGGAAGTAGTGCCTGGTAGGTCGTCATAGCTGTCGGCGCTGCTCCCAGTGGGCGTCGAAGATCTGGTCAAAGATGGGGTACAGGCCCGTAGTGGAGCGATTCTCTGTGACGAGCGTCGGGGAATCTATTCCCCGGCCTTGCGGTAGGTATGCTTGAGAGACGCAGACGTCGTCGATGAGAATTATGTTGAAGCGAATGGTTTGATCGTAAGTGGCGATGGTGAGGGTGCCTGTCGAGTCGGTTGGCAGGCGATCTCGAATTCTCGACATTGTTTCGATGTTCAGCTTGGTCAGAGAGGACAGATGGCCGGCCGGAAACTCCTCTTCTATTTCTCTTGCGCGTATTGCGTCCCCATCTGGGTCGGCGAAGAGACATCGAACATTAGTGCCAGTTCGGAGGAGTTCGTCCCAGTGACGGTCTGGGTAATGCTGGCATAGAAGGTTGAGAGATAGCCCCATGGCACGTACGTCGCGAGCGCCGTCAAGTAGGCTTTCTGGGGGCATATGTGTCGTAAGCTCAGCTCGATTTGTGTATGCGGCTCTGAGGTCGGCTAGATGTGTCGAATTCGGAAGGAGGTCACTGAAGGTGCTAGAGCTGCCTCGACTCGCCAGACTTGCTGCGATAAGTACATCGCCCGGGGGTGTTGTTGTAGATTCCCACGCGTTAAGAGAGGCTTCTGTTGGCTTCCATCCGAGGTGTACGGCGAGTGCTTCGGCGAACTCGGCAAGCGTAAAGCCGAGAGTCTCTCTGGCCATTGCAATCTGTTGTCGGGAGAGGATCGCAAGATCACGCCCACTGCCGCTGTCTGTTGACGGGTCATTGATCAGATCTAATCGGCTCAGCATGCTATTGAACCGGCTGTGTGTCTGATTGTCTGACTGGTCGAGAGTGGTGTCGAGAGCAGCTTGTATCTCGGGTCGAGGGGAGATAGCCGTCTGGCCAGCCTCCCATTTGGAGACAGTTCGTTCGGCGACACCGAGGCGTTCGGCGAAATCGCGGATGCTCATGCGTAGGGCGTGGCGGAGGGCTCGGGTCTCTCGGCCTGTCCACCGATGCACAGTCGTCAAAGATCGTCTCCGATCATGTCGAGATCGGTCTTTGGGCAGCCTACCGGCAACTTCGTTCGTATAGGTACAGCGCGAGTGCAGAGTGTAGTCGTGCCATTGGAGAGGTGCGTTGACCACGATCAGGGCATGGCCCGGGGCGGGTGCTGGCTCCGGTGGCGGGTGACTCCCCTGATTGCTTGTGTCGCTGCTCCCGCCCGTCCCGGTGCCGTTCCAGGTTTCCCGGATGGTGTAGGGGAGAGAGCTTGTGATGGGTGTGGACAGTGGATCGTCAGCCGACGAGCCTGCGGGGTTCGAGCGGTTGGGGTCGATGGGGGTACGGGATGCGGTGGGCCGCTGGCTGTGGCTGGTGGAGGCGGACACCGAGCTGAAGCCGTTCCTGGTGGGGGTGGATCGGGTCCGGTTGGCGGCGCATCTGGTGTTGTTGCTGACGGCGGCGTTGGGTGGCCCAAAGGGCGACGTGGTCCGTCCGTGCGCGGCAGCGTGGCGAGGGCTCGGCATGTCGGAGGGGCAGCACCGTCGGGCGGTCAACTACCTGGTGGGGACGTTGCGGGCGATGGGCGTGTCACCCTCAGCCGCTGACCGCGCCGGCCAGGCGTTCTCCGAGGAGACCCCGGTATGAGGGTCGGCAACGGGACCGAGTTGATGGCGTCGTGGGCGGCCACGATGCGACATGTCGATCAGGCCGTGGAGCACTTTTGGTATCTGGTGGAGGATTCTCGCCCGGGGCTGCTGCCAGCTGGGGACGCGGTGCTGTTCCTGACCGGCTTGGGTCGGCTGGTTAGTGGTGGTGATGATGCGGCGGGTCGGGCAGCGTTGTTGGCGGTGTTGGGTCGGGCGTACCGGCGGTTTTGCCTGTTCACGCCGCATCATCTGCCGATCGGTGACGCGTTGATCGACACGGTGGCCTGCTATGCCCGCCCGTGGTGGTCGCCGCGGCTGGCCCGGGATTGGCAGCGGTTGTATAGGCCGACGATCCGGGCCTTGGCTCGGGTGGGGCGTGGGGTGGGGGAGGGGCCGGCGTGGTGGTCGGCTGAGGTGGTCGATCATGATCGGCCTGCGCCGGGGATTGCGATTCTGACGGTACGACCGCAGGGGCTGTTGCCTGTGCGTCCTGGTCAGGCGGTGCCGGTGATGGTGTCGCAGGTGCCGGGCAGGTGGCGTTGGTACGCCCCGGCGAACGCGCCCCGATCGGATGGCAGCCTCGAACTTCATGTGCGGGCGGTCCCGGGCGGCGAGGTGTCCCACGCCCTGGTCGACCAGGTGTGCGCTGGTGATCGGGTGTGGCTTGGGCCGCCGTACGGGAATGGGTTGATGCTGGACCCGGACGTTGGTGCGGATCTGCTGTTGGTGGCTGGTGGTACGGGGTTGGCTCCGTTGCGGGCTTTGGTGGAGCAGGTCGCCGCCGCCCCGGACACTCCTCGGCGGGTGACCCTGGTGGTCGGCTCACGCAACTTCATCGACCTGTATGACGCGACGAGTTTGGACAAGTTGGAGTGTGCCCATGACTGGTTGAGGTTGGTGCCGGCGGTGTCGCATGACGTGGAGAACACCGAGCCGGAGGAACGGGGTGACGCGTTGACGCTTGCCTTGGCGCACTATCGCCCGGGGCAGGAGGTGTACGTGTGTGGTCCGCCGGCGATGAACCGGGACGCACTGTTGCGGCTGTTGGTGGCCGGGGTGCCGGCGGAACAGATTCACCT